>JAUWPZ010000211.1 GCA_030611315.1 Sedimentisphaerales bacterium
TGTATTTGTTATTAACGCAATTAAGCTGTCATGCTGAGCGGAGCGAAGCATCCGGCTTTAGCAATACAATTACTTTCAATGTGCAATTGAGATTCTTCACTTCGTTCAGAATGACAAGCTACATATTCAATCATGACAGACTACTAGTCGAAAGCACAACAACTCGGGTTCAATTGGTGCGTGGTTCTTTCACCAAAACACTTTTATCAATTGAAAACTGATTCTACCAAAAATCCCGCCGAATAGCTATAAAAAAGTTACCGGCAACTATCCCGAATGGCATTTATTGCCGCAATACGGTCGGTTTTCGCAAAAATTGCATTGCCCGCAACAAGCGTATCAGCCCCATAGCCGACCACTATCGGCACGGTTTCCGAGTTTATCCCGCCATCGACTTCTACGCGTACATCGGGCCCTACAATCTCACGCACTCGAACCACTTTCTCCGCCGCCTCAGGCATAAACGCCTGCGCGCCAAAGCCCGGATGCACCGTCATCACAAGGACCATATCGCAAAGCGGCCCAACCTGCTCTATCGTCTTTACCTCCGTGGCCGGATTCAGGCATATCCCCGCAGTACATCCCAGCTCGTGCAGTTTGTCGATAAGCTTCTCGGGCCCTTTGGCCGCCTCGATATGAAACGTTATATGGTCCGCGCCGGCCTCAACGAATCTCTCAGCATATTCAGCCGGCTCGCTTATCATCAAATGACAATCGAAAACCGAACTGCTGCACTTGCGAAGTTTTTCAACCACCACCGGCCCAATCGTAATATTCGGCACAAAGTGTCCGTCCATCACATCCAGATGCACCATATTCACCCCCGCTGATTCGACCACGGCTATCTCGT
The DNA here is from genome assembly GCA_030611315.1 of Sedimentisphaerales bacterium. Lineage (GTDB taxonomy): Bacteria > Planctomycetota > Phycisphaerae > Sedimentisphaerales > Anaerobacaceae > JAUWPZ01. The sequence continues at coordinate 851 of JAUWPZ010000211.1, forward strand.
CGGCCAACCGGGCAAAATCAGCGCTCAATATCGACGGCGCAATCTCAATTGTCCCTGCTTTTGGTAATCGCATATATTCCGGTCACCTGGAAATTCGAATCGTGATACCGTTTCGAGCTTCGGATTTAGTATTTAGTATCTGTTGCGGAAAGCCGAAACTGGCAATGTCACCCCTGCGAAAGCAGGGGTCTACGGCGAAAAAACTAGATTCCTGCTTTCGCAGGAATGACAAATGTTGTTTTCGCAACAGGAACTATTTAACTATTGTTCATCCGCTATACGCTATCCTTTCTCATCGAGGATTTCAAGGCACTTGAATTTCTTGCCCTCCATAAACTCAAGCGAAGCGCCTCCGCCGGTGGAAATATGGCTTACCTTATCTCCCAGCCCAAGCTTCTTTACCGCGCTTGTGCTGTCTCCGCCGCCTATCACGCTGCGCGCCCCGGCCTCCGTCGCCTCGACAACAGCCAGCGCAACCGCCTCTGTCCCCTGCTCGAAAGGCGACAGTTCGAATACGCCCATCGGGCCGTTCCAGACCACTGTCTTCGCGCCGGCAAGTTTCTCCGCAAAGAGCTTCCGTGTCTCCGGGCCGATGTCCATCCCCTGCCAGCCGTTCTCGATATTCCCGCTGACCACTTTTCTTTCGGCGCCGGCTTTGAATTCACTGGCAATCACCGTATCAACCGGCAAAACTATTTCACAGCCGGCATCTTTGGCCTGCTTCAAAAGCTCCGTCGCCTTATCGAGAAAATCATCCTCGCACAAACTCTTGCCTACTTTCTGTCCGGCCGCCTTGAAAAAGGTATAGGCCATCGCGCCTCCTATCAGGATGCAATCGACTTTATCTAACAGGTTTTCAATCACGCCCATCTTATCTGAAACCTTCGCTCCGCCAAGTATCGCAACAAAGGGCCTTTCGGGGTTACTAAGCGTATCCCCAAGGTATCGCAGCTCCTTTTCAATCAAAAAGCCGATAACCCGCTCGGCGCCCTCCATCAGTAACGGCACCGTGTACATCGACGCATTGTCCCTGTGAGCCGTGCCGAAAGCATCGTCAACGTAAATGTCCGCCAAATCCGCAAGCTGCCGGGCGAAATCGTCCTTCGCCTGGCGCAGCTGCTCGTCTGCTTTGGCAGCTTTGTCTTTGATTGTCTCTTCCTTGTGAAATCGAAGGTTCTCGAGCAGCATGCAATCGCCGCTCCCAAGCCCCCGTGTCTTTGCTTTCGTCTCGGCCCCGATACAGTCGTCGGCAAAAATAACCTCTTTGCCCAAAAGCTCCGAGAGCCTCTCAGCCACCGGCGCCAAAGACATCTTTTCATTCCTTTGGCCCCTGGGTCTGCCGAGATGGCTCATAAGAATCAGCGCTCCGCCGCCGTCCAGAATGTGCTCAATTGTCGGCAGCGCCTTTACGATTCGGTCGTCGCTCGTAATCTTGCCGTCATCGTCCAGCGGCACATTAAAATCGCATCGCATCAGGACCTTTTTGCCGCGAACATCGATATCAGCAACGGTTTTCTTCGCCATTCTCTATACCCTATACCCTATACCCTATACTCTGTACGCTATCACATCTTAGCCATCTTTTCCATGATATCGACGCTGCGGTTCGAGTAGCCCCACTCGTTGTCGTACCAGCTAACCACTTTAATCGTTTTGCCGACGACAATCGTGCAGAGTGAATCGAAGATGCTCGAAGCAGGGTCGTTAACTATGTCGCTGCTGACGATAGGCTCATCGCAATAAACCAAGATACCCTTCAAAGGCCCGTCCGCCGCCGCCTTGACCGCCGCGTTCACTTTGTCAACGGTAACATCCTTGCTAACGTTAACCACAAGGTCAACCACGCTGCCGACCGGAATCGGCACCCGAATAGCCATTCCGTCGAGCTTGCCCGCCAGCTCCGGGATGACCGTGCCGATTGCCTTGGCCGCACCGGTGCTCGTCGGAATCATGTTCACACCAGCCGCACGCGCTCGGCGCAAATCACTGTGTATCATATCCGCCACTCGCTGGTCGTTCGTATAAGCATGAATGGTCGTCATAATCCCCTGCTCAATACCGAACGCATCATTGAGCGTCTTGGCCAGAGGCGCAAGGCAGTTCGTCGTACAGCTCGCGTTCGAGACGCACTTGACATCGCTCGTCAGCTTCTCATCGTTAACGCCCAGCACGATTGTCGCGTCAATGTCGTCTTTGGCCGGCACGCTCAGCAGCACCTTTTCGGCGCCTGCCTTGAGATGGTCCGCGTAGCCGCCCTTCGGCGATTCAGCCTTGCGAAAGAGCCCCGTCGATTCCAGAACTATCTTCACACCCATTTCCTTCCACGGCAGTTCCGCCGGGCTCCTCACGGCCAAAACCTTGATGCTTTTGCCGTTGATAACAAGCTCGCCGTCGCCTGCCTCGACCGTCCCGTTCCATTTACCCATCACCGTGTCGTATTTGAATAAGTGCGCAAGTGCCTTCGCGTCCGCGAGGTCATTGATAGCAACCAGCTCCAAATCCCCGCCTCTTTGAGTAATAATTCTTGCCACAGCTCTGCCGATTCGGCCGAACCCGTTAATTGCGACCTTTGTTGCCATTTCTAAATCTCCTTTTTTAATACTGTAAATGCGGTTTTTAACCGTTCTGAATTCTTTCATTCCAAACGAGAAAGCCACTTTATTTACAACCGCCCCTCTTGTCAAGAACTTATTGCACACAATTAAATTCGTCCCTCTAAAAACCCTCGCCGCTAATGGGTGCGAAATTATTTTCTGGCATATCGTAACCCTATTCATAGTAATGTCTTACACTCATTTGTCATTCTGAGCGACAGCGAAAAATCTGACTTGCGAACTGAGAGTTTCCTTTGCTCGGTCAGTAACATCTCATTCTATG
>JAUWPZ010000044.1 GCA_030611315.1 Sedimentisphaerales bacterium
ATACAGAATGCGCTGTCCGCCCTGGCGGGACCATCGCATCCGGCGGTTGTGGTTTTTGACAATACCTGCGAGGCCTGGATGATGTGCGGCACTGCTGAAAGCCCGGTTCCGAAATGGAGGGCAATGGTGGCGGTCTGACAAAATAGTGGGAAAAAGTGGGTTCTTTACGCAGACACCTTGCTTTTTTGGTGTTTTTTGCGACATGGTATTCTGAACCTGCCGAAAAGTTGTTGACAATGAGATGAAATCTTGGTATTGTAGGGCTTGAATTGTACAGGAGTGCTTCAAGAAGAGTGTCAAAGCGTGCAGGAGCAACTTTTGTGAAGACAAATGGGAAATGTCGGTGTGCTATTATTGAGACTGTAGTGTGCAGGAGTGCTGTTTGTGACGTCATCTGGGAAATGCCGGCTTAATACGTTAGAACCACATTTCTTTCGCAGGTTTTGTACAGGTTACTGCGTTTAATAAGAAAGTGGAACCGGCGTGCGGCGCAAATACCCGCGCAGGGGCTTACCAACGACAACACACAAATAGAAAGGTATGACCATGGACAATGACAAGAAGAAGATTTTTAAGTGGCGGGCATTCATTTCAGTTTTGACGGCACTTTTTTTTATTGCAATGATCTTCACGGGCATCATTTTATTCGTAACTCCACCGGGGCGTTTCGCAAACTGGACCGGCTGGACCCTCATTGCTCTCACAAAACACCAGTGGGGCGGCCTCCATATCTGTTTCGGCCTCATATTTGCAATTGCATCCGCTTTTCATGTGTACTTCAACTGGAAGCCGCTGGTCAACTATTTCAGGAACAAAGTCAGCCGGGCGTTCGTCTGGCGTGCCGATTGGGCTCTGGCGCTGGTAATTTTTGTCGTTGTTTTTGTCGGTACGCTCGGAGACATTGCGCCTTTCTCCACAGTTCTCGCATGGAACGAGTCCATAAAGCACAGTTGGGAAACGCCCAGCCAACGTGCCCCTATCCCCCACGCCGAGTTCCTAACCCTTGCCGGGGTGGCTAACTATATTCATGACGTGAATCTCGATGCCGTGGTCGCAAACCTCAATGCAAAAGGGATTGAAGCTACCTTAGACGACGTTGATGTTGTCTTCGGCGAACTCGCCGAGGCCTATAATATGACACCGATTCAGTTATTCGAAATCGCAGTCGGCGATAGCGGCTACGCCGGGTACGGTTACCAGTGCGCCGATGCCCCTGGTGGCGGCGAAGCAGGCGGCGGACATGGCAGCGGATCAGGCAGCGGCTTTGGCAGACTGACACTCAAACAGTACTGCGACCAGATGGGCCTGGACACTATTGCCTCCGTTGAGATGCTCGAAAAAGCTGGCTTTGAAGCCACGCCCGAGATGACCATCCGCGCCATCACAGAGACCGCCGGCGCCCACCCCTCCGCTATCCGCACTGCCCTCGAACCACAAAACCAATAAACTTGCATGACGCAAATAGACGGCTGTCAGTCGGTCTTGTATGTTGCACAAGCTCCTGTTCAAATGCCTTTCGTGAGCAAAAAAAGGCATAAAATAAAAGAAAGCGAATATAAAAAGTTAAAGATTCAATTTTAAGAAGGAAAACAAATGAGAGCTCGATTTACAAACAACGTCTCCAGGCTCGTGCTCGCGACGGCATGGCTGCTTTGTACGACCATCACCGCCGGCGAGGCCACTGAGCCGAGCGCCCGAGACATCCTCAATGAGACTGGTATTAAAGGCGGGCTGATTGTGCACATTGGCTGTGGCGACGGAAAACTGACCGCTGCCCTTCGCGCCAACGATAGTCTCTTAGTGCACGGACTGGATACCGACGCGAAAAATGTCGAAAAGGCACGCGAACATATAAAGTCGCTCGGGCTTTACGGCAAAGTATCCATCGGCAGGCTCACAGGCAACAAACTGCCGTATATCGACAATCTGGTCAATCTAATCGTCGCTGAAAATCCCGGTAATGTATCGATGGAAGAAATAAAGCGCGTTCTATGTCCAAACGGTGCGGCGTATATAAAGTCAGACAAAACTACAATGACAAAGGACCGAGGCTGGGTCATTGTCAGAAAACCCGTACCTCCAGAGCTTGATGAGTGGACGCACTTCCTCCATGATGCGGGCAATAACGCGGTATCCGGGGACAAAAAGATAGGACATCCAAAACACATGCAGTGGCAGACAAGCCCGCAATGGTCGCGCTTTCATCACATGCTGGCCAGTGTAAGCGCGGTTGTGTCCGCCGATGGAAGGCTCTTTTACGTTTGCGACCAGGGGCCCGGCGCCAATATGGACGTTCCTGCAGAATGGTCTATCGTGGCCAGAGATGCTTACAACAGCACGTTTTTATGGAGGCAGCCGATAAAGTCCTGGGCCAACCATCAGAGAAAATTCCGGTCAGGTCCGGTCCAGCTCCCAAGACTGCTGGTTACCGACGGCAAATGCGTATATCTTCCCCTGGAGATTAATTCTCCGGTCGCCGGGCTTGATTGTGTTACCGGCGAGATTGTGCGGACTTACGCAGGCTCGGAAGGGGCCGAAGAGCTTATCCTGAATAATGGAATATTGCTTGTGGTTACCGGTACTCCTTTCCCGGAACAATCCGTAGGTCTGCACTATAATCTGAGCGGCAAATTCCCGGATACGAAAAGCATCATCGCTTACGAAGCAACAAGCGGCAGGCAATTATGGAAAAGCCAAAAAATGGAAAGCTCTCAACTCGTCCCATGCACACTCGCCGCAAATGAAAACCAGGTATTTTATCAGTTGGGAAACGCAGTTGTCAGTTGCGACCTCAAATCGGGCAAAGAACTATGGAACACAAACACAAAGCCTGCTCAGAATGATAAAGAGCCCCAAAAGGGCAAAGGAAGTAGAAAAAAACCGAAGCCAGGCAGCCGCGGTGTGGGCTGGGCGGTTTCGACACTCGTGATAAAAGACGGCGTGGCGCTTTTGGCTTCAGGCGGAAAACTCTCAGCCTACTCTGCAAAGGACGGAAAACAATTATGGGAAAATACATCGAAGGCAGGTTTCAAATCAGCAAGTGACCTTTTTGTTATTAACTCTCTGGTATGGACCAACCCATTCTCAGAAGGGTATGATTTAAGGACGGGCGAGGTCAGGAAACAGCTAAATATATTGGGTGCTATCCAGACAGCCGGCCACCACCACCGATGCTACCGTGAAAAAGCCTCCGAACGATACATTATGTGCAGTCACAGAGGTATCGAATTTATGGACCTCGAGGGTGATAATCACGCCCGGCATAACTGGGTACGGGGAGTTTGCCAGTACGGCATTATGCCGAGTAACGGGCTTATCTATGCTCCGCCGCATTCCTGCGGTTGCTATATGGAGGCCAAGCTCTGGGGATTCTGGGCGCTGGCGGCCGAACGGCAGTCGTGGGAAATCGATTCTGACAATGCCCTGCTGGAAAAGGGGCCGGCATACGGACAAATCGAAATTTATCCCCAAGGGAATCGGCAATTGAAAATCGAAAATTCACCCGACTGGCCAACACTCAGGTATGACAGTTCCAGAAGCGGGCACACCACCTTGGCCCTACCCACTAAACTCAGTAAGGCATGGCAAACGAAAATCGGCGGCAATCTAAGTGCTCCTGTCTGTGCCGGAGGACTTGTCCTTCTCACAAACATCGACGGGCATACGGTCCACGCCCTCAATGCTAAAAATGGGGAAAAGAAATGGTCGTACACCGCCGGCGGCCGCATAGATTCTCCTCCGACCATATTCAAGAGCCTGGCGCTGTTTGGCTCCCGGGATGGATGGGTATATTGCCTCAGCCTGGCCAAAGGCAAACTCCTATGGCGATTCAGGGCGGCGCCGGCCGATATGAAAACCATCGCCATGGACCAGCTCGAATCTCTCTGGCCTGTGAACGGCAGTATTCTCGTGCAAAACGGCGTGGCCTATTTTGCAGCCGGTCGAAACTCCTATCTCGACGACGGTATCTTCCTTTACGGCCTCGACCCTCAGACCGGCAAGGTACTCTACAGAAACAGAATAGCCGGCGAATCTCCTCGTATTTTCAATGCCGAAGAGGCCGAGCAATACAAATCCAGGCACGAACTAAGAAAAATACAACAAAACGCCACCGACTACAGGACATTTATATCGCCGGATAAAAGTGATGCCTTCTCAATGGCCGGAGGCGCTACCACCGACGTTCTTGTCGGAGATGGAAAATACGTCTATCTCAGACATTTGTGCTTTAATCAGAAGCTCGAATCGGTAAAGGAAACACCACTGCATCTATTCTCGACATCCAGCCTGCTCGATGGTAACGAGAACCACCGGTCTCACTGGACGATAGGAACGGGAAATTTCAGCCGTATTGGAGTGGCCTATTCCTGGATTGTTGACAGGACCGGCCCGAAGCTTTGGATTCCTATCGGATTGATGTTCGCATTCGACAACAAAACAGCCTGGGGCGTCAGGCGAGCGTACAAACCACACTCCTATTCACTGTTTGCAAAGAACATCCCTGCGTATTCACCCGATAAACCAATTTATAATGATTTAACTGATGCATCCAAGACAGAGTATGAGAACAAATGGTTTTGGGAAACAAGCCTGCCGCTCCGTCCGCGAGCAATCCTTAAAGCCGGCGAGTATATCTACCTCGTCGGTATGCCGAATACCCCGGAAGAAAACGAAGCTCACCGCGCATTCGAAGGTTTCAAAGGAGGCTTGCTGACAATATTCTCCTCGGAAGACGGCCGGGAAGTCTCTCAAATCAATCTGGGCTCACCGCCGGTCTGGGACGGAATAGCCGCGGCGAATAAAAAACTTTACATTTGTACCATGGACAGCACCCTGGTTTGTTTGAAATGATTCTCCGGGGAATTGACTGACGTTACAAAAACCGTAGAATAGCACTTCTGGTTCGTGTCTCGTGGCTCGATTCACTATTCACTATTCACGATGCAGGATTTAGATGTGTATCCTTTTGGGATTAACGCCGGACGGATAGAATTTGTACGAAATTTATCGAGGGTCTTATATGGGCCGGGAAATAGTCGCCATCCTGGATTTTGGCAGTCAGTACGGCCAGTTGATTGCAAGGCGGGTTCGCGAACAAAACGTATATTCACAAATCTGCCGCGCAGATGTAACGGCAGAGACTTTATCACGATTAGGCGTAAAAGGGCTGATATTCTCCGGCGGACCTGCGAGCGTCTATGACGAAAATGCGCCGAAATGCGATGAAAAAATCTTCCGTCTGGATGTACCAATCCTGGGTATCTGCTACGGAATGCAGTTAGGCTGCCGGATATTAGGCGCAAAGGTCATACCCGCTCAAAGCCGTGAGTACGGACGCACAAATCTCTCTATTCTTGAGAAAAATGATTTGTTCGCCGATATGCCGGACTCAATCACGGCCTGGGCCAGCCACGGCGACCAAATCGGCGACCTCGGCGAAGATTTTACCAAGCTGGCAACTACCGATACCTGCCCGTATGCCGCCGTCAAACACAAGACAAAGAAGTTTTTCGGCGTCCAGTTCCATCCGGAAGTCTCACATACACCCAAAGGGCCGCAGATTCTGAAGAACTTCCTCTATGATATTTGCGGCTGCAGCGGCGACTGGAAAATGAGCGATTTCGTCAACGAAACTGTCGAGGCGGTTCGCAGCCGGGTCGGTAACGCTCAGGTAATATGCGGCCTGAGCGGCGGAGTCGATTCGTCCGTTGTCGCGTCGCTGATTCATAAGGCCATAGGCGACCAGCTCGTCTGCATTTTCGTCGATAACGGCCTGCTGCGAAAAAACGAACGCGAACACGTCGTCTCGACCTTCCGCAACCACTTCCACATGGACCTGAGGGTCGTTGACTGGTCAAAGCAGTTCCTCTCCGCTCTGGCCGGCGTAAGCGACCCGCAGAAGAAACGCAAAATAATCGGCGCCGAGTTTATCAATGCCTTCCAATCAGAGGCGGCGAAGATTCCCAACGCTAAGTTCCTTGCCCAGGGTACGCTTTATCCCGACGTCATCGAGTCGGGCTCTAAAGACGGCAATCCCGCCGCCAATATAAAGCTGCACCACAACGTCGGAGGACTGCCGGCCGAATTGGGCTTCGAGCTTATCGAGCCGCTGCGGGATTTGTTCAAGGACGAGGTGCGGGTCGTCGGCGAATATCTGGGCCTGCCGCCGGACATCATTTGGCGGCATCCATTCCCGGGGCCGGGCCTGGCGGTGAGAATCATCGGCGAGATTACGCCGCAAAGGCTTGAAATCCTCCGCGCCGCCGATGAAATCTTAATAGATGAATTAACGTCAGCCGGTCTGTACAGAAAGATATCCCAGGCCCTGGCCGTGCTGCTGCCTGTCTCGACCGTCGGCGTAATGGGCGATGAGCGAAGCTACGAGAACGTCATTGCCATCCGGGCCGTGGAGACTACCGATTTTATGACCGCCGATTTCTCACGAATCCCTCACGAAGTGCTCGGCACAATATCCAACAGGATTATAAACGAGGTCCGCGGCGTAAACCGCGTCGTCTATGACATCTCAAGCAAACCCCCCGCAACTATCGAATGGGAATGACGGCCCGCACCGCGCGGCCGTCACCCTGAGCAAATCCTGAGCTTAGCCTGCTCTGAGCGCAGCCGAAGGGACGCAATACGCAATACGAGATTTCCGCGTAATGCGGCTTTAAGTCCCGCTACTATCAACTGTCATAATACAAATGGAACTCATAGGGATGCGGACGAAGCGCCATCTCATCCAGCTCTTCCTCCCGCTTCCATTTAATCCACATTTCTACCAAATCACCGGTAAACACTCCACCGGCAGTCAGGAACTTGTGGTCCGCCCCAAGTGCATCCAATGCCTCAGCCAGCGAGCCGGGTGTATGTCGGTACCTGGCGAGCTCTTCGGCGCCAAGCTCGTAAATGTCCTTATCAAGCGGCTCACCGGGGTCAATCTTGTTCTCAATGCCGTCGATAGCCGCCATCAGCATCGCCGTCCACGCTAAATACCCGTTGGCCGTCGGGTCGGGACAACGGAACTCAAGACGTTTGGCCTTGGGCTTGTCCGAATACATCGGAATACGAACCGCTGCCGAACGGTTACGAGCGCTCATCACAAGGTTCACCGGCGCCTCAAATCCCGGGACCAGACGACGATACGAATTTGTCGTCGGCGCCGCAAAGGCCAGAATCGCCGGTGTGTGCTTGAGGATGCCGCCGATTGCATAAAGACCAAGCTCGCTCAAGCCGGCATACTTATCACCGGCCATCAGCGTTTTGCCGCCCTTCCAAAGCGATAAATGACTGTGCATCCCGCTGCCATTGTCCTCAAAAACCGGCTTGGGCATAAACGTAACCGTCTTGCCGTTGCGCCTGGCAACGTTCTTGACGATGTACTTGTACCACATAAACTGGTCGGACATCTTCAGAAGTTCCGCAAACTGCATATCAATCTCGGCCTGCCCGGCCGTCGCAACCTCATGATGGTGCGCTTCGACCACAATTCCAACTTTCTGCATCTCGGCGGTCATCTCACCACGCAAATCGTGATACGTATCGGTCGGGCTTACCGGAAAGTAGCCGCCCTTGAAGCTCGGCTTATATCCAAGGTTCGGCTCTTCAAAACGGGCCGTGTTCCACGCGCCTTCTACCGAATCAATCCGGTACATCCCCGTATGCTGATTCTGTTCGTAGCGGACCTCGTCGAAGATGAAAAACTCCGGCTCAGGCCCGATATAGCACGTATCTGCTATACCGGTTTCCTTCAGATAAGCCGCGCCCTTGCGGGCAACGAGTCGCGGGTCGCGGTTGTAGTCCTCTTTCGTGATGGGATCCACAATATTCGCCAGCACGCTGACTGTCGGCTCGGCAAAAAACGGGTCGAGCACCGCGGTGGCCGCATCGGGAACCGCCAGCATGTCCGACATATGGATACCCTGCCAGCCCCGAATCGATGAGCCGTCAAAACCAACCCCATCTGCAAACGTACTTTCATCCCACGTCTCGGTCGGATACGAGCAGTGCTGCCACGTACCCAGAAGGTCCGCGAATTTCAGGTCAATCATCTTAGCGTTGTTCTTTTTCGCAAATTCAAAGAACTCTTTTGGCGTCATTATTCGGTCCCTTTCAAAAAAATATGACTTTTCTTGTTTATAGCCAAGTATTCGCTCGGTAACGCCAAGCTCTTCGACTGTCTTTCGCTGCCGTCCCCCGCATTTCTTACTGCAAAAATAATAACGAGATTGTAGATAAATTGCAAGGAATTACAATTTTGTCGCTACATCCCCCACAGAAAACGACTCTGAATCCTCGAGTGCAGAGTCTTGAAACCTCAATAATATGGTCGTTAGCCCCGACTTTTCAGCAGTTTGTAGGCATCCTCGCCGCCGTTTATCAGGTGAACCAGAGGCACCGGCCTGTCAACGCCCTCGATAAACTTCGGCCTGGCCGACCACGGCGTAACGCTCAACACGCCCGTTAAGTCCATCCAGTGCTCCAAACGAGCAACCGGCAAATCCCACGTCATATGGAAATGGTTGGCCGGCGGATACTGCTTATACTCGGTCATGCTCGCGTATTTCGGCACCACAAATGTATGCGGCCAGATGGGCGTGGTCAATTCACACATCGCCCTGGCAAGCTTCGCCGGCACTTCAGTCGTACGCGCCTCATCCCATATCATGCTGAACAAACCCGCCGCGCTGCTGTAAGCCAGCCGACCGGCGATGCCCTCGATGCCCGCCGGGGTCATAAAGTTGACTGCATTACCGCCGCCGGGGAAATAGTTCTCTTCAGCCAGCGGAAGCGATATGCTGTCCATAATCTTCTTTATCGATGCCCCCGGCGCTTGTGCCCAATCGAACGATGCGCTGCCGGAATTATCGCCATCGACCAGGCCCTTGTTGTACCAGTCCGCCTTCTTATCGAGCCTGCTGATACCCAATTTTTTGGCCAGGGCCTTGATTTCCCATGCCTCCCATACCTTGCGAAAGTCCATAAACAACGGCGGATTCCCACCGCTCATATACGTCATAAACAGCATCGTCAACAGCCCCTGCACGTCGGCCTCGGTGGCATACGGCACAGGCGCCTTTCGCCCGTTATGGTCGAATGTGCTGTTGAAGAGCGATTCGGTTACGTCGGCCACCGGCAGCGGAATCCCCCGCAAATCGCTGCCCCACTCCAACTGGCTCATAAATCCCCCGCCCACCGCGTTCAAATCAGCCATCAAGTCCCGGATAATCAGGTACATCGCCAGCGACTTATCGAATCGCTCGCTGTCCGCCTCGTCCCGCAGCTCCAGCCGTTTGCCGATGTACTTATCAACCCAGCCCCGCAATTCTTTCAGCTCTTTTTTACTGTATGCTCTTTTGTTCAGCATGTCGGCCAGCAGCTTCATATCCAGGCGCGTAATCTCAAGGCCGAAAGTATTCCTCGTCGCCAGAATATGCGCCAGAGCCGTCTCCATCCCCATCGAGTCATGGCCCAGAACCACCACCCTTCGGCCCCGCAGCGCAACCGCCGTCACCGCGGCATAACACCAGTCTATGAGGTTCTTCGCCGTCTGCGCGGTCATCTTCGGCTTCATCCCCGTATCGGACCAAGTCCCCACGTTCAGGCTCACGAGCCGCCCATACTGGCTGATAGCCCCGTTGAGCGCATGGGCATAGACCACGCCCGGCTTGGGCCCGCTGTTGCCGCACGTAATATTAAGAGGCGTATTAGAGGGAAATTGCTGAAGCAGCGAAATAGCAGTCAGTTGCGGAAATGCCCACGTATCCGGCGCCAATACCAGAATATCCACCCCTGCCCGGCGGAACTGCTGGGCGACAATATCGGCCTGCGCCTCGCCATCTACCAGCACAGTCGAATACACCACCGGCACGGGCGTCTTGTCCGGCAAGACCACCTGCCCGCTGATAACATCGGCCGCCATCTTCACGATATTCCGACACCGCGTCCGGCTCGCCTCGTCTATCCGCGGGTCGCTCGTCGCAAAAACCCCGATAACCGGGACCTTCGGCGTCCCTTTCCGTATATCCGCCAAACGCTTCGCTTCGACCTTCCCTGTCATCTCAAATGCTCCTTTCGGGTAATTACTCAACTGACCGTTTCGGCGTGTCATCCCTGCGAAAGCAGGGATCCAGTTACGCAGCGTGCGAGTGGATTCCCGCTTGCGCGGGAATGACAAATTGTGCTATATTACTTCTGCGCCAGCACTTATGTTGATATTCTATTGAAAATAGGTCAGTTTGAAAATGGTAATTGCTTAAATCCACCATACGCGGGCCAATCACCAGTTACCAATCACCAGTTACCAATCGCCAAACGTGGACTTGTCCTCCAGCAGCTTCCGCACAAAGTCGAGAAACTGTGCCGCGTAAGCGCCGTTAGCGACTTTGTGGTCAACCGACAACGTCATATTCATCAGCTTTCGCACTAAGATATTGCTGTCATCCGGCACGCACGTATCGGTTATCTGCCCAATCCCCATTATGCTGCACTGGCCCGGCACGACAATCGGGATAAAGTTATCTATCCCAAACGCCCCGAGGTTGCTGACCGTAATACACCCCCCTTCGATGTCCGTCGGGGCCAGCTTATTATTGCGAGCCTTCTCTACCAGCGCCTGGCTGTCGAGCGCAATCTGCTTAACATCCTTTTTGTTGACATCCTTGAGAATCGGCGCCACCAGGCCGTCCGGCACAGATATCGCCAGCCCGACGTTAATTGAATCGGCCAACCTGATAACCTCGCCGTCGAGCTGACCGGTCATAATCGGATATTTCTCCAATCCCGTCGCGACCGCCTTTATGATAAAATCATTGTAGGAGAGCTTCACGTCGCCGCTCTTGTTCAACTGGGTCCGCAATTCAACCAGGTCGGTCATGTCCGCCTTGACGGTCAGATAGAAACACGGTATTTCGCGCTTCGATTTGAGCATTTTCTCCGCCGTTATTTTCTGCAGCCTGTTCACCGGCACGGTCGCTCCGGGTTTGGCCTCTGTCGGGGCGGCTTCTTTGGCGGGCTTTGCCGCGCCCGCCTCTTTGACATCCTGCTCGGTAATCTTGCCCCCGGGCCCGGTGCCTGCAACCGCTGCCAAATCCACGCCTAATTCCTGCGCCAGCTTCTTTGCCCGCGGCGATGCGAGAACTTTGCCTGCCGCCTTTATCGGCTCGGCAGCCGCGGCCGCAACGGCGGTATCAGCTTGTCGGGCAGGGGCCGCCTCAGCGGCGGATGTATCGGCCTTGAGCGAATCGACAAAGCTCTGCGGCACATCCTCATCCTCCCCGCCGAGAACCAGAAGAGGCGCACCGACCGTAAGGGTCTCGTCTAATTCGGCTAAAACATACTTCACGAAGCCCTCTGCGGGCGATTCCATCTCAAGGGTCGCCTTGTCGGTCTCTATCTCGAAAATCACATCGCCTTTATTGACCTCATCACCAACCTTGACCAGTATATTGACAACAGTCCCTTCTTCCATCGTTTGGCCAAGCTGCGGTAATCTCACTTCTCTTGCCATTTACACAAACCTCATTTCTCTGGTATTTCGCAAATCCCACTACTACTCGGTCACAGTTGTTTTGAGGAGTTGTCATGCTGAGCCGAACGGCGAAGCATCCGGCCTGAGCCAAAGAGATTCTTCGCTGCGCTCAGACCTGTCCTCGAGCGTCAGCGAAGGAATAACGTCCATCATTTAACCTGTGATTGAGCACTGCCCATTTCTTATACTATTGCCTTAACGGCTTCAACTATTCTTTCTACGCTGGGAATACTTGCCATCTCCAGCGGCTCGCTCATTGGCGGAGGCACATCCGCCGCCGCCAGGTTCACCGGCGCCGCATCGAGATAATCAAAGCCCCGCGTACCGTCGTCGAACTCATAATCCATGTACTGCCCCGCTATCTCTCTGCCCGCCCCGCAGGTGCCGAAACCCTCGCTGACCGTAACAAGCCGTCCGGTCTTGCGAACAGATTCAGCTATGGTCTTTATATCCAGCGGCTTTAGTGTTCGCGCATCTATAACCTCCGCCTCGACGCCGTGCTTCTCGGCCAGCTCTTTCGCCGCGTCCAGCGACCACATCGCCATCCTGCTGTAGCTGACGATGGTCGCATCTTTGCCCTGCCTTTTGACATCCGCAGCGCCTAATGGAATGATATAATCGCCTTCCGGCACCGCGCCGAGCTGGCCGTACGTCGCCTTGTGCTCGATAAAAACCACCGGATTATCACTGCGTATAGCGGCCTTGAGTAGCCCCTTCGCATCGTAAGGCGTAGAGGGCATCACTACGTACAGCCCCGGCGGATGCATGAGCCACGCCTCAAGCGACTCCGAATGGTGCGCCGCGATACACCTGCCGACTCCGCCCTCGGTCCGCAGCACCATCGGCACCTTGGCCTTGCCGCCGAACATATAACGGTTATAAGCGCCAACGTGCACAAGCTGGTCCATCGCTATCGTAAGAAAATCCACATACATAATCTCAGCCACCGGACGCATACCCCGAAGGGCCGCGCCAACGGCCGCTCCCGCAATGGCCGCCTCGGATATCGCCGTATCGATTACTCTTTCGGTTCCGAACTCGGCCAACAAGCCGCGGGTCGCCTGATATGCCCCCCCATACAGACCCACGTCCTCGCCTATCACCACAACATTTTCATCTCTTCTCAATTCTTCCGCCTGGGCCGCCGAGACAGCCTGCCCAATCGTCATAACCTCCATACCGAATTTGGACTTGACTTCGCTCTTAGCTTCTTCGGCAGCGGCCTTTTTTGTCTTTGCGCCGGATGTCTGAACCGCCGCCTCAAAGGCCGCCGTCGCCTCGCTAACCTTCGCGGACATGGCCTTGTCCGATTCGATAAGCTCGGCAGGATAACTCTCCTCGACATACACATCCCTGGCCAAATCCGCGGGGTTGGGCCAGGGGCTGTCTATGCCGAACTTCGTGGCCGCTTCGATTGTCGAAAATGCCCCGTCCTTTATCTCGTCGAGCTGCTCCTGCGTGCAGAGCCCGTCACCCAGCAGTTTGTTGCTCAAAACGGTAATCGGGTCACGGTCGTGCCAGGCCTTTTCTTCGTCCTTGGTACGATAGGCGCGCGGGTCGCTCCGGCTGTGCCCGTACCAGCGATAGGTCTTGGCCTCGATAATAGTCATCTGGTTCTCCGCCCTGGCCAATTTAACCGCCGAACGGAGGGCGAGGTACACCGCCACAACGTCCTGGCCGTCAACAATCATCGCAGGAACGTTATAAGCGTAGCACCGCTCGGCGATATCGGTGATATTGCTCGCCTTTACCGTGCCTTCGATTTCGCTGCCGGAGAAAGGCACACTCATCCCGTACAGGTTATTTTCTATAATCGCTACCAGGGGCACTCCCAGCGCCGAGGCCAGATTCATTGACTCGTGGAAACTGCCGCAGTTCGTCGAGCCGTCGCCGAAAAACGACACCACGACTTTGCCGGTCTTTTTATATTTCTCTGCAAAAGCCGCTCCGACCGCCGGCGGCTGATTCCCGCCGACGATACCCGTTGAGCCGAGGTTGTTCTGCTTATCAACTTCGGCGATGTGCATCGAGCCGCCCCTGCCCTTGCAGTAGCCGGTCTCTTTACCCATCAGCTCGGCCATCATCCGGTTCCAGTGGTCTTGGCGGTCCTCTTCGGTATCGGCGTATTTGTTGCCGACCGCCCCGCAGTGGCCGTGGCCCCGGTGCGTTGAGCCGATTACGTCACCCCGTTCAATAGCGGCTATGGCCCCGACCGCGATGGCCTCCTCACCGGCGTAAAGGTGCGAAGCGCCCTTGATAATATTCCGGCCTAAAAGCTCAAAAACCTTCTCCTCGAAAAACCGAATCTCGTAAATCGTCCTCAGCCAGTCCGTCGCATCGTCTATGGTAAAAATCCCGTCCTTGATAAGCTCACTGAGCTTTGGAATCGCCTTTTTTCGAGTGTCCTCGATACAAAAATCCATACTATTTATCTCCTCTGAAAAACGTATTACGCATCGCGTATATCGTATTGCGGGTATCGTAACACAATACGTATCACGCACGACATAAGGAAGGAGTGTATCATAAATTACCGGCAGAATGCAACCCAAAACGCCGCCGCGCCTCCGTTTTTGCAAAATACTGCTAAACAAAGCCCATCCGGGCGCTTTTTTCGCCTGCAACTCCCGACAATCATCAAGAATCAACAATCATCATTGTAACGAAGCGGAAATCTAACTTGGCTGGCTCACTTGTTGCTCAAGTGGACAACTGACAAGTTGCACAGCGGTTGAAAAACAAACTACGGCGATGCTTGTATCAGCCCAGGTTTGGGTCAAGGACGCACCGCCGGCCAAATTCTCTGAGGTCTCCGCGGCAAAAATTAAGAATTAAAACAGTGCAAACTTGTGCCTTAGGTACTTGTGCCCGCGAAACTTGTGCCCGCAAAAGCGGGGAGCGGGAATCCAAATACACAATTACAGTGTTAATCTGTGTTAATCCGTGTCTAAAAAGCAGTGTAAATCAGCGTCTAAAACAGGAATCGGTCATTTTGAGTTTTTAACTTTTAATTTTATTCCTTACAGCCTCCAGGGTGCCCGCATCGGATGCCAGCGCATGCGGTTGGCTTCGTCGTCCCCGATGAACCGCTCGGCCTTCGGGTCCCATTTCAATTTTCTACCCAGAAGCATAGCGATATTACCCAAGTGGCAAACGCTGCTCGAGCGGTGTCCGACCTCCGCCGGGCAAATCGGGTCCTTCCGGCTCCTGATGCAATCTAAGAAGTTCTGCTTGTGGTCGTTGCTCTTATACAGATGTATCTCGTCGGGGCCTATCTTGCTCTGGAGAATCGATGCCGGCTCAGCTTCTATCTTGCCCCGCCTCACATTTATCCATCCTTCGGTACCCTCGAAACGAGTATTGCCGCCGCCGGTCTTGAGAAGAAGTTTAACGCCGTTGGCATAAGTGTACTCTATATCGGCCGTCTTCGCGGTGGTGAATAGTCCCGTCGTCGGAAAATCTCCCTTGCCGACGATTTCCACCGGCCCGGTATCGTCGGCCGCGTTGCCCCACTGGGCGATGTCGAGATAATGCGCCCCCCAGTTCGTCATCTGTCCGCCCGAGTAGTCCAGAACAAACCTGAACTGGTAGTGACACCGCTGCTCATGGTAAGGCCGCCACGGCGCCGGCCCAAGCCACATA
The DNA here is from genome assembly GCA_030611315.1 of Sedimentisphaerales bacterium. Classification (GTDB taxonomy): domain Bacteria; phylum Planctomycetota; class Phycisphaerae; order Sedimentisphaerales; family Anaerobacaceae; genus JAUWPZ01. The sequence goes on from JAUWPZ010000044.1 coordinate 15,173, forward strand.
TCGTAATCAAAGCCCTTCGGTATCGGCTGGGCCTCCCACGTATCGGCACACTTGCGATTATTTCCCGGAATCCCCACCTTCATCGTATGGAGTTTGCCGATTCTGCCGTTCTGTACCAGCTCGCACGCCTTGAGAAACTCGCTGCCCGAACGCTGCTGAGAGCCCGTCTGTACCACTCGCCCATAGCGTTTGGCCTCGTCCGCAAGGGCGCGCCCCCCCGCTATCGTCAAAGTCAAAGGCTTTTCGCAGTAAACATCCCTGCCGGTTCTCACCGCCGCAATCGAAATCGGCATGTGCCAATGGTCCGGCGTACAGACTACCACCGCATCGATATCATCCCTCGCCAGAACTTCCCGATAATCGCCGTATGCTGACTTCGCATCCAGACCAATCGTATTGCGGGCCTTCTCCCGATGCTCGGCGTCAACATCGCAAACCGCCACCACTTTCGAGTCCTTCTTGCCGTTGAAGCCCCTCATATTCCCTGTACCCATCCCTCCGACTCCGATACTGCCTATCGTGATGATATTACTCGGAGCATTCGCACCGAACACACTCGATGGAACGATTGCCGGCAGCGCAAATGCCGCGCCCGCCGCAGTAATTGCAGTACCTTTCAAAAAATCTCGACGCGTTACAACTCCTGACTTCTCGTTTTCTTTGCTCTTCATTGTTTCTTCCCTTCTTGCTTTGCATAAGTCCCTGAGAACTATTTAGTACCTGTTGTGGAAACAACATTTGTCATTCCTGCGAAGCTTGTGCCCGCGAAGGCGGGTAGCAGGAATCCAGGTTTTTTCGATATAAACCCCTGCTTCCGCAGGGGTGACATCACCAGTTTCGGCTTTTCGCAACATACTATTTAAGAATCTTTATTCTCAAGTTGCGAAATTCCAGCGCATCGCCGTGGCCGCAAAAGCCGATATACCCTTTCTCATTCTTCAGCCCCGGGTGTGCTTTAAGCACCTTGGGATCGGTAACCTTGGAAATATCCTCATCGATAATCGTTGTCCCGTTGAGCTTTACCGTTATCTGGCTGCCGTCGGCTGTAACCTCCTGGTAATTCCACGCACCGACCGGCCTAAGGTATCCTCGCTTGGCCGGATACACGGCGTAAATTGACCCGTGATACTGATAATCCTTCAAGCCGCTGTACTTCGGTGCAGTGTTGTCTAATATCTGCAGCTCCATCCCCTGGTACGCCGCATTAACGTTTAGAGGCGTTCGAATCCCAAGGCCGTTATTGGCGCCCGGCGTGAGCTTGAAATCGAACCGCATAACGAAATCACCGTACTCCTTGTCGGTGTAGAGATTGCCGCCGCCGCGCTTCGGGTCAATGATTATTCTACCGCCCTCGGCATAATATCCCTTCGTGTTGCCCTGCCAGCCGGTCAAATCCCTGCCGTTGAAAAGCTGCACGAACCCATCGGCCTTCTCCTGCCTGGTCAGCTTGTTTAGGCCCTTCTCTTTGACAAATATATTTCTAAAATACAGCCGGCTGCCGTGCGATTGAAGCTCTATCTGGCCCTTCGGATAAATCGGCTTGTCCCGCTCCCAATAGTTCTCCATCACAACGTTATCGACCACAAGAACATCGTTGAGATACACCGTTACCTTTTCCCCGGTCATGATAATCCGAAACGTGTTCCACTCGCCGACCGGCTTATCTGCAACCTTCAGCGGCTTGCTCGGGCCTTTCTTGTTATTGTACAAACCACCCGAACCAACATCCCTGTCCCATATCTGCACCTGCGGCGAACCCCGCAGATAAATACCGCTGTCGCCGCCCTTCTCAATCTTCCAGTCCACCAGAAGCTCGAAATCGCCAAAGTCCCCCGCGGTGCAAAGACTGTGCCCTTTCCCGCCAAAACAAAGCGCCCCATCGGCCACTTTCCACTGCGCCCGCATGTCCTCATCGGCCCTGGCCTGTGCCCTGGCAAGCTCTTCTCGGCTCATCTTCGCCCGGCTTTTCGGATTGCCGACAAGCCCTTTCCAGCCTGTCAAATCCCTGCCGTTGAACAGCGCCTCAAAGTCCTTTGGCGGCTTATTCAATGCCTTTGCCTCTATTCCGGCTTCAACAAAACTCGTCAAAACCAAAACCACCAAAACAACCATCACAAACAGATTTGACCACGATGCGAGCTTTTTCATTTTGTCTCCTTTCTTCTTTTGTTTTTTTGCCTCCGCCAATTACCCGAAAGGACCCCTGCCTTTCGCCGCTTTTTCCTTCTTCTTTTTACGTATTTGCCGGCCCGGCTTTTGTCTAACCGATGCGTGATGATAACAAATACGCCCGATGCCCGCAACACTAATTCCTTCCGCGGCGATAAGAAAAGTACCGCACATCGCTTCAAATCTGGTACAATATCATTGAAGTTCACCATAATAGCCGAACTGGCCCTATAAAACGCAGTGAATCGAAAGGAATTGCATAACCAAAACCGCGATTGTGGCATTGCTGATTGCTTCGGCAACAATCCAGGCCCCGCCAACGGCCCCTACTACGGCAGCTACTTCGGCCGACGCAATCTCAAATACAAAAACCACCCCGATTTCCGCCCCATCCCAATCCTCGCCGCATCAGATTAACCTCTCACAGTCGCCGTTTACACACATTCTGTAAATTCTCACGCAAAATCAGTTTGTCATCCTGAGCCGCAGGCGAAGGACCCGGCTTTCGAATGTGGAATTTCCCAAGTACGCAGCCCAGATCCTTCACTCTACTGCGTTCCGTTCAGGATGACATCATCCACCTGAGAAGTTGTTAGAATTCGTATTAGCGGTGCTTTATCGCGTCAACTCGAAAGTCGATTTTCCTGTTCTATCTATATAATCGTATTTGCACTCACTCTCCGAAACATCTACCCAGGCCACACCATGAGAAAAACTACCTGCAAAATCATATTCAGGCTCAATAACGGCGTTGCCTTGCTTATCAATATAACCCCAGGTCGTATCAAGCGGTTTGCCAGTCTGCCACAAGACGCCGATGGCCACAGCAGCCAATCTGGAGCTATGTTAGCTTATTAAACACGGTCCCCGTGGCAGCCTGACATATACTTTTGACGCCAGCATCAAATAATGGCCCATTGTGAAAATACTTCTTTTTTAGCTGATAATTATAACGATATATTCTATTATTAGAAGAACCGTTCTAAAGTTGATACGTATATATTAACAATAATTTGTAATCTATATGTTGAAGGAGTTACAAGACTATGTCTGAGCCAAATACACGCCGTAAACGAGAGCATCAGCAACACATTAAATATATACTGGACGTGGCTGAGTCGACATTCGCAGAAGAAGGGTTTTTTCGGACTACAATGCGTCAAATCGCTCTAAAGGCAGAGTTTGCACTTGGCACAATCTATTCCTATTTCGGCAGCAAGAGGCAGCTTTACGAAAAGGTTATTGAGACAAAAGTAAATGAATTGGTCAGTCTTGTTACCAGGGAGATGGCAGATGTACCGTCGGTTCAAGACCGGGTCAAAAAGTTCATCCACGCCAAAATGACTTTTCTCTGCGAAAATCGCTCCTTTTTCCGCTTGTATCTTGCGGAACTGGATGTATCTCGACCGGATGTTGATCATATTTTGCCTAAAAAGGTGCGCGACAAATACGACTCGATGCTTTGCGATCTCACGGATGTTATATGGCGAGGAATCAGGGAGGGCCTTTTCAAACCGATGGATGCTAAAGTAATAGCTAAGACACTTGACGGCCTTACCAATGCCCTTGCTCTCTCATGGCTCGGCTCGGCGAAAGCAAGTCGCTCCATTAAAGCTGATACGAACGCTGTGACAGAACTGTTCCTTCACGGAGCATTGATTCATCAGGAACCAACACAAAATCCAGGTAACAGAAAGGAACTTAACAATGAATCTTGAACAGGTTTTTCAGAAAGGGGCGTTCAGATCGTTAATTCGCACAGCATTTGGTAACGGGGTAGTTCGCCGTGCAGCCATACCTTTTATCGAAAGAAAGTTATGGCAAAGGATTGTCGAGAATAATCCAGTTGATTTTCCCCTCCAGGTGCGTCGAGACAAATATGACATCGTCGTTGCGATGATGCATAGTATAGCCCGTGGGGTTAGTCGTGGGGTTATTTCTAAAGAAGCCCTGAACCGGCTTTTCGAAACGCTCCTGGATAATGTATTTCTGTCTAAGCAACGACTGAATGCAACAGAACGGCTTGGTTTTGAGCCGCCCTTGTTTGTCCTTGTCAGTCCAGGCAAAAAATGTAACCTGCACTGTACTGGTTGTTACGCATGCAGTGATTCACAATCGGCGGCCAAGCTGGATTGGGATACTTTTGACCGGATAATCACTGAAAAGGAACGGTTATGGGGGTCATATTTTACGGTCATCTCAGGCGGCGAGCCATTTATGTGGGAGGACAATGGTTTGGACCTTTTAGATATGGCCCTTAAACACCCTTCTCAGTTTTTCCTGGTTTATACAAACGGCACACTAATAACGAAATCCGTAGCAAAAGAACTGGCGAAGTTAGGCAACGTAACACCTGCAATTTCAGTTGAAGGTTTTGAAGAACAAACAGACAAGCGACGTGGCAAGGGCGTACACAAGCGAATTCTACAGGCGATGGAAAACCTCCGGGAAGTAGGCGTACCCTTTGGCATCTCAGCAACCGCCACGCGGGAGAACGCTGAGATTGTAACGAGCGATGAGTTTAATGATTTTTATTTCGAGAAACAAGGTGCGACATACGGCTGGATATTTCAATATATGCCTATTGGCCGGGAGCATTCGCTTGAACCAATGGTTACTCTACAGCAGCGTCTGGAAATGTACAACCGCACCTGGCGCCTGGTGCGAGAACGTAAAATATTCGTTGCGGACTTCTGGAATAGCGGTACAGCCAGCAGCGGGTGTATCGCCGCAGCTCGACCAGGCGGATACTTCTACATCAATTGGGACGGAACGATTACACCCTGCGCCTTCATACCATACTCCACACACAATATTTTTGATGTTTTCGGCAACGGGGGAAATCTTGATACAATTCTGCATTCACCATTCTTCAGGAAAATCCGCCAGTGGCAGGACGACTATGGCTATGCCCAACCGGCTGAAAATACAGGAAATTGGTTGTGCCCATGCGTTATTCGTGACCATTTCGAGGTGCTCCTCAAGGCCATCCAGGACACTCACGCCAAACCGATTGATGAGGAAGCTGTTGACGCACTCACCGACCCGGGATACCATGGCGGTATGGTTGCATACGGGAGCAATTATTATCACTTAAGCAATAAGGTTTGGGCAGAGCATTATATGGCTAAACAAGCAGTGAACAGTTAACCAAATAATATATTAGAAAGGAATTTGAAATGTTGGATTCAATTCACAAAATGTTCCTCGCCGGTGTCGGATTGGCTGCAATGACGAAAGACAAAATTGATGAGCACATCAAAGAACTTGTAGAAAGGGGTAAGCTAACAGAGGAAGAAGGCCGTGAAATAGCTGAGGATGTGTTGAAGAAATCAAAGCAGGCCAAGGAAGACCTCGAAAAGCAAGTTGAAAAACTGGTGCAGCAGACGCTTCAGACGCTTCAGATGGCATCAAAGGAAGAAGTTGAGGAATTAGCTGCCCGCATTGAAAAACTTGAAGCTGCAAAAACAGAATAACAAGGAAACAGTACGTTGCTTCCGAAAATAGGCTCTATCCGGCGCAAATACCGCCATATCAACCGGTTCAGACATATCATGTCGGTGCTGCTGAAACACGGTCTGGGTGATTTAGTAGTGAGGTCGGGGCTGTATAAACAGCTTGGGGTAGGCAGGCGCTTTTTAGCCAGACGTAAAGCAGAACCACTACCTGCTCCGCTGACCCGGTGGCAGCGCTTCAGGATGGTCCTGGAGGAACTTGGTCCATCCTTTATCAAATTAGGGCAGTTAGCCAGCACACGTCCCGATCTGGTTCCACCGGAAGCATGTGCAGAATTCGAAAAACTTCAGGATACCGTGCCAGTTTTTCCTGTCAGTCAGGTTCGACAGATTATCGAGACTGAACTCGGCAAGCCTCTCGAAGTTCTCTTCAAAGAATTTGACGAAACACCGGTTGCTTCAGCCTCTATTTCGCAGGTGCACAGAGCTGTTCTCCCGGACGGCACGGTGGCAGCGGTTAAGGTTCAGCGTCCTGGAATACGTGGAACAATTGAGGTGGACCTGGAAATTATGTTCCATTTAGCCGAACTGATAGAAAAGCACATTCAAGGAATGGAAACGCTCAACCCGGTCGGTATCGTTCGGGAATTTTCTCGAACCATTAAGAGAGAGCTGAATTTTGATATCGAGGCCGGCAATATCGAACGTTTTGCAAGAAATTTCCGTTCGGATAAGACCATACACATTCCAGAGGTTTATCGGCATCTGTCTACGGATAAGGTTCTGACTATGGAATTTGTGGAGGGCATTAAGGTTTCTGATATCGATGCCTTGGCCGATGCGAATCTTAATCTGGAACTAATTGCCAACCGCGGGGCAGATGTAATCCTTAAACAAATATTCAAACATGGCTTTTTTCACGCCGACCCCCATCCCGGGAACATCCTGGTTCTGCCGGATAATGTCATCTGCCTGTTAGACTATGGTATGACGGGAACTTTAACCGGACATGACAGAGAACACCTTGGGGATCTGATAGCAGGCATTGTACGTCGCAACGCCAAACGGATGACTCGCTCACTTCTTAGACTCTCGCAGCTCGAAAGTGCTGAAACTGTCGAAAGTCTTGAAGCAGACATTGCAGATTTTGTTGAGCAGCACTTGTATCGCCCGCTCAAAGATATACGTATGGGCAGTCTGCTTACCCAGCTTGTCCAGCTGCTGATACGCCACAATTTGAAGGTCCCGCCGGTTTTCTATTTGTTGGATAAAGCGCTGATTACGGTGGAAGGTAACGGGCACAAATTGTCGCCGGAGTTCGACATCATCGAACATATGAAACCCTTCGTCCAGCAGTTATTGAGTGAAAAGTTAAGCATTCGAAAGCTGCGAAAGGACCTTTATACCGCAAGCTTGAATTGGGAAGCCGTACTTCGGGAGCTTCCCGCCGATACCAGGAACATCATCGACAAAATCAAACGGGGCAAAATCCGCATAGAATTCGAACATAAGGGGCTGGAACCGATGCTCAAAACACACGACCGCATCAGCAACCGCGTTGTCTATGGTATTGTGTTGTCCTCATTAATAATAGGTTCTTCACTTATTGTTTTGTCAGGTATACCGCCCAGGTGGTATGAGATTCCTATTATAGGCATCATGGGGTTCCTGACCGCAGGCGCAATGGGTTTCTGGCTGCTAATATCGATTTTGAAACACGGAAAGATGTAATTGTCTCAATAGGGTCTTACGCTAATGAGAAAAACGTTACAGCACCACAGTACTTTGTTTTTTCTATTCCTGGAGGCCGAATATGCTCTGAACGTTAGCGGGATTCATAGCCACGACAATGTAGCCGCTGGCCGGCAGTATCGAACCTGGAGGGAACCGGTAAGATATGCCATCACTGAAATACCAGCCGGAAAGATCAAAATCGGTCGTTCCCGGGTTATGTAACTCAATATATTCGAGTAAGTCGATCTTGACATACGGGTCGTAGTGAATCTCGTTGAGCACAGGGAGGAGGCGAACTTGGTTCCAGTTCCCGGCGAAAGCGGCGAAATCAGCGATATTGACCCCATCCCCACCAACCAAATCACCCGAACCCTGGCAAGCCCTTCAGAGAAATCTTCGGCATAATCAAGTTGCGGTGCGATAACCACTTCTCCGGTCTTGTCGATATAGCCGAACTTGCCTCCGGAATGATATGTTCTGTCTGTAAAACCTATGTTAATTAAGGCCAGGTCTTCAGAAAACGCCGATACGGAGAAAGGGCTGTCAAACTCTGGTGCAAGTACCACCCGACCGTTGCGGTCTATATAGTACTGCCTCACTTGGTCATCAGTGTAACCCCATTGGCCCATTTGAACCAGGCCGAGTCCGCAGGAAAAATCCGCTGCCTCGTCAAAAGGCGGCCTGACCGATATCGTCTCTACGTGTGATTGAGTATCGTCCCCCTTTTTATCATCAGAGCAGGATGAACAGAGAATCAATACGATTACCAAACAGGTTATCTTTATCTGATATTTGACATTCAACGCTCTTGGAAACATTTCTACACCTTTCAATTTCACTATGATATTAAGCTCCACTTCGAATTGCAACAATCGATGAATAATCCGGATTTCGCCGGAAACAGGGCTCAATAAGTACATTATTGCTCACAAGCAAAAACATTAGAAACTTCCGGATAAATCTGGTAATATAGCGCATCATAAGGTTCAGGGACAAAACGGTGTATATGAACATCTCATATAAATATAAGATTTTGCGAAATCCGTAGAGCCGTAAGAATTGTATCCATAAAAAACTTATAGGAGAAAACAAATGACAGACAAGACAGCTGATTTAGCCGGCCCGGGCATCGGCGATTATGCCGAACTCGAGAAAATCCTGCCGCAGGACTACAACTCTCTGCTAAACCCCAAGGAAACCCAGCTCGCCACCTATGCCGCGAAAGACTACATCGAGGAAAACCTCTGCAAAGAGCTTAACCTGATTCGCGTCACGGTTCCTTTAATCGTAGATGTTGAAAGCGGCGTAAACGACTACCTCGACCGCGACGGCTCACGCACACCAATCGGGTTCCATATCTCAAACGACTACGATAAGAACCCCATCGACGCCGAGGTCGTGCAGGCTGCAACCAAGTGGAAGCGTATGGCCCTCAAGCAGTTCGGTATGGAAATCGGCGAGGGGCTGCTGACCGATATGCGCGCCGTGCGCAAGGACTACTTCCTCGACCACGACCACAGTGCCTATGTGGACCAGTGGGACTGGGAATTGACCATAACCGAAGAGCAGCGAAACCTCAAGCTCCTCAAACAGGTGGTAAAGAAAATCTGGAAAGTCCTCAAGGGCGCTGAGACCCATGTCCAGGAGCTTTTCCCTCAGCTAAAGACCGATAGATACCCGGACATGCCTGACGAGCTCACCTTCATCCACGCCGAAGAGATACTTGAAAAATTCCCCGACCTGCCCCGCAAGCAGCGCGAGATAGAAATAGTGCAGGAATATCCCGCCATCTTCATTTATGGTATCGGCTATGTCCTCAAGGACGGCTACCCCCACGAAATGAGAGCCGCCGACTACGATGACTGGGTCACCGAGACAACATCGGAAGACGGCAGGCCGATGCACGGAATTAACGGTGATATCCTTGTCTGGAACCCCGTGACCAAGCGACGCCACGAGCTGACCTCAATGGGAATCCGTGTCAACGCCGAAACACTCAAAAAGCAGCTCGAGATTACGGGCCAGCTTGATTTCCTCAAGCTCCCGTATCACAAGGCAATCATCAACAACGAGATTCTTCTCAGCATCGGCGGGGGCATTGGCCAATCACGTACATTCATGCTTCTGTTAAAAAAGGCCCACATCGGAGAAGTCAGCGCCACTGTCTGGCCCAAAATACTAAAAGATATGTGCAAAAGCAAAAACATCCACGTAATAGAATGAAAAGACCTCACATCAGTAATATGCCTAACCAAAGGTGAAATCGAGGAATCTGATAAAATACTTAACTTTGAGCGTGAATTAACTTAGAGTCTATCCTAACCCGGCGTAGCCGGAACCAAACAGGCGACCGAAAGTCAAAAGTTGGACGATTTTAAAAACGCCGTAACTTATTGTAAATACAGATAGATACAGTCGCCGCTAAAAATATTGAGCGCGCCGCGCGCTCAATTTTACCCGTAAGAGACTAATAGTGTACTTTTGATGAAAAATAGAAGCCATAATAAGAGACTGTAGCAAGGTTGCCGGGAAACTATATTAGTTACTGTTGATGCCTGCGTCAAAAGTAGTCACCGTCAAAAAAGTGCTATAAGTTGTTGTATTTTGGGGAGTTAAATCATTTTTTGGGTTGACAGGCAATGCGGGTTGTATATAATATAATCTGTTATATACCAAAGACTTGGAGAAA
>JAUWPZ010000174.1 GCA_030611315.1 Sedimentisphaerales bacterium
TAACCCTATTCATAGTAATGTCTTACACTCATTTGTCATTCTGAGCGACAGCGAAAAATCTGACTTGCGAACTGAGAGTTTCCTTTGTTCGGTCAGTAACATCTCATTCTATGGCCAGATGCTTCGCTTCGCCTTGCTGCGCTCAGCATGACATGAGGGAGTTTGCTTGCCAGAAAATAATTTCACACCCGGCATTTTCCATTTACGCTGCTTTGGGGCACTCCTGAACGCATCAAATCTCATAATGCCGGAATCTCATTTAGATTTCAACAATTTTTCGGCAGGTTCAAGAGGCAATGCCGTAACAAAATCTTAGGAAGCCCAGGCGATTGTGTCGAAGACCAAGAGTTGTCAGATTCCTCAGAGTTCTTTTATATAGATATTTTTAAACTGCAGCAGTGACGGGGGGCCGGCCCATTTGCCGTCGCGTTTGCCGCCGTGGTGCTGGAGGGCTATGGGGCCGGTCCTGGCGATTCCGGGCAGTTGAGCGTTCTTGATGACTGTTTTTCCGTTTAGAACCACCGTTACGCGGTCGCCGCGAATTGTTATCTCGAAACGGTTCCACTGTCCGACGGGCTTGTCTGCCTGAGTTCGGGGAGTAACACCGGCGCGGATGTGGGGCGGCTGTTTGGCGTCGGTTCGGTAGCCGTAGAACTCGCCGGAGCCAATCGGCCAGCACCAGATATTGACCTGGTTTTTGCCGGCGCCGCGGAGGAATATTCCAGAGTCGGAGTCGGGAAGAGCCATTCGTATTTCCTTGCCGTAAATGTCTCGTGCATGTGTGCCATCGGGCAGGACATAAGGGACTCGGGGGTTTACAAAGGGCGTTTCTTTGATTTTCCAATCGAGACGCAGTGTGAAATCGCCGAATTCGCGGACCGACCAGAGATTTTTGTCGCCCTTTGCTTCGCTTTGTGCATCGTAGTCTATCGCTCCATCAATGATTTTCCAGTGTCCGCCATCGCCTTCGGGCACCCTCCAGCCAGTGAAGTCGCGACCGTTAAACAGCGAAGTAAAGCCGCGAGGCGCGACGTTGTCGGGTTCCTTCGCGGGCTTGGCGGAACTACGCGACCGAGGCACAGCCTTTATTGAAGAGACCATCAGGAGCACTATTGCCACTAAGACCATCCATACTGCCAGCTTTCTCGAATTCATTTTTGTCTCCTAAAATTTGTCATTAAACGTTCTGCGGTTTCAACTGAACGACAATATAGCAACATTATGCCTGGGCCAACTGTCATAGTCAATAGTTACACTGCCAGATTTTGGGCCGTCCAAAGGAAATATTTGGCGGGCATTGACAGGTTTATATGCATCATGGTAAAATCGACTTTCTGGACTCTCTCGATATACACAATAAGGAGCAACTGTATGCCACAGGAAGAACGTGTGCTGGTTTTTGAGCGGAAAGTCCTTGACGAGCTGGGCACTTTCCATGGGCTGAAGTTTAATGTGGCCCGTTATCTTCGCAGGCTTTTCGCTCCCGGCGTTCTGCGTTTCATGGCCAGAACACAGGTGGAAGAGGACGCCGCCTACAAACAACTGATTCCCTATGTGATTATGACTTATGAGGGCAAGTACCTCAGCTATATACGCGGCAAGCGAGCCGGGGAGAGCCGGCTTGTTGGGAACGGTTCTATCGGTATAGGCGGCCACATAAACCCCGTCGATGAAGTTCCCTTGTTCGACAGGGATTTCCGCGAGGCATACCTCACCGCTGTTGAGCGAGAAGTGGCCGAGGAGGTGCTCGTTGAAGCGAACCACGCCGATTGTATTGTTGCCCTGCTTAATGACGACTCCAACGAGGTCGGGCAAGTTCACCTTGGAATCGTGCACTACTGGACTCTGGATTCATCAAAAGTAAGCAGGCGGGAACAGATGATTACCCAGATGGCGTTTCGGAGCCCTGACGAGCTGCAGGGGCTGCGAGATACATTAGAGACGTGGTCGAAGCTGTGCCTTGACGGGCTTGGCGAGATGGCGAAATGCGCAGAATCCGGGGTTACGCTGTCCGATGCCGAATGGGACAAAACGCCTCGATAGCTTCGGTTATCTGTTCCTTCTCGGCGTCTTTTCTCGTTTTGTTCTGTTACGTTCTGTTCTGCCTCTTGCCGGTCTGACAAGCTGAGCGAGAAATCTGATAGAATAGAAAACCAGAATTTTATTGGATTTCTCCACTTCGCGATGCTCTCCTATGGAGCCCGCCGTCAGGCGTCCCTCCACAGGATGGCTTACGCCATTACAGGTCCTTATGGAAGTTTTGTTAAAACTTTTATGATTGTTTTTTCTTGACATTTCTCTTAGCCACCGATATTTGTCCATTTCTCCTATGGAGTCCTTACGGACTAAATTTTTTCGTGCAAAACGCCGATGAGTGATTCGTGAATACGAAAATCGAACTCAAATCGGCGAAAATTAGCCCAAATTGGGGAAATAGTAAACCGATAGAAGAAGTTAGTGAGCATTTGATGAAGTTCGTGTCAAAAGATTAGGTAGTAGAAGGTCAAGTTTTTTTATGGCAAAATCAACCTTTTCAAAATCTTTGGTTATTGTCGAATCGCGTGCCAAGGCGAAGACGATAAACAAATATCTCGGCCCCGATTTCGAGGTCAAGGCCTCGATGGGGCACATTCGCGATTTACCTTCGAAGGGTCTCAACGTTGATATAGAAAACGATTTCGAGCCGACTTACGACATAATGCCCGGAAAGAGACGTGCCGTTATAAGCCTAAAGGCCGCAGCAAAAAAGTGTGACAAGCTGTTTCTGGCCACCGACCTGGACCGTGAAGGCGAAGCAATCGCCTGGCATCTCTCACAGGTACTCGGCATACCTGAAGAAAAGACCTACCGCGTGATTTTCAACGCCATAACCAAATCTGCTATACAGCGTGCCTTTGCCGAACCGGGCAAGCTCGATATGGACAAGGTTATGGCCCAGCAGGCCCGGCGAATCCTCGATAGAATCGTCGGCTATAAAATAAGTCCGCTTCTGTGGAAAAAAATCACCCGGGGCCTGTCGGCCGGTCGCGTCCAGTCCGTCGCCGTCAAAATGATAGTTGAAAGAGAAAGGGAAATTCGCCGGTTCAAGAAGGAAGAGTTCTGGCTTATTCCCGCCGTTTTCACGACCGACCTCCAGGCCGACTATAGCCGGCAGTGGCTTGATTTCATCACGCCAAAAACCGAAAACGATAATCCCCCAACCCTTGTGGAGCAGAGCAAGTGGCTGCTGGAGCATAATGCCTTCAAGGCTGAACTGCACAAGGTGGGCGACGAGAAATTCAAGGCGTCCGACAAGGAAGAAGCCCACTGGATATTCGGCGCACTAAAGCAGGCCCGGTTCAAGCTGGCCGATATGGAGACCAAAGAAACCATCTCCCGGCCTTCGCCGCCCTTTATAACTTCCACATTGCAGCAGACCGCCGCAAATCGGTTGGGCTTTGCGACAAAAAGAACTGATCGAGTAGCTCAGCAGTTATACGAAGGTATCGATTTAGGTTCGATGGGTCACCTCGGCCTGATTACGTATATGAGAACGGACAGCACCCACCTCTCGCCTGAAGCTCTCAATGAAGCACGCGGTTATATCAACACACATCTCGGCAGCGATTACCTTCCTGAAAAAGCCAGGATTTATGCTCCCAAAAAGACTGCACAGCAGGCGCACGAAGCCGTCCGCCCGACCGACGTTGACCTGACGCCGGCTGATATAAAATCCTTTCTTACCGATGAGCAGTCCAAACTCTATGACCTCGTCTGGCGTCGTTTCGTAGCCTGCCAGATGGAGCCGGCCAAGTGGGATGTAACAAATCTCAATATCGAGGCCCAGATCTCTATAGGCCGATGCTGCTATAAAACCGCCGGGCGTGTGCTGGTCTTTGACGGCTTTACGAAAATCTGGCCGACATCGTCAGGCGAACAGCGGCTGCCCCCGATGAAGGCCGGTCAGGCTTTAGCGGTGGTTGATATTAAGGCCGAACAGCATTTTACCAAGCCCCCGGCCCGGTACACCGAGGCATCTCTCGTAAAGGCCCTGGAAAAAGAAGGTATCGGAAGGCCAAGCACTTACGCCTCCATCATCAGCACGATACAGGAACGGCGCTACGTTGAGCAAAAAGACAAAAAATTCTCCGCGACCGACCTCGGCGAGGTGGTTACAGACAAGCTGAACGAGTACTTCCCGAGGATAATGGATATCGCCTTTACCCGCCATATGGAAGAACAGCTTGACAAAATCGAAGAGCAGCACTTAGATTGGCTTGGTGTTTTACGGGATTTTTACGGCCCGTTCAAAGAGAACCTCGATACGGCGCAGGACCAGATGAAACACGCCAAAGCGGAGGTAACTCCAAGCGAATATAAATGTCCGAAATGTGGCCGGCAGCTCGTTTACAGGTTCGGCAAAAATGGAAAGTTCTTAAGCTGCTCGGCATACCCGGACTGCAAATTTGCCTGCCCCTGTGATAAGGAAGGAAAAATGCTCGAAACAAAACTAAGTGAACATAAATGTCCCGTCTGCGGCAAGCCGATGGTCGAAAGGAACGGTCGATTCGGCCCATTCCTCGGGTGCAGTGGCTATCCGGACTGCAAAACGATTCTTAACCTGGACAAGCAGGGCAACGTTTTACCGGCCAAGCCGCCTCCCGAACCTACCGGAATAAAGTGCTACAAGTGCAAAGACGGTGAGCTGGTAATCAGGAAAAGTAAAAAGGGTCCATTCCTCGGGTGCGGCAGGTTTCCAAAGTGCAAAACTATCATCAGCATCAAGCAACTGGACAACCTCAAGCAATTACAATCCCAGGGGCAGTGGCCGCCTGAAACAATCGAGCAGGCCGACCAAATCCTCGGAAGAAAAAAAGCTCAGAAGGTCAAAAAGTAGAATCACTCATCAGGGCGCCCGGTTACAAAGAGACAGCAGGTAGAATTTCACTTTCCCCCTTTTCTTCTGTTGCAGCTTTGGTATCTTTGCGGAAAAATTTAACTCGAAATTCGGGTTTTGTCAGCACTTTTCGGGAGAGTTTCAATCCAGGGCACACCCCCAACTGGAGCAATATACCCTTAAGGGTAGTAGATGTCCGCGAATAAAGCCGTAACTGCTTATTTTTAAGTTACTTACCCGCGGATAAACGGAAAAATTCAATTGAGATCAGTATAAATACCTGCTTGCGGCTTCACGAAGATTTGCTGCAGGAAAACTTGCAAAAAAAACGCAGTTTGAGAAAAATTTCCCTTGACTTTTGGCTCTAAACCAAATATATTATAAGATCGTAAAATGGTGGAGCGGTGGTAATCTAATCCAGCGCCTTTACCTTAAGTTCTCTAAACAGATTTTGATTGAGAGAGAAAAGATGGACCTTTGGCTTGAAACTTTAGGCGTTATATTAGCGGCCGTTTTAGGGGTCTTATTTGGAAAGATGTTCTCACGCCTTGGACGACCTTATTGGCTGTGTGGCTATTTTTTGTCTCTTCTGCTCATTGCGGTTTTTGTCATGACCAGATACAGCACGGCACTGGGTTTTTGGCCGCCCTTTTCCTGGATCGCAGTTGGGCGGGCCAGGTTCATCTTTTTGTCTCTGGCCATTACGGCGGGGCTGACCACGCCACTGTCACGTTTGCCCCACAGGTACGAGAAGTTTATTGTTTGTGGCTTGATGGTCGTGTTTATAGCTTCTTTTTCCTTTTCATTTCTTATTGCTCCCGCTTTGCTTAAGGGCCATTTGCTAAATCTCAAGACGAAGGTTGATTCTAATGGTATTTGCTTCCAGAGCAGAGATTATACCTGCGGCCCTGCGGCGGCGGTGACGGCACTGAGAAGATTAGGCTTTCAGGCCCAGGAGAGTGAAATAGCCGTACTTTCGCACTCAAGCCCCCTCACAGGCACTCTTCCACGTCGTCTTTACGCCGCACTTCAAAATCAGTACGGCGATAAAGGCCTGAAATGTCGATACAGACACTTCGATTCAATCCTTCAGCTAAAAGACATGGGCATTACCTTGGCCGTCATAAAAAATGCGTTTTTATTGGACCATTGTGTTGCCGTACTGGAAGTGTCGGACCGGATGGTCCTTATAGCCGACCCTGTTCTTGGCAAGCGGCGTATTTCCCACGAACAATTCGAAAAAATCTGGCGATTTTGCGGTATCGTTCTGAAACGAGACTCTGCGTAGAGCATCTGATGCCATATTTCGTGATTTGCCGTTCTTAATTCGGTTTACGATTCACGAGAACCGTAAATTCCCATCTGTTTTGTAGATTTTTTCGCAAGCTGTGACATACTGTTGTCACACTTCCGATAAAAACGTAGCTAAATCATTTGAGATGGACGATATTTCTTAGTGGAACAGCGAGTTTCCCTGGCGCAGGAGTAAAATTGACAAAGCCGGCCGGGTCGATTCTTTTGGGGGGGCTCGGTCGGACTGATTCGAGCCCCTGTCGCCAACGCCTCAGACTTTACTCGACACGTTTTCTGTAAAGCCGGGTCTGCAAAGCATTCTTCCAGGCCGTCCAGTTCGAATCGCCTATCTCGTCGTCAATCGCTGTTATCACCTGGTCCATCTTGGCGTCCAGGTCATCGATGAAATAGACCATAAACGCCTCGGCCGTCGCCGGCAGCTTGGGCGAGCCGAACTCGTATTCGCCGTGATGCTAGAGGATAATATGCCCGAGGGCGTCCAGCGCCTCCTGGTCAATCTGCGTCCCCCCGGCTCTCAGCGCATCGGCCATTTTATTTATCATAAGCAGACTTTTTACGACATGCCCGATTAGCTGGCCTGAATCCGTATATGTAAAGGCCATATCGTAGGTAAGCTCTTCGGTCT
>JAUWPZ010000006.1 GCA_030611315.1 Sedimentisphaerales bacterium
TAACCCTATTCATAGTAATGTCTTACACTCATTTGTCATTCTGAGCGACAGCGAAAAATCTGACTTGCGAACTGAGAGTTTCCTTTGTTCGGTCAGTAACATCTCATTCTATGGCCAGATGCTTCGCTTCGCCTTGCTGCGATCAGCATGACATGAGGGAGTTTGCTTGCCAGAAAATAATTTCACACCCCTAATTACTTCCAAGCTCAGGTTGTTCTTCACAAAATGCCACGAATCGTTTTATAATTAACGTCTGTGTTGATTTTGATATAAGGTGCGCAGGTAATAATGCTCTCAATATTTCGTGCACGACGAATAAGGGTGGTTTTGGTGCTGTGGCTGGCAGTCCTGCCGCACCTGGGCGGGACCCGTCTCTATGCCGTAGAGGATTTTGTTCTCGACGGCGTGTACGAGGCGGCCATTGACTTGCCGAGGATTTATTTTTTACTCACACGCCGTCCGACCGAGCCGCCCTTGAGACATAAAGGGCGCTTTGAATTAAACTACGCCTTTCTTGACACCGGGGCATCCGGAATAGTCGTCTCTCGCGAGACCGTCGAGCTTATGGGCTTGCGGGTCCACTCGAAGGCGAAGTATGTTGACGTCGGTATTGGCGGAGAAGAATATTTCGATGTTACCGAGCCCCTTTATATCGGCTTGACCGGTTACGAATCGAAGGACCCATACAATCCGCGTCTTTACAGCGTGATTGGGCCGGGACGTTTTCAGGTCAAAAAAAGTCGAGCGTTACTGCTCTTAGAACCGCTTGATGTTGTCGGTATGCCGGTAATGGCCGGGCAAATTGTCATTCTAAATTCCGCCGCGACAAATTCCCTCGAGTATTTCGCCGCCGACATCAAATCCCCGTCCGACCCCGGCATACCGAGGGTTGATTTTAATATAGCTCTGAGGTTCGAAAAATTCTTCCATTCAAGGAACCCCAAAAATATTCCGCCTTTACCTTCGATGGCCTTTAACCCGGTCATTGATAAGATTACGATTCATAACAATGGTAAGAGTTCGCGCGGCAATTGGCTGCTCGATACGGGCGCGACAATCAGCCTTATCTCCGTGGCACAGGCGGCGAGATTAGGTCTTACGGATAGAAACGGAAAGCCGTTGGTCAGACCGGATTTTTCACTCCCTCTCGGCGGTATCGGAAAAATGATTAATGTCCCCGGCTTTGAAGTGGATGCACTCGTGCTCCCCACCCTCTCCAGGTTCGACCTTGTTTTTACAAATGCCCGCCTGGGCGTTCATGATATCAGGTATTTTGACGAAGATAAGGGAAAGTTCGCCGTTCTTGACGGAGTCTTCGCCTCCAACTTCTTATGCGCCTCGGCAAAGATGGAAGGCCTTTTTCCTGTGGATATCAGCGAAACGGTATTTGACAAAGTTGTAATCGATATGCGAAAAGGACTGCTGGGCTTTGTCGTTAGTGATAATTACAACCGGCCTTGATGCCGAAGCTCAAACCAACCGGCCCCAACTTGTGAATTTGTGAATTGTTAAAACTCGACTTTTGCACTTTTGACTATAGCTGACTACGTAAGTTGTTGTGCTGAAAGAAGTTACGGCTAATCACGTCGGCACAAAACCGACTGCCGTAAGTACTGTAACTACAACAGGTTATGACAAAATGGCAAAAGTTGAGCTAAGCACAAAACAACAAGCGCGAGTATTGCAAATCGATTAGACTTTTCGTTAGTTCAGGCCTTTTACGCGCATTTTGACCGAGTATAGCGATGTTCGGGCAGTGATAAAGAGCGTTTGTTTGTCTTTTCCGCCGAAGGTGACGTTGGCCGGCCTTTCGGGGATTTCGATGGATTCGAGCTTTTGGCCTTTCTTGTTGTAAACGGCGACAACGTCGGTGGTAAGATAAATATTGCCTTCGTTGTCAATTGTCATTCCGTCCGAAGGTTCCGGTGCGAAGAGCTTTTTATTCGAGAGGGCAGCATCCTTGTTGATGGTGTATGAGTAGGTTTTTTTGTCGCCATGGTCGGCGACGTAAAGAGTTTTGCCGTCGGCGGCGCCGATTATACCGTTGGGGCGGACCATGTCGTCGATGACGCGGATAATCTTCTTGCGGTCCGGGGAGAGGTAATACACATGCTCGCCATCCTGCTCCATGTCATCTTTGTTTCGACCGTAGCGTGGGTCGGTGAAATAGATGCCGCCTTTGGGGTCGA
Source organism: Sedimentisphaerales bacterium (assembly GCA_030611315.1). GTDB lineage: Bacteria > Planctomycetota > Phycisphaerae > Sedimentisphaerales > Anaerobacaceae > JAUWPZ01. Next base: position 2,190 of record JAUWPZ010000006.1, read on the forward strand.
GCCATAGGTCGTTTAGGTTGTTGAATCGTTTGTTCTCGTACTTATCAGCCAACACCGTCGAGACCGTTCCCTTGCCCTTTTTATTGATGGAGACCAGACGGCGTCCGCCTCCCTGGCAGGCGAGCAGATTTCCTTTTTTGTCGAAGTAAAGTCCGTTGGCGCCTTGAGAGTTCTCGAAGAAGGTTGTGAGCCTGCCTTTGAGCGAGAATTTGTGGATTCGATTGTTCGGGATGTCCGAGAAGAATATATTTCCCTTTTTGTCTGCGGCGGGCCCTTCGGTAAATTTGAATCCGCCAGCGAGCTTCTCGACCCTGGCATCTGTTGCGACAACGCTTTGCTGTTTTTCGCTGTAAGCGGTTGACGAAACTATGAGAAATAATGCTATCGATACAAGATATTTTGCGTTCATTTTCAACTCCTTTTTAGCTTTAGAACTATAAAGTTTTTCTCATTGACAGTTCATGTTCCGATTGGGCTTAATAAGTATATCGACCGATGGAAATGATTTTGTCGCATATATCTGATGCTGAAGTCTTGAATATGTCAAATTCCGAAATATTTTTGTCGGTGATACCTATTTGGTACTCAATCCCTCCCCTGTGCTGATGACTCAAATATTTGTTTGATTTCGCTTCGTCCCTTGAGAGTATCCAGTAAATAATACTGTCAACCCAGACACCAATGAATACAAATGCATCACAAGCATCAGGCTTCAACTGTTGAAAGTTCATCCAGAATGGTTTCGTAGATTTATATCTTAATGCTTTTTCAGCCAAGTTGCCTCGCTTTTTCGTGTGGATTGCACGAGCAGCTTTGACTTCAATTTTTACGCCTTCAGCCCAGAGGTCATATTCTCCTTCGTAATTGGCGTCTATAGACCGGTCTGGCTTCTTGAATCTCGTATCTAAATCCATTAGGTGTTTCTCACCCCAGATTTGTCCAAATATGCGCGGTGCTAGGCCATACAATTTTAGATATTTGTTTGATGAGACATAATTTTCGCGCAACTTTTCATACTCACTAAACTGAATTACATTATTGTCGAGGAGATACATTAAGATATATTCATATTCGTTGAAAGGGAATGCAGAGACAAGGCTTTCCAAACGTGCTGTCAACATTGTCCCGTTCTCTTTGCTTAGCCTCGATATTAGCTCATCGAGATAATTTCTTAGTTCTTGTTGATTCATCGTGTCTGCCTTGTTTCCAGTTCGCAGAAGGGATTATGCCATTGCCAGCCAGTTCTACCGGTATCTCGGAAGTTCTCAAGCCTTCTTATCGTAAGCTCAGCAAATACAGGATCATTGTCCATTGTATAGACTCTTCGATTCGTCCTTTCGCCTGCGATTAGCGTGGTTCCGGAGTGAGCAAATAGATCGAGTATCAAGTCATCTTGTTTGCTACTTGTTAGGGTAATTCTTTCAATTGCTTTGAGGGGTTTTTGTGCATAGCAGCCAGGTACGTTTTCTTCCATGCGATAGAAAACTTGTTGAATATCAACCCAGACATTGCCGGGGCGGATAGTGTTAGATTTCCCCCGTTCAAGGTTTTCCGTCTTTTTCCCGTTCACAACTTTGTAGTATCCCCTCAAAATTTTAGGGATGTCAGTGTATACGACTTGGAATCCAGGTTTTCCACGGGTATAGTGAAGTAGTTCTTGGCGAACCCACATCCAGTTGTGTTGGGTTCCGAAACCTCTTTGATTTCGCATAGTAATGAAGTTTCGGGTTTGTAGTTCGATGAAATCTCGCATCATTAGCATGAAATCCGGAAGGGGTTGAAAATTGTCTTTGTAGTCAGCTCCAATCCAAATATACAAATGAGAATGTTCTTGCATTACGTTAAGAGTATTCATGACCCATTGTTTTGAGAAGGTAATATAATCTTTGATTGATATCTTTGAAAGATTTCGGGTGTTGGCGTTTCCCACTTTTACATTGTATGGTGGGTCATTTATGACGAGATTGGCCTTCTCGCTGCGTAAAAGTATATGCACGTCATCGCCTTTTGTGGCATCAAGAACACCGACTCTGTGGCCTTTGACAGGATCTTCCCAAACATCCCCATAATCCAGTCGACAATATTGAACTATTTCTTTTCTTCGTTTCCCAATATCTAATCTTTTGAGTTTCTCAGTCGTTTGACCTTGTTTCTTTAACGGAGCTTCTAAAAGTGGGAAGTATAGTTGTTTTGTGTCGCTCATAATTATTCCATGCCTAATGTACTATTTATAAGTCCATTTCTTATATTGTAACTGAGTTAAGAAATAAGTCAAATCAAAGATTTCTGTTATTGCAAGTGCGTTTGACGCGCTATTATACAACCGACCGATGAGTGATGGCAAGAAATCATGAAGAAGAAATTCGGCCTTTTAAGGTACTTGCAATAAGCTCTTAGACAATCAGATTGTTGCCTCCATCGCTATAAGAATAGATTCCTGCTCCCCGATCGCAGTCGAGGACAAGCTTCGCAGGAATGACAAATGTTGTTTTTGCGGGAATGACAAATGCTGTTTTCGCAGGAATGACATCACGGTTTACAGAGGTTTTTCTTTGTCTAAAAACTTTGTAACACCAGCTTAATCCTTTATCGTTCGCCTGGCGGTGTACTGATTGCGGCTTATGTTCATATTGCCGGCGGCGTTGGTTTGGGCGACGGCTTTTTCGGGGTCGGCGTGCAGAAACCAGTTGTGATGTATCTCGACGCTTTTAGTAGGGCGGCCTCGAATTACGACAGCCCTGACGGATGTTGCCCGAAAGGTATTATGGTGAATTTTTATCAGGTCGCCGGCGATATCAGTACCGTCCTTCCGGTCGCGTCCGCCGTGCATATCGAAGCTGTGGCCATTGGCGTTGGGGAGGACGAGATTATAACAGGCTTCGTAACTCGTGCCGGGCCTTCCGGTGCCGGCGATGTGATGGCGGCAGAAGTCGAAGAGATTGGCCTGGATGAGGGCGTCGGACTGGTCGAGGCAGACGCCGTAACCCAGGCCGCTGCGCTGGTTGTGGTGCATGTAGTTGTGGTGAATGAGTGCTTTCGAGGCGCCTCGTTTGAGGAAGACGGCTGCGTGGCTGAAGCCGAAGAGTTCGCAGTTGTCCACCTCCAGGTGAGGATGCGAGCAGATTATGCCGTCGGAGTTGGGTATGCTGTAGTATCGTCCTTCCTTGTGGAGCTTTCTCATCTGTTCTGTCCTTCGCTGCCGGTCCGGGCCTCTGAGGCGGAGCCCGGTGAGGCGTACTTTTGGCCCGCCTGCCAGGAACATTGGTGATGTCGCGAGGTCATTGCTATACAGAAGGGCACCGGGGGAATTATTTTTGCCGCGACCACTTGCCAGGATTACTCCGCCGGGGATGACGATTTTTTTGGTAGCTGTGAGGTCTATCTCGGCTTTGTCGGATATGTACACAATCTCGCCGGCGTGAGCTTTTTTCAGGGCGGAGAGTAATTCTTCGGCGGTATTGACTTTATAATCGCCCTTCGAGACCAATCGCCGGTATCCTTTGCCTCCACCGATGGGATTGCCCGTGGGGTTTGATTCGGCTCCGAAGGTCTGGTCATCGGCGGATGATTGCCGGAGATTTGGGTCATTAACAGAGACGGCGCCAAAGGCTGACGATGCTCCAATCAGAAACATGAAAATCAAAGCAGCCCGGGACAAGTATTTAGATAATAGAATTACAATCTTTGTTGCTGAAAGACTGGATTCCTGCTTTCGCAGGAATGACAAATGCTGTTTTTGCGGGAATGACAAATGCTGTTTTCGCGGGAATGACATTAGAGTCTTTGACATTTGTTGATTATCCAAGAACTTTCTCAGGGTAGTACAGGTTTTCTCACTGGACGCCTTTTACTCGCATTTTCAGGGCAAAGAGGGACTTTTGGGCGGTTATAAAGAGAGTGTGCCTGTCGGCGCCGCCGAAACATACATTTGCGGTCCAGCCGGCGTCGATATCGATGTGCTCGATTTTTTCGCCGGCGGAATTAAATACTGTAACGCCTTTTCCGGTCAGGTAAACATTTCCCTCGTTATCGATAGTCATCCCATCTGAGCCCATCGAGCAGAAGAGTTTTTTGTTTGACAGTGCGGCATCTTCGTTGATTTTATAACGGTAAGTTTTTTTGTCGCCGAGGTCGGCAACGTAAAGCAGTTTGCCGTCGGGGGCGCCGATTATTCCGTTGGGCGTAACGAGGTCGTGAGTGACGCGGGTGAGTTCTTTGCGGTCGGGCGAGAGATAGTACACGTGCTTGCCATCCTGCTCCATCGGGCCCCTGTTCCAGTAGGGCCTTTTATAGAAGGGGTCGGTGAAATAGATTCATCCTTTTGGGTACAGCCAGAGGTCGTTGGGGCCGTTTAGCTTCTTGCCTTTGTATCCCTTGACGAGCACGGTGACTTTGCCCTTCATGTCGATTAACCACAGCTCGTTATCAAGGTCTGCACAGGCGAGGAGGCTGCCTTTTTTGTCGAAATACAGTCCGTTGGCGCGTCCGGGGCTTTCGTGGAAGACCGATAGTTTGCCGTCGATGGACCACTTGAGGATTTTGTTGTTAGGCTGGTCGGTGAAGAAGACGCTGCCTTTAGCGTCCACAGCTGGGCCTTCGGTGAACTTGAAGCCATCGGCGAGTTTGACTACTTTTGCGCCGGGAGCAATAATACCTTGTTTGCTTTTTGGCGTTATTTTGACGAGCTCGATGCCTTTGCCGACGCCCAGGTTGCGGGAGTACTTCTTTTCCTGCGGATTGTTCCAATGCTCGTGGACGCCGAGACTTCTGAGGCGTTTTTTATTTCCTTCGTGGTCGGGGTCGTAAAACGTTCCGGAAGGGGGGCTGTCCGCCATTGCCGCCTCGTGGAGATAATCGTCAACTCCGAGCTTGCGCGGGTAGTCTTCCCACTCGGTGCGGATAAAGTCGAATCCGACCGAATCGATGGCTACGGGGTCCTGTGAGGCAAGCAGGGATGAAGTCCAGTCGCCGTTAAAGGGGAAAGACTTCCACTTCCTGGGGGCCTTGTCTATTGGGTGCTTGCCGGAGTACAATCCGTCGAGCAGATAGAGGATGGTCTTTCCGCCGAGGTGGGCGTGTCCCATGAGGTCAACGAGGGGCCGATATTTTCCGGTCTCTTTGGCGAATGCGTTTTTGTGCATATCGTAATAGCCCTTCTGGAAAGGAACCCTGATGAGCGAGCCGTAGTGGTTCTTTGCGCAGAGAGTGACACCGGCGCCGGTATGGGCCTTGAGATTGGCCAAATTGATAAGGTACTCGGCCTGGGCGAAGCTAACAGGGACATAGTCCTGAAGGGTGTCTTTCGGATTACAGCTCCAGTAGAGGGGGACTCTGGATTGCTTCATCTTGATTCGGCCGAATTTGCCGGCATGGTCCAGATAGCGAACGAGCGGGAACTCTTTGTGAAAGATGTCGTAGTATTCGTTGGCGATGTAAGCGAGGCTGTCGCAGAGGGAGATATCGGATTGTTCGACGCCGACGGTATTTACAAGCCGGCGGAGCAGGGCGATAATCATCTGTGGCGAAGTGTTCATATAATCCCGCCAGCTTTCCAGGTTGTAATTTTCAGGATTGACGCCGCCGTGCGTGTGGATAAAGCCGACGAAGTTTACCTTGATGACGATTTTTTCGCCGGGTTTGTAACCGACATCACCCTTGCCATGCTGTTTGTTGAAGTATCGAAAGAGTTTGTCCCATGCGGCTGTGTCGCTGTTTTGGCTGGTGAGCTTCCGGATTGCGTCAGAAAGCATTTTGCCGACTTCTTTTTGATTAGTGTGCTCGCTTTGCCACCAGTGTCCGTGGCCGGGTCCCTGCCAATCAGTCGCATCGGGGTTGTGTACCCAGACGACGCGTCCGGGATGTATTCCTTTTGCGCGACCAATTGGCGAGAGCTGCTTTGGTTCATCGGCCACAGCTTCTTTTTGGGGCATGTTGAGAAATACGATTGAGCCGGTTACCACGGCGACAGCAAGACAGATACAAGCGAGTTTTACGCGGGACTGTTTTAACAATCGCTTTGCCTTGCCGAATGCGGCGACAGACGCGGCCAGGGCCAAAATCCAGGCCACAAAACCCGATGCCAAGGGAAAGGCCAGACGCTGGCAGGGATAGGTCGCCCGGGAAGGCTTGGGCAGGACCCTGATGAGGAACCAAACGAGCGACACAAGGCCGGTAATGGGAAGGAGCCACTTGAACCAGCGATATTTCATTTTTCGCCGGGAATGGTTAGTTGTATTCGGGTACTTTGACGAGGTGAGTCTTTTTCTTGAGAACAACATTTGTTTGCCTCCAAAATAGTAAACCTTAGACCACTTCGTAGATATAGCCGGTGCATCCAAAGATTTCAATAGAAAAAGTACCATCGCTCGGCCTCGCAGGATTGTCATCCTGGGCCAATACGAGTTGTTTTTACCCCAAGGCAGGCAGATTTCAGAAACTATATCGCAGGCCTATATAGATATTTGTGTTATCCTGGAATTGTCCGAAGAAGGTGTTTTGGTGGTCTCCGAAGAATATATTTGCGCCGAGTTCCAGCGCCAGGCTGTCACTGGCCTTGTAATTTAAGTTCGGGCGCAGATGAACGTCCTTGTCCGTGGGGGAATAATACGTGAACAGAGAAGATTTCAGATTCTGATTCATTGAAAGCTTCGTCAGTCGCACGGATGTCAGATGTCTATCCCTGTCACGAGCGGGACCGGATGTTAAATTCCTTTCATACCGACTGTGATCGAGCATGTGCTCAATATAATACTGTAGTCCCATAGTCAAATCTTTAGCGATTTCCTGCGTATAGCCGAGGAGGTATCGCATTTCGGAATTGTTGATAAGGGGATTTTTGCCGTTGAGGTCGTCTGCTGATTCGTAGTAGCCGATTTCGAGATTGCCGATGCCTTTGCCGACCGCTCCCCTGATGCTGGTCCCATAGACGTTCAAGTCGGGAAAGATTGAGCGGGTCATTGCGGCATTTTGTCCGCCGGGAGTTTTCCAGTATCCTCGATAGCCGTAAAGAGCAAGCTCGTAATTGTTGATATTCTTATATAGTCGGACTGCGATTTCGTCGTCTCGGAACCAACGATTCGGCCTGTTGGTGCGGATAATCGCGTCCCGGCCGGCTATTCTTCCGAGGTTGGAGTTCCAATATGAAAGTCGTTCTCCGTTTATGAAACGGTCCGGGTCAAATTGTGGCGTATAGACGATATCAAGGTTGGCCCAGTCTCCAAACAGACTTACCTTCGCTGCGTCGGAGGGCGCTTTCAGATATTCGTCATCCCTGCCGATAAAGAAAGACTGCCAGTCCTTGGGAAACAAATCGTTTATGAATACAAGGTCTCCAGTGCCCCAGGTGAGGATTTGCCTTCCGATTTTCATATCCATAAAATCCAAGGGTCGGGTGAATATATTGGCCTCTCGCAGGTCAAAGCAGGCATGTTCCTCCACCATATCACCGATGATATCTCCCTTTGCCCTTATGTCGCCCCAATCAAAATATGAAGACAAATCAATCTGGAAACGATTTTCCATAATCGACATATCTTTTTCATACTTGTTTTTTCTGAGCCGATATCCCGACCTCATCTCATAAAAGCCGTGCATCTCTATTGGCAGATTAGAAAAGAATGCACTATCCGCATTTTTATTATTGTCTGCATCTTCGGCGTACAAAGAAGAAACCGCAGCGAGCCAAATGACCAATAAGGTGGTTGCAGTTCCGGGCCGAATCATCTGATTGCCTCTCGCGGCGGTCTGTCAAGGTATCTTTCCGTGAAAATATTGTCCTTCAGGCCGATGTCGTACTTTATGCCGCTAAATTCCATTTCGGTTTTGCTGCCGGTATTGAGATTGGAAACAACCGATTTGACAACGGTGGGAAATCCCTGGATTTTTTCGACCTTTTTGGATTCGATTATTCGATAGAGTTTGTTCTTCTTGTCGTAGTATTCCATTTTCATCGGGATATAGCTCTTGCGGTCGATAGAGACGTTGTAATAGCCGAACTCCACGGTATCGGGCATCTTCGGTATGTTTTTGACGACGAACAGCTTGTCGGTGGTTTCGATAAGCTCGTGAGTGTCCTCTTCGAGGCTTCTACCTGAAACATCCTCATATAAGAAGTCCGAGCCGACGAAACTGGTACGTTTATCGCCTGCGGCGATTCGCCTCACGAGAGAGAGGGCAGGCAGATACAACCACCTGTCATCGTCCTTTTTCAAGTCGGCGTGTTTATGTACCATAAAGACCATTTTGCGGATGTCAGCGGGTTTTTGGAAATAAACAAAATATTTCTGGTCACCGCCGTCCTTGACGTCCTTTCTCAGAATGGTGAATTCACGGTTTCGCTTTTGTCCTTTCTTGTCCGTTATTGTCATCTTGACATTTGCCCTGCCATCAGCGGCCTGATAATAAGCGGCGAGGTTGGCCTTTTTGACTATTGTTTGAATATCAGGAGTTTGTCTGGTTGAATTTGGTTCACTACCGGCAAAAAGCGGTAATGAATATCCAAGGGCCAACGTTACGAACCATATTACTCTCATTTTACACCTCGCTTTCATTCAGTCCTTTGTGGAATCGGCGCTTCCAGACTTTTGCGCTTCGCTGGTTTTACAAGCCTGTCTGCGCGACATTATCCCGCAAATAAGCGCCATTACCGGTATCGCTATTATACTAAGCCAGGCCAGTTTACTCCAGCCTGCCATCGTATATTGATGGACGTTCAGGGTGATGAGCAATACCGCTGCGACCGAAATCGCAGCGCAGAGAGCGCAATTACAGCTTGCCGATTTTGGCTTATTAGTGTCCCTGAAGAGCGTTTTCTCGGCAACCTTTATAATCGCCGGCAAGACAAGGAGTGTAACAGCCCCGGAGAGCGCCATAATCGCACATAAGAATATTCCCACAGTTTTGTAAGGTACCAACGAAGCCGCGAGCAACGGCAAGAATCCAATCGCAATGACAAATACGTTTCTGCTGATTGCCTTAGCCGGCTCACCGAACATCACAGATGTGCTAATTTTCCACGAGCGGCTCTTTGCGTAACTTGCCCGTGCGCGTTCGAGGAAATGTATGGCGAAGTCAACCGCTATACCGAGCGTCAAGGCGCTGAGCACCGCAACGGGCATATCATAATCCTTTCCCACAAGCCCGATTACTCCGTAGATAACGGCTATTGTTATCAAGAGTGGTATCATACAGACGATACCCCACAGTGGCGAGCGAAAGAGTATGGCCATCATAATAAAGACGATGATGAAACTGCCCATAAACGAGCGGAGCATTCCCCAGACCATTTTGTTCTGCCAGACGGTGTTTATGTAGGTGAGCCCGGCCCAGTTGTGCGTGATGTCCGGTCGTGGGTTCTCTTTGAAAAACCGGTTCACGGCCTCAACAAGCTTCTCCATATCCTTATTGTCGCCGCTGGCAAGCTGCATCCAGATATTGGCATGCATATAATCCTGTGTTACCAGGTGCCACAAATCGTCGGGCTTGTGGCTGCTCTGGAACTGCATCAGGCACTGAGCGACGGCGGCGGAGGAATCGGGGATTTTATAGTTTTCGGGTTTTCCGTCAATGAGCTCCTGATGGACTTTTTTGACAACGTCTGCGACGGAGTTACTTTTTCCCACAAGACCGGACTTTTCAAGGCGTCTCTGGAGACCTTCGATGTAGCGGAGCACATCCGGCTGTTTGAACGGTTTTAAGCGTTCTTTTTCCAATTCGAAGAAATCAGCAAGCTCATACCAAAGGTCAACATCATTATCATCGACAGTGTCAAGTTTTTCGCCGGCAAAAGCGTTTATCTTGTCGAGCAGCTCATCCTTGCTTTTTACCGCCAAAGCCTGCTCCGAGAGGGTATTTTCGACTTCAGGAATAATTTTGTCGAAACCCGGCAATTCCTGTTTCAATTCGAGCGTTTTTTTCGAAAGGCGTTTGCGCAGCTCATTAGTGTATTCGGTTGAAAGGCCCTTATCCTCCGCAGGGCCGAGGACCAGATAGGCCATATAAGTTCCGCCGAAGTGCTTGTTTAGTTCGATGTCGGCCTTTCGGATAGGATGTCTTTTAGAAAACCACTTAACGGGATTGTCGTTTATCTGAATTCGTGTGATGCCGAATACAGCGGCCGCTGTAATTATCGACATAATAAAAAGTATTGGCTTTGCTTTTGCGTAAGTGAGCCGGCCGCCGGCACTTAGCAGCCTTCCGAGCGGGCTTTGTTTTACGGTGTGCGTGTTTGCCGAGCCGAAATTGTCCAGGGAATTGGCCTTTATCATCATTATGTATGCAGGTATAAAAGTAATTGTGCAAACCCATGCTAACATAATTCCGACGGCAACAAAGATGCCGAATACCTGCACAGGGGGGATAGGGGTAAGCGCAAGTGAAGCAAAGCCGGCCGCCGATGTCAGCGAAGTGTAGAGCATCGGCATAAACAGATTGCTCATAACCTCAAGAATGGTGTTTTTTCTTCCCTTTTCCTTAGTATAGAGGTCGAAGAACTCAGAAAGGATGTGGACCGAATCGACGACTGCTATCGGCATAAGGAAGATAGGTATCATCGAACTCATAATGTGTACGGGATAGCCCAGTCCGATTAAAAGCCCCATTGTGGAGATCACTGAAACGACGGCTACAATCATCGGCGAGATAACCAGTACGAGCTTGCGGAAGAACAGCAGCATGAGTACGAAGACGACGAGCATTGCCAGCGGCGCCGAAACGGCCATTTGAATAAACATTTCGACGCCAAAAGTGTCTTCAGCCACTGGCAGGCCGGTAATATGGTATTCTTCATCTCCTTGAAATTTGGCAATTTCATTGTTGAGCGCCTGGTATACTCTGTGACTCAAATCCTTGCCGGTCAGCGGCAAATAGAGACACATCGCGAGTCCATCCCTGCTGACGAGAGTATCCTTGAGCAGAGGATTGGACATTGCCTTATTCCTGATATCAAGGGCTTCGGCCTGTGTAGTCGGCGGTTTTTTCATTAGCCATTCGAATTTGACCACGCCCGGTCCTCCCTGGCCGATGTGGTCCACCGTGGAAGGTGCGAGTATATCGACTTCAACAACGCCGATTTGCTTATTGGGGTCTTCTTCATCAGGCCAACGGAGCGATTTTGCAAATTCGGTCAACTGATAGATTTTGGCAAGCGAGTCAGGATTAAAGACGCCGTCCGGGTGTTTGTTGTTAACGATGCCTACCACGACAATGTCGCTCAAGGCGAAGCGTTCTTTGGCCTGGTTGTGAAATATTCTTACCGGCTCATCGGCTGCAAGCATATTTTCGGGGTCTGTATCCACCTTGATAAGAGGTAACAGCGCTCCGAGCGCAAGGGTAAAGGCTACCATTATTATTGCAACCAACTTATAGCGCTTTAGAGAATAGTTTGTTATTCTTTGCTTGAAGTCCATTATCTTTCTATGAGGGTTTCATCGACCTGCATTCCGAAGTGCCTGCCGGCCTTTTCGAGATGGACGAGGACTTTGTCGCCCGGGGCCAAAGTAGTGGCGGAGATTGCCTTGCCTTCGGGACTGACCAGTCGAATCGTCTCGGCGTTCTGGAGGACGAGGCTGATAGGTTGACCTTCGGCTTCGGCTTCGACGAGCATCATAGGTCTCTTTTCGATTTTGTTTCTGCCGAGGTAGGCGGTCTGGGTTTTGCCTTGGAAATCGACGAGCAGGACTTCGTCGCCGGCCTTGAGGTCGGCGAGGTACTTGGTCTTCGAGCCGGGGGCGAGTGTGTAGGCATGCACGGCCCCGGCGTTGACGCGGAAAGGTCGAGAAGCAACATAAGGATTGTCGATTGACTCCGAATGGACCAGGAAGAAGCCCGAAGCCGTATTGCCGACGAGCATGCCCTGGCCGAGGGTCATCTGGGTGCAGGTGTCGAGGCAGGCACGGTCGCCCATTCCGAGCTGCTTAGTGGCGGTGATGGTTGCGGTGAGGAGGGGGATTTTTCCACTAATGCCCCGGATGATTTCGGCGCATTTTTTTATTTCGTTGATGTCGGTGGTGTTGAGCAGAACGCCATCGACGCCTTTTTCAAGTATCTCGACCATAAGCCTGGCCTGGTCGGAGTTTTCGACCTGGACGATGATATTTTTTCCTCTGCGGGCGAGGAGGTTTTCGATGGGGATAATCGTCCAGTCGAGCATTTTCAGGACGAGAGTTTTATTCGCGGGTACGGCGGCGGCTTTATCTTCATCCTGTTTGCCGGCAATATCAATGAACTCGACATGGACGCCGGGTTTAATATCGCCGTTTTTTTCGACAGTTTTTATTTTTCCAAACTGCCGGACCTTTTCGCTTTGGCCATCGGGCAGGACGAGGGCATGGGCTCCGCTTTCGAGCGCAGCTATGGCGATTTCTTTATCATACGGAATGAGGTTTACCCATAATTGTTTCATTGAACTTATCCCTTAGTGGTCGCGGGGGCGACGAAAAGTTTTAGCCCTGCAGGACCTTTGCGGCCTCTTCGACAGAAGCTCCATTGTGGACCATTTTGCAGAGCGCCTTTATCATTTTTGTCGGGTTTTCGTGCTGGAAGGCGTTTCTTCCGATGGAGATTCCAGCGGCGCCGGCTTCGAGTGCGCCTTCGACCATTTTGAAGATGTCTTCATCGCTTTCCATTTTGGGGCCGCCTGCAATGACCACAGGTACGGGGCAGCCCTGAACGACTTCGGCGAATGTATCGACGCTGCCGGTATAGACGACCTTTACGATATCGGCGCCGAGCTCTGCGCCTACCCTCGCGGCGAGCTTGACGTTGTCGGGTTCGTATTCATCCTTGATTTTCGGGCCTCGTGCGTACATCATCGTAACGAGCGGCATCTGCCATTCGGAACATTTCTCGCCGACGCGGCCTAATTGCAGGAGCATATATTTGTCTGTCTCGGCGCCGAGATTTATGTGGACAGAGACTGCGTCGGCGCCGAGCTTGACTGCCTCTTCGACGGAACAAACGAGTACTTTCGCGTTCGGGTCGGGACTTATTGCCGTTCCGGCGGAGAGGTGGACGATGAGGCCGACGTCTTTTCCGGCGCCTCTGTGGCCGACCCGGACGATGCCTTTGTGCATCAGGATAGCGTTGGCTCCACCGGCGACAACTTTGCTGATAGTTGTTCGCATGTCCGCGAGGCCTTCAATAGGCCCGACCGTAACGCCGTGGTCCATTGGGATGATTACCGTTTTGCGGGAATTTCGGTCGATTATTCTCTCGAGTCTTATCTTTTTGCCAATCATTGTCAAATCTCCAATTAATTCAGCTTGACTGGTTTTTGCATAAGTATAGCTTTGACAAGAGCATACGCAACTTGTCATTCCTTCGCTTCGCTCAAGGACAGGTCTGAGCGCAACGAAGAATCTCACATTCGCAACAGGGCAAAAACCTTATTCTAAGGCCAGATGCTTCCTCTTCGCTACGCTCAGAGTCAGCATGACAGCTTAAAAGTCAGTCAAGTTGAGTAAAGTAGAGTCTATCTGAAATAGACGAAAAGGCAAGAAAAATTTCCAGACTCAAGACTTAAGACGCCAGACCCAAGACAGAGAGGAGAAATATCGAATGTCGAACAAGGAATGTCGAATATCGAAGTTAGCGGATGTGGCGTTTTTTAGCAGCTTAGTCGAGTGATTCGGACAGGCTATTGGTTATGCGGCAGCCAGTTTTCAACAAAAACAGCAAGGTCCAGCATATTGATGATGTTGTCAGTTGGCGTGGCAATGTTACAGTTTTGATTCCACCTGGGATTTTCAGGTACGCTTAACCATGCCAATGCAAAGGCAGCATAGTCGGCCATGTTGACGACGCAGTCGCGGTTTATATCGCTGATATACGGTTGGGGACACAACAGGGCGGCCAGCTCATCGGTCTGGAGTGCGTAGTTGTAGATGCGTACTTCGTCGATGAGGCCATCCCAGCGGCGTTGGGTCAGTTCGGCATTTTCGCCGATACAGACATTGTAATCGTTTGTGCTTATTTGTCCGCTGTATGCGACGGGGCCTGCCGGGTCCTCTTGGCCGTCTATATATAAACGGATATCGTTTCCGTCATAGGTTCCACAGACGTGATGCCATTCATAAGGTGGTATCTGAATGTCTCCACTGACGGCTTGTGGGGAAGGTCCGGCGGTGACGGCGAAATAGATTCTTCTCTGGCTTGCGATGGTTGAGAGCCTCCAGGCGGAGTCGCCCTTTGTGACAATGGCCTGGTAATTGGTGCCGACGTCGTTTATATTTATCCAGGCTGCGATTGTTGCGGCGCCGGTCAAATCGAAGTTCGATTCGTTCGGAACCCAGACGTAGTCATCGTTGCCGTCGAACAGAAGGGCGCCGTCGAAAATTCCACTTAGAGGCTGCCAGACGGGGTCGCCATAGAGGGAGCCGTCGTTCGTGCCTTCCGAATCTTCGGCCTTGCTTCCGGCGGATTCGTCGAGCTTCCAGTGTGCTATGAAGGAAGCGAACTCATGCGCGCCCATATCGACGATTGGCGGTCCCGACTCGCCGGGATTTCCGGTATCGACGGTCAAAGGGACATCGAGGAGACGTGAGAGACCCCGGAAGTCGTAAGGTATCATCTCGATTGTGTCGCCGTCGTCATCGAGGTCTGCGGTGTCAGGGGGGACGGTGGTGTTATCGCCGGCGTCGATGCAGGGCGATGCGGGCGAAAGGCGGAGGTCGCCGAAGTCGTCGTTGGCACCAATACCCCATCCATCTCCGCCATCGTCAGGATTGCGTACGAAGTTGGGGTCGGAGCCGATATTGCCGATTCCGCCGAGAATTCCTGTCCATCCCTGTATGCAACTATGTTTTATAATCGGTTTGCCGTCGTAAATTTGTGCCGATTCGCCAATGCCTGTCTTATCGCTATTTTCCCAGAGGATAGAGTTGTTAATGACGACTACAGTGCTGATATTGCTGTTGAATATTGCTCCGGCGGTGTCGTCGGCCGAATTTGCGCTCAAGGTGCAGTTTGCTATGATGGGGCTGCAGAAGTCCTTATTGTAGATTGCACCGCCGTCGTCGCCTGCGAGATTTGCGATGAGGATGCAGTTGGCCAGGGTTGGACTGCTCAAGTCGTTGTACAGTGCGCCGCCTTTGTTTGCTGCTGAGTTCGCGGTGAATGTGCAATTTACCAGGGCGGGACTGCTTTGAGTATTGTACATTGCGCCGCCGTTGTTGCCCGAGTTGTTGGTGATTGTGCAGTAGCTGATTGTTGGGCTGCTCTGGCAGCAGAAAATTGCGCCGCCATTTGGGGCGTCGCCGTTAGTGATTGTGAACCCGGTCATTAAACAGGCGGTATCTTCACCCTGGTCGAAGGTTACAACGGGGCCGAGCAGACCGCCATCAATAACAGTCGAAGCCACAACATCAGGGTCGATAGGAGTCAAACTTGTCAGGGTGATGTTGTTACCCGTGAATTGAATGATTTCGGGATAAGTTCCCTGTTTGACGATGACGGCGTCGCCTGGTGTTGCGGCGTCGATTCCCTTTTGAATGCCGCCGAAGGGGTATTCGGCGGTGCCGTTTTCGATGTTTGTTGTAAATCCTCCGATATCGACGATGATTGTCGCCGGATTGGTGACCTCGAAGTATTTTCCAGAGCTGAGGTCGAGAGCGGCCGTGCGAACTTGAATATCGCCGCTTGTCGCATCTCCGGGCGCACGGCAGTAGATGACGGTATCAGACCACTGGAGCTCTTCGCCCAGTTTGCCGCCTGGGAACAGGACCTCGCCGGTGGTGCTTCCGAAATTCTGTCCCTGGATTTTCATATATGTTCCCGGTGGGCCTGATGCAGGTGTAATAGTTGAGATTTCAAGAATCTGGCCGTCGAAATCAACGCCCCAGATGTTGCCGGATACGGAAGACCTGTCTCTTGACCTTTTGGTCGTAATAATCCGTGGGGAGAAAACATATCCTTCGGCCGAGGGATTGAGTGTATATAAGGTGTTGGAATTCAGGAGGTCAAAGGCATATATCCCCTTGGCATCAGAGGCCTCTTCGAAGGTGGAGGACGAGCCGGTAGCTGAGATTAGGGCGTTGGGTAAGGGGTCGCCATTCTGGTCGAGGAGTCTGCCGCTAATTATCTCGCCGTTGCCGGTTGCGCTGATTCGGATGTTGTAAACACATTTATAGACCGAGGAGTATAAGTAAGTGGCGTCAATTGTAGGGAGATTATACCAGGCATTATCCGTACCGGACCATCCCATATTCAGATGGTGGTACGGAGTAAAAGAGTTGTATCCGTATCCGTCGCATATAACGGCGTGCCCGCCGGACGAACCTTTGATACCGATGATGACAGGGTCTTTGGCGTCGAGATTTGGATTGAGCATTGTGGTTAATCCCGGGCCGATATTATTACTGTTGTTGTATCCCGTGATTGCATTGCCATATTTGAAGGTATTTATCAGGGCGTTTTTGGATTTCAGCGTGTCAGCCTCGGAGCTGCTGCTGCCAAAGTTTATGTTAATTGAAATGGCGGCGTCGTAGCAAAGGGCCCCGATGGCCTTTCGCTGCATATTGGTTATGCTGCAGGTGGGGACCAGAACCATCTGGGACCAATCGTACGGACCGCCGGCTTCGTCTCCGCCAAGTGTGTATACCGAGTAGGGCGTGCCGCTGTTTTTTTGGATTGAGAACGATTTAACTCCTATTGCCATTGAGGGATGCTGATGATAGCGCATAAGCTGGGCCATCGCTGTTGCGACACAACCGGTGTAATAGTTTTCCGGCGTGTAGTAGTTATAACAGGGACTGGAGCAGATATTGTGCTGGCTCCACTTGCTTTGCAACAAGGGGTGGACGCGGATATCGGAAACCGAGGTAATGCCCATGAAGCCAACATTACCATCGGAGGCTTCTGCAAGGGCGGTGAATCGGTCCCACTTGTCTCGATGGTAAGGGGCTTTTTGTCTGTGGGCCTTGAATTGGGGCAATTGAGAGGACCGAACCGCTATGATGCGCGCTTTGAGGTCGTTGGTGACCAATGCTCCGAGCGGGTTTTCGAGGGATGGGTCGAAGGTTCCATCGTCGGCGAATCCGATAATGGGCTCGAGCGAATCGTCAGGCGAGACGATTACAAATCCTGACGGCCTTAGATAGACGATGTAATAAGCCGGTTGGCCTTGGTCGTCGTTGAAGGTCTGTACGTTGAGCGCTCGCCTTGCAAATGGTGTGCGGAAGGGCCTTGCATCGGCTCGAAGCCAGCCAGCCACCACCTTTTTTGCCCGTTGTGAGGCGACAGGGCGCGCCCACAGGCTGCCACAGCAGAAATGCGGCAACAGCAGAATGGCTACAGAAATTATGCTCCTTCGTTTTATTTGCTCCTCCTTATGAAAAAGCGATTTGTACGCACCTGGTATCCGGTATGAAAGAATCCCCCTTACGAGCAAAAGAAATTCAAACAAGGCCAATTATACCCTTCAGGGTAGTAAATTCCCGCGAGTAAGATTGTAACTTATTGTTCTAAAGCCACTTGCCCGCGAACCCGCCGCGGCGGGGGAAATTTCAATCGTGAGCGCTATACATATAAACTCCACCTTTCATTGTTTTGAGAACGTCTCAAACAAGTTTATTATACATTTTTTTCTGCTTTGGGTCAAGGACAATCGCAGGCGAACTGGGCTTTAAGGTGTGGAAAGTTGGCTTTTTGCCCTTGCATTTGATGTTATCGGCTGCTATATGTTGAGAACTATGACATATTTGGCCGTACCAATAGCAGCAAAGAATTTAGACCTGGCGAAGCAGCAAATCGAAGCAGCACTGGCCGCGGGCGCCGAGATGCTCGAGCTGCGAACCGACTACATCGAAAATCTCAGTGCGGATATGGTCAAAGGGCTGGTTGGCGAGGTAAAAACGGCCGACAAGCCGGTGCCTTTAATCGTGACGTGTCGGGACAAGCGGCAGGGCGGGGCGATTGGGTATCCGCGGCATTTGCGAGTCGATGTGCTTACCGGCGCGCTGAAGGCCGGGGCGGAGTTTATCGACTTCGAGTATGAAAATTTTCACAGTATTGAAAACCAGGAGAAGCTAAGGCGGGCGCTGTCGCAGAGCCTGAAAGGGCGGCTGGTTTTGTCGGCCCATAATTTCAAGGGGAAATTTGCGAATATCACCAAACAGTATCGACATATTATGACCGTATGTCCTGAGGCGATACCGAAGCTTGTCTATACTGCGAACCATATCAACGATTGTTTCGAGGGCTTCGACCTGCTGCATCAAACGAGCGGCGAGCGGATTGTGTTGTGTATGGGGCAGGGCGGTCTGAGCAGCAGAATCCTTGCGAAGAAGCTGAACAGCTTCGTAACTTTTGCGAGCGTGGACGAGAGCAGCGCAACTGCGCCGGGACAGTTGATAATCGGGCAATTAAAGGGGCTGTACCGCTATGATTCTATCGACTGCGATACGGAACTTTACGGCGTGATTGCCGAGCCGGTAGGCCATTCTCTTAGTCCGGCGATTCACAATGCGTGCTTTGCCGAGAAGGATATGAATAAATTGTATCTGCCGCTGCTTGTCGAAGGGGGCAAGAGCGAATTCGACCGGTTCCTGCGTAATGTCCTGCTGAGAAAATGGCTGGGCTTCAAGGGCTTTAGCGTAACAATTCCGCATAAGCAAAGCGCCCTGGCATACGTTAAATCCGGCGGCGGCGATGTGGAGCGATTGGCTGAGAAGATAGGAGCGGTTAATACATTGGTCATCAGCGGAGACGACAGACTCAAGGGCTATAATACAGATTATGCCGGGGCGCTGGATGCTATTACTTCGGGTATGGGTATAACACGAAAGGAGTTGAAGGGGCTTTCTGTGGCGGTGGTCGGGGCAGGGGGCGTTTCGAGGGCGATAGTTGCAGGGCTGAGCGATGTGGGTGCGAAAGTGAAGATTTATAACCGAACCGTCGAAAGGGGGGAAAGACTCGCGGCGGAATTCGCTTGTGACTACGCAGGATTGGATGATTTGCCGAACATGGACGCGAAGCTGGTAATAAACTGCACGAGTGTGGGGATGTATCCGAATGTGGATGAGACACCGGCGCCGAAAGGATGCCTGAAAAAGGGTATGGCTGTTTTCGATACCGTTTATAATCCCGCGGAGACTTTACTGCTCAAGCAGAGCAAAGAGGCCAGCGCAAAAACAATCGACGGCATCTCGATGTTTGTCAATCAGGCCGTCGCCCAGTTCAAACTTTTCACCGGCACAAAAGCCAAGGCGGAAATCATGCGAAAAACGGTTATGGAAAGCTTTAGTAAAAAAGCGTAGAGACGAATTTAAAAACGCATTGGCATTATTGACATTGTTCGATTTAATTGTTGCTTTGGGGCGGAGATGTTTGGTATACTCAACAATGAACGGATACGATTGCTCACAAGACAACAATCAGGATATTGGTTTTCGTAGATAAGATTTATGAAAGGGCTTTGCTGATTTTCAATGGACGTTAAAAGGCAGATAGATTATTGGAGCCAAAGCGGCGATGAGGACTTTTCGGCTGCTCAATCGTTACTGGATAGAGGCCATCTGCGACATTGCCTTTTCTTTGCGCACCTTGCCGTCGAAAAGATGCTCAAAGCCCATGTAACCAGACAGACAGAGGACCTTCCACCGCGTATACATAGTCTTGTTCGGCTTGCTGAAATAGTTGAGTTGTCCCTGAGTACGGAGCATATGAGTTTTCTGAGCAGCTTTGGCTGAGGATATACTGAAATGGTTAAGAGCACAATTATGACCGTAATACAGCGGTATATCGCAGCGCTTAGCACCGTTGGTATCCATGCCCGCAGGCTTGTACTCTTTGGCTCCTTTGCGCGAGGCGATTCCACTGAATTCAGCGATATTGACCTGATAGTAATTGCTCCTGAATTCGATGGGCCGCGTGAAATTGCTCTGGTCGAAAAACTCTGGCAGGCAACCGCTTTAGCTGACAGCCGTATCGAGCCTATACCTTGTGGCGAAGAAGAGTGGGAGACCGACCAGGGCCGTCCTATCATCGAAATTGCGCGGCGAGAAGGCGTGGTTATCGCTACATGAAAAGTGATGACTTGAGTCATTGAGCCGCTTGTGCCGCCTGATACACCGCCGATGGTGGAAGATTGACACACAGCTAAATTCCTTCCTTTTCTTTTTGTTTTGATTGTTTTTGCGGCGAATTTTCTGTATAATCCGGCTTTGCCGTGAAGTGTTTTCGAGCCGAGGAAAGGTGTTATATGAAGCCGGGAGAGTATGAAAGAACGATTTTATGTTGATGCAGATTGAAACCTGCGGTAAAACCGCAGGCTAAATATAGATTTCTTATGTTGGCCCCGTTGAGGGTAAGTTCGATGGCTAAGAGTAAAAGCAAAGCTGAGAAAGTGGTGTTGGCGTATAGCGGCGGTCTGGATACGAGCGTGATTCTGCCGTGGCTGAAGGAGACTTACGGGTACGAGGTAATCGCCTTTGCGGTGGAATTGGGGCAGGGCGATGAATTAGCCGGCATTAAGCGCAAGGCGCTGAAGAGCGGGGCGGTCAAGTGCGTGGTCAAGGACCTGCGTAAAGAGTTTGTTGAAGATTACCTCTGGCCTGTGCTCAAGGCCGGGGCTATCTATGAAAAAAAGTATTTGTTAGGCACCAGTATTGCGCGTCCTTTGATAGCGAAGCATCAGGTTGAAGTCGCCCACGCCGAGGGCGCGACAGCGGTGGCCCACGGGGCGACCGGCAAGGGCAACGACAAGGTGCGGTTCGCGCTGACTTATATGGCGCTGGACCCGTCGCTGAAGATTGTGGCGCCCTGGAAGGACCCGAACTTTACTCTGAGAAGCCGCGAGGCGGCGGTTGACTACGCGAAGAAACACAAGATTCCTATCGAGCAGACGAAGAAAAAGATATATTCTCGGGACCGTAATCTCTGGCACATCAGCCACGAAGGGGCCGAGCTGGAAGACCCTGCCAATGAGCCGAAAGACGATGTGTTCGTTATTTCGCGGCCGATATCGAAGGCCCCGAAGAAAGCGGATTACGTCAAAATCGGTTTCAACAAGGGGGCGCCGGTGAAACTTGACGGCAAGAAGATAAGCGGAGTGAAGCTGCTCGAGAAGCTGAACCGGCTGGGCGGCAAACATGGTGTCGGGCAGACGGACTTAGTCGAAAACCGGCTGGTCGGGATAAAATCGCGTGGTGTTTACGAGACACCGGGCGGTGCGATATTGATGGCCGCTCACGATTGCCTCGAAAGCCTGACGCTTGACCGGGAAACCCTGCACTATAAACAGCAGGTTGCCCTGAAATACGCCGAGATGGTTTATTACGGTCTGTGGTTTTGCCGGCTGCGGGAGGCGCTCGACGGATTTGTGGATGTTACGCAGCGAAATGTTACGGGGGAAGTGAAAATGAAATTGTTCAAGGGCCGCTGTACGCCGGCCGGTATAAAAAGCCCAAACAGCCTTTACCGGACCGACCTGGCGAGTTTTAAGATGGGGGACGAATATGACTCGACCGATGCGACCGGATTTATACGTCTGTTCGGCCTGCCGATGAAAGTGGCAGGGGTGGTCGATAAGAAAACGACAGGTAAAGCGGATTAGAGAATTAGAGATTGGCCGGCTAAAAACGGTTCTTTGTTATACCCTTAAGGGTAATAAATTCCCGCGATTAGGATTGTAAATTATTGTTCTAAGCTTACTTGCCCGCGAACAAACGGGAAATTTCAATCGTGAGCACTATAGATGTGGATAAACACTGATTGAAATAGCAGGGCCATGTGTTATGATATTATCATAAGTTAAACCGTCAGAATAACGGGAGCAACGGCTATGAAAACAAAAATGACCATGATTTACTGGAAGGGTGAGAAATATTGGCTGGGAAAGCTTCTTGAGCATCCGGAAATTATGACTCAGGGAGAAACTCTCGGGGAATTAGAGGAGAATATTAAGGATGCGTATCTATTGATGGCTATGGATGAGGTGCCTGAAGAACACGAGATGAAAGAAATTGCAATATGAAGCGAAAGGAGTTCGTTCGCCGGCTCACCAAAAAGGGGTGCGTTTTATTAAGGAGCGGCGCAAGGCACGACATCTACATAAACCCATCTACAGACAAGAAACAGCCCGTTCCGAGGCACATCGAGATCGACAACCACTTAGCAAGGCATATCAGAAAATATTTAGGCTTGAAATAGTTGGCTTGGATGCTCGATGGTCGTAAGTGGGTGTCGGGCGTGTTCTTGTAACTTTAACTTATCTTTAGAAACTTTAACAAAATGAATTTCCAAATTACTCAACAGTTCTGGATTCCCGCTTTCGCGGGAATGACAGAGAAAACGCAATCTTTTTGTTAGATGCTCTTAGGCATTTTTGCAAAGGAGGCATAGTGGCAGTGCCGGATTGGATTTGGTTTGCGTTTATCTTCGCATTGGGCTGCTGTATAGGCAGCTTCCTGAACGTTGTGGTTTATCGTATGCCTCGTGACAAATCTTTAGTAACTCCTCCTTCATCCTGTCCGGGCTGCGGGAAACACATTCGGTTTTATGATAATATACCGCTGGTCTCGTGGCTTGTTTTGGGCCGGAAGTGCAGATATTGCAAGATTGCGATTTCGCCGCGTTATTTTTGTATCGAGCTGCTGAGCGGGCTGGTTTTCCTCGGTCTTTTCATTTGTTATTTTTACAGCACTTTGGGGCCAAGGGTCAGGCCGATTATGGAGGGCGGCTGGCTTATTTATCTTCTTCACATTATTTTGTTAGCAGCTTTCATCGCGGCTTCGGCCATTGACCTGGAGTATTGGGTCATTCCGCTGTCGATTTGCTGGTTTGTTACGTTAATCGGCTTTGTAGGGTCAGCAGTGGGGGGGTATGTAATCGAGCCGGTCTTCATTAGCGCAGATAAGCTTCTTCCAAGCGCATCTGCAGGGACTGGGGCTCTGGCCATTGGGGCGGTGATAGGGCTGGGTGTATCGTTTTTGCTTCTTGTAATCGGTTTGGTGAAAAGAAGTTACGAGGCAGAGAACGGAGGGCAGAGGACGGAGGAGAGGGAACAGAAATCAGAAGACAGAGGACAGAAGACAGAAGAATCGGCTGAGCCGCAGTTTAATCATCGGCTGGAGGCTTGCAGGGAGGTGCTTTTTTTGCTGCCGATAATCATTTTCTCAGCAGGCGCCTTTTGGGTCAGCAGGGAGGTGGAGTCGGTACGCCTCTGGTGGGCGAATTTTTCGCAATATCCTGTCGTTGCGGGACTTCTGGGCAGCGTTTGGGGTTACTTTGTGGGCTGCGGGGTTGTCTGGGCCGTTCGTATCCTGGGTACTCTGGGGTTCGGAAAAGAGGCGATGGGGCTCGGCGATGTGCACCTGATGGGAGCGGCAGGGGCGGTGGTTGGGCCGCTTTTTGTCGTTTTGGCCTTTTTCATCGCACCATTTTTCGGTTTGGGCTGGGCGCTTTTTCAGATGTTTTTTAAAAAAATTCGCCAAATTCCCTATGGTCCCTTCTTGTCAATGGGAGTATTTGTTGTTATGATTCTACACGATTGGATTTTGAACTATATAGAAGAGTTGTTTTTTTACCGTTAGAAAAGGGACATTACATTTCATCATTATAAGGAGATATAAAATGCGAACCGCCAACAAAAAGTCAATCGCCCTTCTAATTTGTCTTGCAGCATCTACTCTTTTGCCCGGCTGTACGAATTGGAAGAAGAAATATGAAAATCTGAATGTGGCACATAAGAATTTGGAAGGGCAGTTGGAGTTCGAGCAGTCCCAAAAAGGAGAGCTTGCCAAACAGATTTCCCAGGACCAGCAGACCATCGAAGAGCTCCAGAAACAAATTCAGGAACGTAACAAGACTCCGGGCGAGGCATCAGGTTTTGGAAGTGACTACGATGTTGCCTTTGACCCTTCGAAGGGGACGATTACCGTAACGCTTAAGAACTCGATATTGTTTGATTCGGGGCAAGCTACACTCAAGACAGGGACGATTACCGAGCTTGACCATATTCGGTCGGTTCTTCGTGATAGATACCCCGGTAAACAAATAGATGTTGTGGGACATACCGATTCGGAGCCAATCAAGAAATCGAATTGGAAAGATAACTGGGAACTTTCGGCACAACGCGCGCTTTCCGTGGTTAGATACCTGATTAAGCGGGGGATTCCCGACGAGAAGATTCGAGCGGTAGGGCGTGGAGAAAGCCAGCCTGTAGCATCGAATGCGAGCGCCAGCGGGAAAGCACAGAACCGCCGAGTTGAAATTATTGTTTATATACGGTGATTCCGACAGGCACTTAGTATTCTGTCAAAATTGTATCTGTTAGTAACGCAATTAAGCTGTCATGCTGTCCGTAAGGACTCCATAGGAGAGCGGAGCGAAGCATCCGGCTTTAGCAATACAACTACTTTCAATGTGCAATTGAGATTCTTCACTTCGTTCAGAATGACAAGCTACATATTCAATCATGACAGACTACTAGGTACCTTCGAATAATGCCAACCGTTTTGCTGCTTTCATATTTTGGACTTTGTCTATTCCATTCCGCATTCGGCCTTGGTAAGCCTGTTGAGATTGCCGTAAGTGAAGTCGGCACAGGGGTCCTCAAGACTTGTGCGATGGTCGCGAATAAAATATGGAATAGGCGACTGCATTTACCTTGGTTGCTTTTTCAGCCTGTAACGGCTAACAGGTGAATGTGTTTAGGCCCGCAGCCGTATTTTGTAAAGTCGTAAATTACAAGGACTTGGCTCACTTTTTCTTTTTGGGCTTTTTGGGCTTTTTGGGCTTTTTCACTTTCTTGGGTATCTTGGCCTTTTTCGGTTTTTTTGCAGCATCCGAAGCATCTTTACCCAGCGTAAAAGCTGCTCCAACCACTCCTAACGCCACCACGGTAAGCCCAATCACGACATACCATATCTTGCCCTGCACCGCCGAAACAGCCGAAGACGCTACTCCTCGCAAACCCGACACAGCCGCAATTGCGGTGTAAAGCAAAATCAATATCGGCAGGAACAACAATCCTCCCAGGATGTTGCTCTGCTTATCCGGCGGCACTTCGAACGTCGCTCCGGCTAATGCCATATCCAGACCGGGCTGCGGAGCGGCAAAATCCTCTGCAATCTGGTCGGCTTCGGCCACCACTTCCTCTACCGTACCGGCTTCGGCCGGCTCCTCCTCTTCGCTTTCGTCAGCCGTGTAAATCTCATCAAGAATGCCGCCCAGCGAAGTGTCGTCAGCCTGCAGCGAAAGGTCCAACAGGCCCGAGCCGCTGCCGAAACTATCCAGATTGACATCGCTTTCAATCTCTTCCAATGATGCTTCAGACGATGATGCTGAGCCCGCTGTACCTGTCGCGCCTGTCGCACCCGTCCCACCTACGGTCTCAGCCATTGTGTCATCGGTGACATCGTAATCGCGGTCGGTCTCTCCAAGAACATTGATCCCTTCGCCGGTTAAAGCGGTATCGGCATCGGTCAACTCACTCGGCACCGCCGGTATCCCGGTTCCAGGCGCCAAGAGAATTTCATCCATATCTGACGGCTCCGTGCCTTCTGATACCGGCACTTCCGGTTCCGGTATTTCCGCGGCCGGTTCTTCCGGAGTCGGCGCTTCCGGTTCGGGAATTTCCAACTCAGGCGCTTCTGCTTCAAGGCCCTCCGGTTCCAGTATCTCCGCTCCAAGTCCTTCCGGTGTTGGCTGCTGGGGTATCTCGAGTTCGGGAATGTCCAATTGGGGGGGCTCCGGCTCAGGTATTTCCGCGGCCGGCTCTTCCGACGCTGGCACTTCGAGTTCCGGCGTTTCGAGTTCGGGAGTCTCCAACTCAAGTGCCTCCGGCTCGGCAATCTCCGCGGCTGCTTCTTCCGGTGTTGGTGCTTCGATTTCGGGAATCTCCAATTCTGGGGGCTCCGGCTGTAGAATCTCCGGTGCGGGAGCTTCCTCGGACGGCACAACGGCTATCTCAGGCATCAGCGCTTCGACTTCATCAATCTTGAACAGCAAATTTGGACCATCGCGAAACTCGCGCAGCTTACCGTCTTTGACTATCTGCTGCAATTCTTCCTCAGTTTTGTTAAGTCTCTCGGCAGCTTCCTGTAAGGAATAGAACATACCAGCCATGATAATATACCTCCTACAAACCAACGGGGCAGTTTACTACACCATTTTAGCTCTCTCAAAAAACTACTTCACATATAACAATTGTATCCTAAGCGGTGTGGATATGCAAATCTTTTTTTGGCGAAAAATCCATAAACCGATGGCCCAAAAGCAGTTTCGCAAAACCGGGTGAAAATACGAGGCTATTGCAATATCGAGTCGCTTTGAGTAGAATGGTTTTTCAGATGGGCATTATCTAAGCTTTTTCGGGGTGTAGCTCAGCTTGGCTAGAGCGCCTGCTTTGGGAGCAGGAGGCCGTAGGTTCGAATCCTATCACCCCGATTCATAAGAACTGCATTTATAGGTAGTTACAGCATTCTTGCCTGTTTTCCATTTCTTGCATTTTTCATTTTGTGGCAGTTCTTGTGGCAGACTACGCGAATTCTGAGTGACATTTCCTCTTCGAGCCACTGAAAAACTCTGATATTGGGCGAAGAACGCAGATACTTCACTCATTTCTGCGAGTTCCTGCGGATTTGGCAGGAGGTCACCTGTTGACATCAGAGTTCTTGTTCATAAGGTCATTCAAACCTCCTCCAAGGCATGTGCACACTCTATTTGTGGATGTGATTGTAGCACAAAACGGACGAAAGTGCGACTGAGAAGTCCAGGGAGGTAAATGCTTGTATTTCAATAGGATAGATCAGATGTCATGACGGTCCCATTGGCCCTTGACAACCACAGTAGGTTCTGTGAAATTGGGCGAACACAAGGAACTGACGCGAATACCGAATAACGATTCAACTTTTTGGTCTTGACAAGTGGGAGTACCTCAAATAACCTGAAAATTCCTCCAAACTCCGTCAACTTCAAGGACTTTGGGTTCATCGTCTTACACTGGCTCGGCGATTATTAGCGGCACAGCGGAAGCCAACAAAACCACGAATCTTTATTGGCTGTCAGGTGAGCCATAAAAGTCGGTTGAAGACCGCCGGATTTTGGTGTAAGATTGACGAGGCCGGTAAAGAAAGAACTCAGCGGCGCCGGCGGCCTGTGTAAAGAAGGATTACAGCTCCCGGGCACTAATAGACTTTTGCAAGGTAAGGATGAAAGACCATGAGGAAAAGAACTCAATCGGACATTTGGTCAACATACGCTCTGACGGTACTGACAATACTGTCTTCTTCTACCTACGCCCGACCGACTACCAAACAACAGGCCGGGAAAATCCTGCAACAGTGTAACATCAAAGGTGGTCTTATCGTCCAGGTCGGATGCGGCAACGGCAGGCTGACGGCGGCGCTGGGAGCAGATGAACGCTATCTTGTTCACGGCCTGGAGCGTGATGCGGCCAAGGTGACAGAAGCTCGCCGGTACATCCGGGAGCTGGGTTTATACGGCAGGGTATCGGTTACTACATGGTCGGGCACGCATCTGCCCTATGCGGAGAACCTGGTGAACCTGCTTGTTGCCGAGGAAGCGCTGCCCGTATCGACCGAGGAGGTGATGCGCGTATTGGCGCCGCGCGGTGTGGCGTATGTCAAGCAGCATGGTAAGTGGTCGAAGACGGTCAAACCGTGGCCGAAAGAAATCGACGAGTGGACGCACTGGCTGCACGACGCCAGCGGTAACGCCGTCGCCAGAGACCAGGTCGTCGGCCCGCCGCGGACTCTTCAATGGGCCGCCAAACCGCTCTGGCAGAGACATCACGATACGGTACCGAGCACGACTGCTATGGTTTCCGCCAACGGTCGGTTATTCTACACGTCCGACGAAGCGCCCGCCGGCCTCGACGGGAGCGTTCCGGATAAATGGTTTCTCGTGGCGCGTGACGCATTCAACGGGACGTTACTGTGGAAGCGTGCAATTGCCGAGTGGGGCTGGAGCCAGTGGAGCGCCGACTGGAAAGGCCGTTTCAACGAACCTCCCCATTTGCCGAAAAGGCTCGTCGCCGCGGGCAACCGAGTCTATGTAACGTTGAACTTCAATGCTCCACTGACGGCACTGGACGCGGCCACAGGCAAGATTCTTCGGGTCTATAAAGGTACGGAGAACACCGACGAAATACTTTACAAGGATGGACTACTTGTACTTTCACTGAACCACAAGGCGCAGCGGCCGGAAAATGAGAAAATGCCGCCGGTGAATAAAAGCGTCTGCGTGCTCAAGGCCGACACCGGAGAAATGCTCTGGAAAAAGTGGAGTTTTTCCGGGCTTCGCGGCAAATTCAATTCGGCCGAGCCCTTCGGCCGACTGGAGCTTGCTCTCGGCGGCGGGCAGATATTTCTTGTTGACCACGACGCTATCATCAGCCTCGACCTTACATCGGGCGAGCAGCGGTGGAAAATCGCAAGACCTGAGATTGCAGAGCACCTGGTAATGTACGGTATCAGAATGAGCGATATGTGCGTTCTGCTTTACCAGGATGGCGTTGTTTTGTTTGCCCAGCCACAAATGGTAAAAAAGAGGTCGTGGCATACCCTTCCCGGAACCTTGTACGCCTACCGTGCCGAAGATGGCGAGCTGTTATGGAAACACCGTTACGGCGGCTGGTCTCACAACTGGCAGCCGGATGTCTTTGTAATCGATGGGCTTGTATGGGTGCATGAACATCAGGACGTCAAAATGAAAGGCCATGATATCCCCGATAAGGATGCAGTTGACTACGCCGTAATTGGGCTCGATTTAACGACCGGAGAAATCAAACGCAGATTCTCCACAAAAGAAACGTTCAACGTCGGTCATCATCATCGCTGCTACAGGGGCAAGGCAACAGAACGTTTCCTGCTGGCGTCTCGGCGTGGAGTGGAGTTCATAGACCTGGCATCCGGGGAAAACGACCTGAACCATTGGGCCCGCGGTGCATGTCTGCACGGCATTGTCCCCTGCAACGGGCTGCTTTATCTGACTCCACACCCGTGTGACTGCTACATTGAAACGAAGCTCAACGGCTATTTCGCCCTGGCCCCGAAGAGCAGCTCGAAGAATCGAAGAGCAGAAACGTCAAAGGGCCAGGTTGAATCGCAGCTTGAGAAAGGCCCGGCCTACGGACAAATCGCCGTTCGCCAATCGAAAATCGGGAATCCATACGACTGGCCCACATTTCGCCGCGACCCGCTGCGGAGCGGCTCGACTACGACCGTAGTTCCTGCGGATATCGGCATATCCTGGCGTGCGGCAGTTGGCGGTCGGCTCAGTCCCCCCGTTATTGCGGACGATAAACTCTTCGTAGCATCGATCGACCGGCATCAAGTTGCCGCTTTCGATGTGGTTGACGGCAAAGTGATATGGAACTTCACGGCCGGCGGGCGAGTGGACACGCCGCCTACCATTTACAAAGGTCTCGTTCTTTTCGGTTCGGCGGACGGCTGGGTTTATTGCCTGCGGGCGGCGGACGGACAGCTTGTCTGGCGCCGGCGAGCGGCGCCGCGCCAGAGGCTTGTGGGCGCCTTCGGCCAGCTCGAATCAGCCTGGCCGGTTCACGGCAGTATTTTGGCGATGGATGATGTCATCTATTTGGCCGCGGGCCGGTCGTCCTACCTCGATGGTGGAATATATTTTTATTCCTTAGACCCGGTAACCGGCAAAGTTCTCAGCGAAAAGACACTATACAGTCCCGATTCCGAGACGGACAAAATGCCGGCCGGAGACGCACGAACTCTCCCGGGCGTCCTGGCTGACATCTTGGTTAGTGACGGCTCATCCATTTTTATGCGGCAGGAAAAGGTGTTAGACCGAAGTACAAAGGACGAAAATCACCTCTTAGTCACCGCCGGATTCCGCGACAATAGCTGGTTTAATCGGACGCGATGGGCGGTAGGCGCGGTTACACACGCACAACTTCTCGTCTTTGACGAGCATACGGCCTACGGAATCCAGGCATACCCCGGCACCGCACGTTGGGGTTTCTTCAATCCCGGAAACAAAGGATATCTGCTTTTTGCCGGACAATTGAAAGCGCAACCGATCCACGATAAAAAGCTCAAGCGGCTCTGGGAGCGGCGCGTGCCGGTGCGTGTAACCGCTATGGTATTGGCGAAAGGAGTCCTCTTTGTCGCCGGGAGCGCCGACGTGGTTCCGGATGACGACCCTTACGCGGCCTTCGAGGGCCGCAAGGGCGCCAAACTCTGGGCCGTCTCAGCGGCCGACGGCAGCAAACTTGCGGAATACGAACTCAAATATGAGCCGGTCTATGACGGAATGGCCGCCGCGGGCGGCAAGCTGTACATAGCCGCTGCTAACGGCGAGGTTTTGTGCCTCGATTAAGCCATAGTGAATCTTAATGTCGGTATGCCCGGTTCCGAAGAGAACGCTTTTGCTTGCAGCGTGAACATCTGGTATAATCCCGCCATGTTGTCGTACCGCCAAATATCGAAACGGCCTGCTGTCAGGGCGTTCATCTTGAACAAACAATAAGATGTGCTGAACTGGAAAGGATAAATCCCATGCGAAACAGAAAACTCTTGTCCATTACCATTGTCGGTCTGCTGGTAGTATCGTGCGTTTTGTCAGGCGCAAAAGCCCAAAGCTCAAACCAGAAAGAAGAAGCCCGAAGAATCCTGGACGCAGCAGGCGTCAAGGGCGGTCTTGTAGTTCATATTGGCTGTGGAGACGGAAAGCTCACTGCCGCCCTGCGCGCAAATGATAGTTTCGTAGTCCAGGGACTCGACGCGGATGCGAAAAATGTGAAGGCCGCACGCGAGCATATCGAATCGCTAAACTGCTACGGTAAAGTAACCGTTGACGGCCTGCGAGGCAGCCGCCTGCCCTACATTGATAATCTCGTCAGCCTTGTCGTCTCGGACAACCTCGGCAAGGTATCGAGAGATGAGGTTATGCGTGTACTGGCGCCGAAGGGTGTGGCTTATATTAAGCGCGGCGGGAAGTGGACGAATACCGTCAAGCCTCGACCCGGCGAGATAGACGAGTGGACGCATTACCTGCACGACCCGCAGGGAACCATGGTAGGTCAGGACCGGATTGTCGGGCCACCGCGGAGACTTCAATGGATAGGCGGTCCGAAATGGCTGCGAAACCATGACTTCATGTCGAGCCTCAACGGCCTGGTGTCATCAAATGGAAGGATTCTTTACATCATCGACGAAGGGCTGAGGTATCATATCTATCTGCCCGGACGATGGACGGTGGTGGCACGCGACGCTTTTAACGGGGCGATACTGTGGAAGCGAAGTTTCGACCAATGGTTTCCACATACGTGGCCTTTCAAAAGCGGGCCCGGTTACCACCCCCGGCGAATTGTAGCTCTCGGCGATAGAGTCTATGTAACGCTGGGTATCAACGCGCCGGTTAGCGTTCTGGACGCGGCTACCGGGAAAACAATCCGCTCATACGACCAAA
Source organism: Sedimentisphaerales bacterium (assembly GCA_030611315.1). Taxonomy (GTDB): domain Bacteria; phylum Planctomycetota; class Phycisphaerae; order Sedimentisphaerales; family Anaerobacaceae; genus JAUWPZ01. Next base: position 33,588 of record JAUWPZ010000006.1, read on the forward strand.
CGAAAGGTACGGCGGAGATAGTTCTGTCCGACGGCGTGTTGTATCTTGTTGTAGAACCGGATAAAGAGCCTTTTGTCTATAAGCATGCCTCACCAAATCGAGGCAAAGAGCGGGACCGGGTGAACAGGGATTTCGGCTGGTCGAAGGACAATCCGGCGAGTCTCGTGACGGCAGTATCAGCCGATAGCGGCAAAACGCTCTGGAAGCACAGAAATCGAGTCGCTCCTTTGACCTTGGCGGTTGCCGGGCAAATGGTTTTCTTTCACGATGGTGAGCACGTGGCGGCCCTGGACCGCAAGGACGGCAGCGAAAAGTGGGTTTCAGAAAAGGCCGGCGATTGGGCCATACCTGCAACCGGATACGCACCGAGGCTTATCGCAGGCGACGGCGTGGTAATACTATCGACAAAAAGAGGCTTCAAAGGCGGACGTCTGGTGGGGCTGTCGGTGAAAACCGGAGAAATTTTGTGGAAATCGGAGCAGCTCGGGTCAGGCCACTTCTCGCCGGAGGATGTGTTCCTGATTGACGGGCTGGTATGGACGGCGGCAACCGGTAAAATCCAGGAAAAAGGCACTCACTTTCTGGCGGTAGATGCCAGGACCGGCCGGACAAAGCACGACTTTGTGTCCAAGCAGATAGAGGCCTTCTTCATGCACCAGCGCTGCTATCCGGGCCGAGCCACAGAGCGATATATTATGACATCCGGCACAGGGACCGAGTTTCTCGAAGTAGGCACCGAGCGATGCGATATACATCACTGGCTGCGGGGCAGCTGCATCTACGGGATTATGCCCTGTAACGGATTGTTGTACAAGCCGCCTGACAGTTGCGCCTGTTTCTATCAGTCGAAGCTGCCTCATTTTTGTGCGCTGGCGCCGGCGAGCGATGATTCCAGGGCTGAGATATCGAAAGCAGCTCGCCTCGAAAAAGGTCCGGTTTACGGCTATATCGACAACGCCAAGCGTAAAGACGCCAGAAAAAAATACGATTCCTGGCCGACGTATCGGCATGACAACGAGCGCAGCGGCGCGACCGAAACGGGAGTATCGGCAAAGTTGAAAAAGAGCTGGCAGACGGACCTCGGCGGGAAGTTGAGCACGATGACTGCTGCTGATTGGAAGCTGTTTGTCTCGTCAATCGACCAACATAAGGTCTATGCCCTGGATAACGCTACAGGCAAAACGATATGGTCTTACTCGACCGGCGGCAGGGTCGATAGTCCCCCGACGATTTTTAGAGGACTGGCTATATTCGGCTGTGCAGACGGCTGGGTGTATTGCCTGAGGGCGGCCGACGGAGAACTCGCCTGGCGTTTTCGCGCTGCGCCCGGAGATGACAAGCTGCTAAGCTATCAGCAAGTCGAATCCGTCTGGCCGCTTCACGGAAGCGTCCTTGTGCGTGACGGCGTAGCATATTGTCTGGCTGGACGAAATGCGTTCTTAGATGGAGGAATGCGCCTGGTCCGCCTGGAGTGCGCCACGGGAAAGCTGCTCTCCGAAACAGTACTCAATGATAAAGACCCGCGTACGGGGAAAAACCTCCAAACACTAATGGCGGGTAAATCAATCCCCGTAGCAAACGCAGACATATTCTCCTCTGATGGGAGTCATATCTACATGAGGGCGCAGAAATTTGACCTGCAGGGCAAACGCCTTGACCTCGATATTGCCGCGGGCAAAGAAAGAGTTCAAACCGGCCCGGGCCGACATCTGTTCTGTCCCACCGGTTTCCTGGATGAGGCGTGGTTCCACCGTTCATACTGGATGTACGGAAAGAATGCCGGCGAAGGTCACGGGGAATATACGGTGCCGAGGAATTTTACGCCGACCGGCCGAATCATGGTGTTTGACAAGTCCAGAGTTTACCTACTCTTTGCTCACAATGTCGGTAATAACATCAACCCTCGAACATACTACAGCTTATACGCAGCCAACAAGGATGGGTCTGTGGCAACAGCGGCAGTAGCGGCCGCAGAGAAAGGCAATGGAGGCCGCAGAAGGAAGGGGAAACAAAAAGCCGCACAACCGCAAAAAAAGGTCAGCTATATATGGGAGCTGGCCAGGCCCGAGCTTCTGGCAAACGCCATGGTTTTGGCCGACAGGAATCTGTTCTTAGCCGGCGCTCCCGATGTTGCCGACGAGGAAAAAACTTTCGAGTATGTCTTCGGAGCCAACGACGAAATCAATCGGCAGATGCGCCGGCAGGAACAAGCATGGCTCGGCAAAGAAGGGGCTTTGCTCAATGTTGTCTCTGTGGATACGGGCCAAAAACTGTCGGGATACAAGCTTCCTGCAATTCCTGTCTGGGACGGCATGATTGCAGCGGATGGACGGCTGTATCTGGCGTTGAGAAATGGTACCATCCTGTGCATGGGCCCGGACCGCTGAAATAACAGAAGTACGCACAAAGATTGCACGAAATCAGAGGAAAGCTGTAAACAATTAGCTGAGATGCTCGCGGGCGAGCATCTCGGCAGCGGCTTCTACGGCTTCTCTGACAGGTTCCGAAAGTCCCGGGCTCACGCTATCGGGTATATGCGCCACTTGACAGGCAGTTACGATGACTTCTATGCCATAAAGGTCTCGAAGCTCACGGAGCAGGTTCGATGTTGGTGCCTGGTGCAAGGAAAAGTCGTCTATCTTAATCTTGGGGAGAGAATCAACGTCCAGGGAGAAGAGCTCGCCCGGCTTTCGGCTGCAATCCAACGCATCTACGATGATTATTTTCGACGGTTTCTTGTCGGAAAGTATGGTGTCAAAGAGGATTTCCCGAACTGATGTCCCTGCGTCGAGCACGTAGATGTCGCCGGGAATCGTGAAATTGCGCCGAAGGCGTTGAGCCACAGCCGGCCCAAACCCGTCATCTCCAAACAGGATGTTGCCACATCCCAGGATAAGAACGGATTTGTCGTACCAATCGGGTCCCATTCAGCGTAAGCCTAATTGAATATCGTTAATTTCGTTTGAGCTTCGTAAAAGCCATACCCGGGTTTTGCCGTAAGTCATGTAGAATACAACTCTCGGGGAAAGCTCAAGTGCTTTTCGTATTCTACCGGGGCCCACAGGAAGGTTCGCGCGCAGACCGAAATTCCCGACGAGATTTCAGACCATAACCGTGCGCCTTATCACAGCATAATCAGACTCCTTCGTCAAGTCAACGTACATTCAGCCGCAGGGGAATCGCCGTCTTCCCAGCGAACCGCACCAATGCTGTCAGCTCCCCGGGTGAATAGAAATCTACATCCGGTGGTTTCTCAATTGGCTATAGTGTCGATTACTTTCCCACAAGCATCCCGAATCTCAACCTTCACAGGTATTGTGCCGTCCAGCTTATGCGTTGCACAGGACAGGCACGGGTCGTAAGCGCGTATGGCCATCTCGACCCGGTTGAGGATGCCCTGGTCGTAATTGCCGTCCTTGATGAGGGTTTTTGCCGCCTGCTTGACGGACATATTGATTGGCGCCATATTGTGGGTTGTACCCACAATAATATTGACATCGGTAATAAGCCCGTTTTCGTCCGTCTCATAGTCGTGTATCAAGGTGCCTCTGGGGGCCTCAACGCAGCCCACGCCTCTCGCTGCGCGCGGCGTGACGGGGACGCGCGTTTCTTTCCCGGTTATCTCCGGGTCGTTCAGGAGCTCGACAACGTGCTCAGCATTATAGACCAGCTCTATCAACCTCGCGTAGTGGTAGAGCAGCGTCTGCTGGGCGGGCCGACCAAACTTCTCTCGGAACTCTTCGAGTTCCGCCTGCGCCAACGGCGTCGCCATCCTGTCACACACATTGATACGAGCAAGCGTGTTCGTGCGGTAGATACCCGATGGATTATCCAAGTCCATCGAGAATTCACCCCATTTTTTGGCATAAGGGAACTTCACATAGGACCAGGGCTCGATATGTTCGCCGATATATTCGGTGTATTGGTCGTACGGGAATTCTTCGTAAGAACCGTCAGGTTTCATCAAACGGGCCTTGCCGTCGTATACGTTCAGGGTTCCGTCGTCGGTCACAGTCCCAAGGAAGCCGGTCTCTATCACACCCAGGATATTTATAGTGTCGAGGTACTTGGGGAAGATGTCCTCCTTGGCGAAGCGGATGGCGAACTTGGCAAACTCCAGGACCTCATTCGCCATTGGCAGGAGCTTGTCCCGTTCGGCCTCCGTAAGCGGCTTCGAGAAGCCGCCGGGTACGGCTGTCACGGGGTGGATGGACTTGCCCGACGCGATGCCCAGCATCTGCGTGCCGAGTTGCCGGGCGTGCACGACCTTCTTGCCGAGATCCGGGTTTGACTGCACGATACCAAAAACATTGCGGACGGAGTAGTCCGCGTCGGGGCCCATCACGAAGTCCGGGCCGGCCAGGAAGAAAAAGTGGAGTATCTTGTCTGAGCAGAAGGCGATGCTCTGGCAGAGGTCCCTGAGCTTTATGCCCGTAGGCGGCGGTGTTACACCGAATACCGCGTCGTTGGCCTTGGCCGACGCCAGGTGATGGTGCCACGGGCACACCCCGCAGATACTCGTTACGATGCGCGGCAGCTCTTCGACCGGTCTGCCGATGCAGAACTTCTCAAAGCCGCGAAGCTCCACAACATTGACGAACGTATCTGCAACGTTGCCGCTGTCATCAAGGTTTATGGTTACCTTGGCATGGCCCTCTATTCTGGTTACTGGAGCAATTGTGATTGTTTTCATATGTATAATCTCCTTACTATTTTGGGCGGACCGGCAACGGCCTGAGTCGATTTTGACCGCCAATGTACCTGTTCAATAGTGCGCGTCTGTCCGGCACTTGTTTTACGTCCAGCCCTATGGACGAAATCGCTGTCATCATATCAACCAAAGGACTGGCGCCCTTACGGATTGGGCCGAAGCATCCACGGCATGGCATATACCCCTTGATGCAGCGAGGGACAGTAACTTCTTCACCATTACTGTTTTCTTTGTTGCCACAGCCTGCCAGCGTGACAGGTCCCAGACACAAATAGCCCTGTTCCATAAAACACCTGGTATTATCCCAGGGCCGGCTTTGGTCGAATTCCATTGACTCAAGTGTTCTTTTAATCTCGCCGCCTGCAGCCTTCTTTTCACGTTTCAAAGGACACTCGTCACAAACACTGCGCTCGGGGATTTCAAAAGGTTCGCCTTTCAAGAGTGCAGTGAGGGCCTTGACAATCAGAGCAGGGTTTGTAGGACAGCCCGGAATACGGATGTCCACATCCACAACCTCGTCCAAAGCATACACCCTGTCCAATAGAGGGGGGAGATTCTCCTGAGGCGTATCTGCTGCATCCGTAGTCTTGGATTCCCTATATACTTTTTGGTACAGGGCCTCAAGAGGAAACATATTTGCCATAGCGGGAATCCCGCCAAAGCAAGCACATGAACCCAGAGCGATGAGGGTTTTACACTTTTTCCTCATTTCTTCGGCAACCTGCTTCTCCTTTTCGTTCCGCACACCTCCTGAGACTATCCCCACATCCGCTTCGGGGATTTCCATCTGGTCTTTTTCTCCCGTTTGGCCAAAATACTTATGGTCCATCAACACGGGCATGTGGACAAAATCAAGCTCGCCCAGCAGGTCAAGAAGCGGCTCGCCTATGTCCAGTATTGTAACCTCACATCCGCCACAGATGTTCAGCCATTCTTCAGCTACTTTAACTGCCACAGTACTACCTCCTTTCTAAGGAATTTTGATATTCTCTACAACCTTTCATTATCTCATACGTTAGTGCCTCGCCGTCTTCTCCGGAAGACAACGGGCGCTTAATCTTCTCCACAACCCTGGCCGCTGCTTTTCCTGGCAAGAAGCTGCTCAATCTTTTCCAGAAGAACATGCGGTTCGACGCCTTTCTCGATATAGTCGTCAACGGGCAGAAACCTGGAGTGTATGCGCTCGCCGGGGAAATCAAACCCGGTTTGTTCCCGCATGGATGTCAGCATCAGTATAGGCATCTCGGCAAAACGCGGGTCTTTCCTTATCTTTCTTGCAAAAACAAATCCTTCAGCGCCTTTTCCCATCATAACGTCGAGGATGAGCGCATCGGGGGATTCTTCCTCCAACTTGGCGAGTCCCTCGTCCGGGTCGTAGGCGAACTGTACTTTGTATTGTTTTGTCTCGAGTATCACCTTTGCTATCGCCACGAAATCCGGGTCATCATCGATTATCAGTATGGTTGGAGCGCTCATTTCTTCTCCTTAGTTCTGCTCTACCTCTATCTCGGTAACAACGCGCCGTGTGTAGAGAAATACTTTTCCATCCTCACGACACGAGCGAACTTCGAAGCCCTTTTCGCTGTACTGCTTCTCTACCGAGCTTGCCTTTTCTTCGTTGTCGTACTCTACTCCGTCCCACATGAACTTCTTGCCTTCAAATGAAAGAGTTATCTCTGCCATATCTCAAAGTCCTCTATCTGATTCGTCTCAAGTCTTGTACATGCTGGGGCCCAGTGCCCGGACAGCCTCGGTCATCTCACGGACTACCTCGGCGAACCTGGGGCCCTCGGACGCCGATACCCATTCGAGCCTGAACCGTTCGGGCTCTATACCGAAATCTTCCAACAGGAGCTCTATCGCCTCTTTTCGGTTCTCGGCTTTGAGATTGCCGTCAATGTAGTGACAGTCTCCGGGATGGCAGCCGCACACAAGAACTCCATCAGCGCCTTTGGTCAGCGCGTCGATGACCAGGTTCGGGTGCACCATCCCGGAACACATAACGCGGACAATCCGAAGGTTCGGAGGATACTGCTGCCGGGAAACACCGGCCAGGTCCGCCCCTGCGTACGAGCACCAGTTACAACAGAAACCGATAATGACCGGTTCGAAATCTTCATCTGCCATATTAAACAAACTCCTCAAATTAGACCACAGACGACCATCTTCTGTCTTCTGTTTTTAGGTTTCTCCCAACGCGGCTTCTACCATAGCGCCCAACTGCTCAAGCTTGAAACTGCGAATGAATATTCCCTTTTTCGGGCACGTGGCCTGGCAAACTCCACAACCTTTACACAATGCTCCGTCTCTTTCAACCGTTTTCTTGATGTCGCCTTCGTACATATATTCAATCAGCGTCAAAGCGCTGTACGGGCATGGGTCGATGCAATACGCACATCCATCACAATTCTCGTCCACCACTACTGATATGGTCGCTTCCATTTCGATTTCGTCTTTAGAAAGAATAGTGGCCGCCCGGGCTGCTGCTGCATCTGCCTGGACAATGCTTTCTTCAACGGATTTGGGACAGTGGGCCAGACCGCACATGAACACGCCATCGGTAGCAAAATCAACGGGTCTAAGCTTCATGTGTGCCTCGAGGAAAAACCTGTCCTGATTAAGGGATATCTTGAACAGTTTGCTCACTTCGTCAACATCCTCATTGGGGATGATAGCGGGAGCAAGCACCACCATATCACAATTTATACGGACAGGAAGGTTCAGAATGGGGTCAACACAGGAAACTTCCAACCTGTTACCTTTGACGGAAACCTCCGGTTTCTGGTCCTCCTCGTAACGGATGAAACGCACGCCTTTCTCTCTTGCCTCTCTATAGTGTTCTTCCAGCAAACCGTATGTTCTCATGTCACGGTAGAGTATATAGACATCGGTCTCGGGATGGATGTTCTTTACGGCGATCGCGTTTTTCACCGCCTGCGAACAACAGACTCGGCTGCAATACGGCCTCGCTTCCTCTCTTGAACCAACACACTGAATCATTACGACAGACTTGGCGTTCTGGAGTTCAGGTTTGTCCTCGGCGAGCCATTCTTCCAGATAGCGCTGCGTGAGAATACGCTTATCTTGACCGTAAAGGTATTCGGTCGGTTCATATTCGCCGGCTCCGGTTGCGACAATAGCAATACCGTGCGACACTTCTTTTTCAGTGCTGTCGTGCCGTATAGTGGACTTGAAATTGCCCACAGAACCTTCAACGGCAGAAACCTCGCTTTGAAGGTACACGTCTATCATAGGATGAGAGTTAATCCTCTCAATAATGCCGGCCAGCTTCTTCTGGGGGTCGTCGCCACTGAGCAGGGTGTGTATATGTCTGAAGTTGCCTCCCAACTGCTGCTCTTTTTCAACGAGATGTACCTGGAATCCCTGGTCGGCTAAGTTGAGCGCGGCTGTCATTCCCGCCAGACCGCCGCCCATTACGAGAGCTTCATTATTCACCTTGAGGGTGCCCTTATACAAAGGTTCCAGCAGCCTGGCCTTGGCCACCGCCATCCTCACAAGGTCTTTGGATTTTCGTGTGGCCTTTTCAGGCTCATGCATATGCACCCAACTACACTGGTCTCGGATATTGGCCATCTCGAAGAGGTACTCGTTGAGGCCGGCCTCGCGGCAAGTGTTACGGAAAAGCGGCTCATGGGTCCTCGGAGTGCATGACGCCACCACTACGCGGTTGAGGTCGTGCTCGGCTATCATCTCCTTAATATTCTCCTGCGTGTCGGTGGAGCAGGTATAAAGATTATCCTCTGCATAGACAACGTTGGGCAGGGTCTTGGCATATTCGACAACACCCGGCACATCGACAAAGCCGCCGATGTTCCTGCCGCAGTGGCAGACAAATACGCCGATGCGGGGTTCCTGGCCGCTTACATCTTTTTCAGGCGGATACTCCTTATGTGTTATCAATGTGCCTCGCTCGTCCTTCAAAAGCACCATCGCCCTGGCAGCTCCCGCAGACGCCTCCATCACCGTTTCGGGAATGTCCTTCGGCCCGGAAAAGGGCCCGCAGGCATAAACCCCGGGCCTTGAAGTCTCGACCGGAGCGAAACTCTGCGTGTCGGCAAAACCATGCTTATCAAGCTCGATATCAAATTTCTCCGCCAACTGTCGCACTTCTTTAGGTGGTCGGATACCCGTAGAAAGAACCACTATATCAAACTCTTCGGTCGTGATATCTCCGTCGTCTTTTTGGTAAGTAATTCTCAGGTCCTTCGTACCGGGAACCTCCTTGACCGAAGATGGGTAACAGCGAATGTACCGTACGCCGAGTTCCTTGGCGCGTTCGTAATAGGCATCGAACCCCTTCCCAAAAGCACGCATGTCGATGAAGAAAATCGTGCAATCGAGGTTGGGGGCGTGTTCCTTGGCCATAATCGCTTCCTTGGTAGCATACATACAGCAGACCGAGGAGCAATAGTTTCTCTCCACTTCTCGCGACCCGACGCACTGAATCCACGCGATTTTCTTGGGATGTTTCTGGTCGGACAGCCGAAGTATTTCGCCCATATAGGGGCCGCTGGCTGAAAGAAGACGCTCGAATTGCAGACTCGAGACGACATTAGGATACCTGCCGTAGCCGAGCTCCTTCTTAAGGTCGGGGTTGAACTGCTCAAATCCGGGCGACAGGACCACGGCGCCGACGTCCACCTCCTCGAATTCATCCTGCTGCTCATAGTCAATGGCGCCGGCCTCGCAAAAATTCTCGCAGGACTTGCACGCATCCTTAAGAAAGTGCATACAAGTATCACGGTCAATCACGGCTACCTTGGGTATTGCTTGAGGGAAGGGTATATAGATGGAAGACCGTGGAGAAAGGCCCATATCATATTCAGACATGATAGGCCTGGGTTCGTTCAACGAAATCTCGGATAAAAGCCCTGCATCCATCGGGCAGACAACCTTGCAGGCGCCGCAGGTGATACAGATAGGAGAGTGTTTGTCGTAGGGAGCAGAGACCTTCCGTTCCGAACCGCGATTGGCAAAACTGATGGCGCCTACGCCCATCCTTTCCTCGCATACCCTTGTACAAAGTCCGCAGAGGATGCAGTCATCATTTTTCTTGGGGAAACGCGGCTCTCCGACGCCCATCTCCGCCGCCATTTCCTTTAGCCGCACCGAATCCGGACAGCGAGCCAATAACAATTCGAGCATAATCCGACGGTTCTTCAAAACCCTTTCCGTGTCAGTTTTGACAACCAGCCCTTCCTGGGCGGGATAGACACAGGAGGCCTGAATGACTGAACCGCGAGATGAGGCCAGTTCGACCAGGCAGAGACGACACGCACCGTAGGGCTCCAGCGACTTATGGTAGCAGAGCGTAGGAATATGGATACCAAGTTTTTCCGCCGCCTCCAGGACGGTCGAACCCTCCTCAACCTCAACCTTTTTGCCGTCTATCGTCAAAGCAATCATTTTATTCTCTGTCTCTCTCATATAGTTATGTTACCGACACCGCGTCAAACTTGCATACATCGAAACAAACACCGCATTTGATACACTTGTCTTGCTCAATTGTATGGGGCATTTTCACTTCGCCGGTGATAGCCTCCTGAGGGCAATTCTTGGCGCACAATCGGCATCCCTTACATTTCTCTTCGTTAATAACATAGGTGATTAACGCCTTGCACACTCCGGCCGGACAGCTCTTGTCATTGATGTGGGCTTCGTATTCGTCGCGGAAATAGCGGATAGTGCTGATAACCGGATTCGGCGCGGTTCTTCCCAAAGCACAAAGAGAAGAGTCTTTAACGGCCTCGGATAATTCCTCGAGCATTTCAATATCACCTTCTTTACCGTTTCCTTCGCAGATACGGACGAGAATGCCATGCATCACATCGATACCTTCGCGGCAGGCTGTGCATTTGCCGCAGGATTCGTCCTTCAAAAACTCGAGGAAGTACCTGGCTACATCTACCATGCAGGTGTCCTCGTCCATTACTATCAGCCCTCCGGAACCCATGATGGAGCCCACCTCTGCGAGTTTCTCATAATCTATAGGCAGGTCCAGCAGCGACTGAGGTATGCAGCCGCCGGAAGGTCCGCCTGTTTGAACCGCTTTGAATTCCTTGTCGCCGGGTATCCCGCCTCCTATGTCGTACACTATCTCCCGCAGCGTAATACCCATCGGGACCTCGACAAGGCCGGTATTTTTGACTTTCCCTACTACCGAAAAGACCTTGGTACCCTTGCTGGTTTCGGTTCCGATGGCGGAGAACCACTTCGCACCTCTATTGATTATATCGGGAACATTAGCCCAGGTCTCCACGTTGTTTATGTTGGTGGGCGCATCCCAAATTCCGGATTCCACAGGGAATGGGGGCCTGATTCTCGGCTCGGGAGCTCTGCCTTCGAGAGAAGCTATCAGTGATGTCTCCTCACCACAGACAAAGGCTCCTGCTCCTCTGTGGATAGAGACATCAAGGTCAAAGCCGGTGCCGAATATATCTTTGCCCAACAAACCGTAATCTGTGGCTTGTTTTATCGCCTTTATCAACCTTTCTCGGGCCAGAGGATATTCGTTCCTGATATAAACATGACCATAAGAAGCCCCAATCGCTCTTGCGCCAATTATCATCCCTTCCAGAACGGAATGCGGGTCGGACTCGATTATGCTTCGGTCCATGAACGCACCCGGGTCTCCTTCATCGGCATTGCATACTATGTGTTTGGTCTCGCCTTTCGCCGCCCGTGCTAACTCCCACTTCCTGCCTGTTGGGAAACCGGCGCCGCCCCTCCCCCGCAATCCCGAGAGTTTTATCTCCTCTATAACTTGCTCAGGCGTCATCTCGTTTAGCGCTTTAGCCAGCGCCGTGTACCCGTCTCGAGCGATGTATTCATCAATCTGCTCAGGGTCAATCATCCCCCTGTTACGCAATGCAATCAGTCTCTGTTTGTTGAAGAAGCCGATGTCGCTCATCTTCGGGACAGGGAGTTCTTCGGCAGGTGGAGTATACATTAATTTCTGCACCGGCCTGCCCTTGAGGAAATGCTCCTCCACGAGGTGAGTAATATCATCGTCTGTTAGCAATTGATAAAAGATGTCGTCCGGTTTGACGACCATAACCGGTCCCTGGGCACAAAAACCGTTGCAGCCGGTCATCACTACTGCCACTTCATTTTGAAGATTATGCTTCTTGAGTTCCCGTTCAAGCGTCTCCTTTATTCTGAAAGAGCCGTTTGAAACACAACCGGTCCCCGCACAGAGCATGACATGCGTTCGATAGGGTTCCATTCATTCATCTCCAACGTGCATAAGTCTTCATCCCAAGCGTTCACTACCCATGGCCAGGGCATATTCCTCGACCACTGTCCCGGACAAAACATGGTCCGAGAAGATTTTCTTGGTCTTCTCTTCATCCAGCTCAACATACTTGACGGGGGCTTGTCCCTTGAGTTCCACCGTTATCATAGGTTCGCGGCTGCAAAGTCCGGCACAACCTGAAGCGGTGAGAATAATATCTTTTGCCTGTTCCTCCTCTGTCAAAGCCAAAAGCGTACTCATTATTGTTCTTGCGCCGGCGGCAATACCGCACGTTCCCATGTGGACCGTTATCTTCGCCCGGGCGTCTCCGTCACGCAGACTCATTGTCCTGGACATTTGTTCCCTGATTTTCTTCAGGTCTTCAGGTTTAATCTTGGGCATAGTAATCCTCTTTCAATCCTGATATTTGTCAAGAATTGCAGCAGCCTCAACCGGGTTCACTTTGCCGTAGAGGTCGTCACCTATGGTTATTACCGGAGACAGACCGCAGCAGCCTATGCAGCGGACCGATTCGAGCGTAAACCGCATGTCGGAAGTTGTTTCTCCGGTCTTTATGCCTAATTCACGCTCAAGCCTGTCCATAATTCTCGGCGCCCCTTTGACATGACAGGCGGTACCCATGCAGACTGTAACAATGTGTTTGCCCCGGGGCTTAAGACTAAAGGCCTTATAAAACGTGGCAATCCTCAAGATGTGTTCCAGGGGTATTTGCTTTTCCTGGGAAACCCTCATCAGAACATCGGGAGGCAGCCAGTTGAATTCGTCGGTGATATCTTGAAGGATTGGCACCACGGTTTCCCTGTCACCATCATATCTGCCAATGATTCGGTCCGCCTTGGTCCGCACGCTCTCTTCTATCTGAACCGGCGCACGTCCCGGCTGGTCCAGATAGACGATGTTCTTGACCAGACAGTGTTCGACGCACTCGCCGCAGCCGGTACACTTGTCCGGGTCCACCGAGCGTGCCTTCTTCCTGATGCGAACGCTGAAGTTGCCCGCTGTTCCTTCGATGGATTCAATCTCGGAATAGGTCAGTTTCTCGATATTCAGGTGACCGCCGCAATCAACCATGCGGGGAGCAAGAGTGCACATCGCGCAGTCGTTGGTCGGGAACGTCTTATCCAGTTGCGCCATCACGCCGCCGATAGACGGCCCTCTTTCAACAAGATAAACCTTATACCCCGCCTCCGCTAAATCGAGCGAAGCCTGCATACCTCCAACGCCGCCTCCAACTACCAAGACGGCGCCGACTTTTTGACCGTTTCCCTGATTCATTTACGTTCCACCTTGTATCTATCGCGAGACCAACTATCCTTTGCGCATACCCGACAGTAATTCGTCCGCGCTGACAAAATGTCTGTGTAATCCTAATTTATCGGAAGGTATTCCGAATGCCAGGCCCATAAGCTGAGTAAAGTAGAATATTGGCAGGCCGAAACTGCTGCCGTATTTCTTTTCAATCCCTGCCTGGCGCGTATCAAGATTCGTATGGCACAGTGGACAGGCAACGGCAACGGCATTTGCTCCAACCGCCCTGGCCTCCTCTAATATATCATGCGTCAGCTTGAGAACGATATCGGTCTCCGTCGCCGAGATGCCTCCTCCGCAGCACTCCGTCTTGTACGACCAGTCGAGCGTTTCAATGCCCAACGAGCGAATAATCCTGTCCATGCTCATCGGATACTCACATTCGTCGAACTGCATCATTTTGGGCGGTCTTGTCAGGAGACAGCCGTAGTAGCATACCACCTTCAGCCCGGGCAGCTCGGTCGTAACCGCGCTTGCAAGGTCTATCCCTTTCGAGAATATCTCGAGGGGACTGAGAACATTCATTGATTTCGGCAGCGGTTCATCAAGGATGCTGCTGATCTGCTCCTTTACTTCGGGATGCTCGGCTGTTTCGTGAATCGCCGCCTTCAATCGGGAAAAACAGGCGGCGCATGGGGCGACAACTTCCGTCATCCCCATCTTCTCTGCCAGGCACAGATTCTGCATGGGAAGTGCAAGAGACAAAAGCTTCGAGGTACAATGCGCAGGGGTCGTGCCGCAGCATATCCAGCCTTCTATCTCTCGCATCTCAATACCAAGCTTATCACAGACGGCCCTGAACGATATGTCGTATTCAGCGGCCATAGAGTGAAGAGAACATCCCGGATAGTAAGCGTATTCCAAGGTCATTGCCTGTTAACCTCCACGAGTGTGCCGGCAGAAGAAACTCGTTCCTTCAAGTATACGTTGGTAATGTCGCTGAAAAGCTGTTTCATGTCAGGCGCTCCGATTCCCCTTCTCGATGCGCTTTACACGGCGAAAGATTCTCCAGGTGGTACGCGCACCCTTGAAGCTGGGAATTATCTTGAGCTTGCCTTTTCGGAACATCTTCATTCCCAGGCCAACGTCTTTGAAGAACTCGAAAGTCCTCAGTTTTAAACTTATCATCATCCCGACCTCGAACATTCGTCCACATTTCTTGACGTTGGCAAGAACCGCTTTGTGAAAGGAGGAGACTCGCGGAATAGTGGGTTTTATGCCTCGTCTGAGAGTTATGATTTTAACGGCATCCATTACCTTCGCGACATCGACTTCCTGCGGACATCTGGTGGTGCATGTCTCACATGATGAGCACAGCCAGACTGTCTTGCTGTTAAAAACGATATCATCCATTCCGAGACGGATGGCATGTATCAGTTGGGCGGGCTTATAGTCCATGGCGTACGATATCGGACAGCCCGCTGCGCACTTTCTGCATTGATAGCAGAGATTTACTTCCTGTCCGCTTTCTCTCAAAACCTCTTCGGCCAATTGCGACCGCGATGTAATCGTTAGGTCAGGTTCTATCATTTATACTCATCTCAATTGAATTTTCCCGTTCATCCGCGGGTAAATAACTTAAAAATAACCAGTTACGGTTTTATTCGCGGACATTTACTACCCTTTAAGGGTATAGTACTCTTTCTCCTTTGATAGGAAACCACATTGTCGGCACAAAATAGATGTCGATATCATCTTTTATCTTTACGCTAACAATAACAGAAAGTGTGAAACATAATCTCACAATATCCTGTCGTTCCTTGGCACAATCCGACTGTTCTCGATTTTAGGTTTCCCGAGGATGAGACAGGATAGCCCAAGTACGGTGAGGTCGGAATTGAGAACTCAACGATTATATATCTGTCCCTTTCAAATTTCACCGTCATCTGTGGTCTGCCTTTGAGATTGCCGCCGGGTACCAGACCTGCTGCGAATTACCCGATTTTCAGATATGATATTGAGAGTATCTGAAAAGTTCGAAGCAGGATAGAAACCGGCATATCGTCGGCAGTTGTTTTAAGTGAATCCTTAACCATCAGCTTCTTTGCTGGGCCCAGAAGCACTCGAACCTTTAGGACTTCAGTAAAATATTCGAAGTCATAAAGTCATCTTTTACATACAACTATCGATAAAATCCACAGATAACACCTGAATTTCGCGTCATTTTCTAATTATTGAGGAAGAAAGCAAGCAAAAACTTTCCCGTTACTTAAAAAAATAGCGATAGTTTGCCGCAATCTTTGCCAAGTTCTCAACTTGACTGACTTTTAAACAGTCCTGCCGAGCAACAGCGAAGGATTGACAAGTTGCGTATACTCTTGTCAAAACTATACTTATGTAAAAACCAGTCAAATTGAGTAAGTTGATGTTTACATAAGTCCTGCATATCATCTTCGTGGGGGGCACATGCATAGTCGGGCTATATGATATCGACCGCGACCCGTGATTTGTTCAGGATCAGCCTGGATATGCAAGTCGTACAACAAAGAACAACCTGGGCCATTAAAGACAGCTTTTTGACGTTTCGTTCTTTAATGGTGAATGTCAGTGACCGGAATCGAGCCACGAATATCTGTTGTAAGCCCACATTGTCAAAAGACAATTAGAAAGAAATTACTCGTATATATACTTTAGGACATCTCTTTCATTTTAGCTTTTTGGCGAGCAGCCTTAATGGCAAGCTGACCATCTACTTCGTCCTGGCATATCTGGTGAAACTCACACTTTTCGCAGAGATAAAGATTCGGACAGATACGAGATGAGATGTCTCCACTCATTGTGTACCGGCACTGATTTTTTCCCGGAAGAGCATTGAGTTTTTCGAGAAAAGGTGCTATCCTCGGGTCACTGTTGTACTTCTCTTTCTTCATCATACCTGCATGAAAGACGCACCCGGAATTACACTGGTATCCAAGAGTACACATACGTTTCTTGACTATTTCCGCCTGATACCAGATGCAGGGGGAGGCTACCTCTTCTTCGACCGGGGGGACTTCAACAGGTATAGGCATTTCAACAGGCGGAGCCGTGGCCAACTGAATATCGCGTGCCCTTACTATCGAAGTATCGAGCCGCTCCAGCTCAAAAGGCTTTGCCAAGTAGTCAACAGCGCCTCTACGCATTGCCTCCACCGCAGTGTCAATCGAGGGGTATGCGGTGATGATTATGACTTTTACTTTGGGATTCTTCACCCTGACTTCGCTCAATACCGACAGTCCATCGCGGCCCGGCAGCTTGAGGTCAACTATCATGACGTCATAATCTTCCAGATTGAAACCTTCCAGCTCCTTATCACCATCACTTGCGGCAGCAACCTTATGGTCTTCGCTTGAAAACCAATCAACTAATGAGTCCCGCATGATGTCTTCATCTTCTACTACCAAAATCGATTCTTTTTTCATGACTTAAAATCTCCAATCTTTGTCTTTGTACTCAGTTACACAAGAGCGATTCGGACAATAAGAATCAATCCTGTGTGAATCAGCAACCTACTTGACTTGTTATATCGCAAGAGCTGTGCCGAAAAGAGTACGACTTAAAGTTTGTTCTAAGAATTTCGCTAAAGGCAGTATATTAAATGGTTTATGATGGGCGGAAAAAACTTTTTGTGAATGTGAAAAATGGTGAAAGTACTAATAAATGCGACATTAGGCGCCTAATGTATTGACATCGATGCTGTACTTCTTCAGCTTGTTGTAGAGGGTCATGCGGTGAATACCAAGTATCTTCGCGGTCCTCGCTATGTTGCCGTCCGTCTCCTCAAGCACCTTGAGAATATGGTTTCTCTCCAGCGCCTCGAGGGTTCTTCCTTCCACTCGTTCCGGGCCGGTCAGGTCCTGTGGAAATTCAGCCAGTGTGATGACCTTATCCTTTGACAGAATTACACCGCGTTCGACCATGTTTTCCAGCTCTCTCACATTACCGCGCCAGTGGTAATTCAGCATGAATTCCACCACTTCAACAGAAAAACTTCCGACAGGTCTGTTATTCTCTTTGGCATACTTCTTGAGGAAACACTCAGCCAGCGGCAAGATATCCTCTTGTCTGTTCCTGATGGGAGGCAAGTCGATAGTCACTACGTTCAACCGGTAATACAAATCTTCTCTGAATTGACCCTGTTCGACCATGGTCCTAAGGTTACGATTTGTAGCGGCAATAATGCGTACATCGGCTTCAGTTTCTTCGTTGCCGCCAACCCTGGTAATCTTCTTTTCTTCGAGCGCCCTGAGCAGGTGGACCTGTGTATTGGCGTCTATCTCACCTATTTCATCAAGGAAAAGAGTACCTTTGTCTGCAGCCTCAAACTTGCCCTTTCTCCTTTCCACAGCACCCGTAAAGGAGCCTTTTTCATAACCGAAAAGCTCACTTTCCAGCAGAGTCTCTGGAAGGGCTGCACAGCTTGTTACAATGAATGCTTTGTTGTGACGTTGACTTTGGCGATGAATAGCACGGGCGACAACTTCCTTGCCGGTACCGCTTTCTCCGGTAATCAATACAGTAGCACTGGTTGGCGCAACCGTTTTGATAAGTTCAAATATCTTTATCATCTTGGGGCTTTTAGCAATAATGCCCTCGAAACTGTACCTGTCCTCAATCTTCCGGCGGAGTGTGATGTTTTCCTCAACCAGATTGTGATGCTCCACCAAATTTCTTATAAGAAGTTCGACCTTTTCCGGACAAAACGGTTTTTCGATGTAGTCGTAAGCACCTTCTCTTATGGCCACAATTGCTGTTTGAATCGTGCCGTGAGCAGTAAAAATAACCGTTGATATCGTAGGGACTATAGTTCTTGCCTTCTTCATCAATTCAATGCCATTCATGCCCGGCATGATGAGGTCGGCAATCATAATCTTGACCTTCTTCTGTTTTATTATCCTGAGCGCCTCCTCTCCACATTTGGCAGTTAGTACCTGGTAACCTAAGGAGCTCAACCAATCGAAGAGAGATTCTCTGACTATGTCTTCATCGTCCACAACGAGCAATCTAGTTTTTTTCTTCATCTACGACCCCCAGATATATCGAAAATGTTGTACCGGCGCCGGGATTACTCTTCAATTCTATTTTGCCGTGGTGTCGGTCGATGATCCCGTGAACAACGGACAGTCCAAGCCCTACCCCTTTGCCCTTTTCTTTGGTAGAGAAGAATGGCGTGAAAAGCTTGTCCAAATTCTCCTTGGGGATGCCCATTCCTGTATCGCTGATGTCAATTCTAACAGCATCCTTGCTTGAGCCGCCGATTTTGACACCCTTGGCAGCTGACGTGATTATTGTCAGGTCGCCGCCATTGGGCATCGCCTGAGTTGCATTAAGCATAATATTCATCAGCGCCTGCTGGATTTGGTCGAAGTCTATATTGATAAGAGGAAGTGACGAGCACAATTTCTTCTCGGTTCTGATGTTTTCAAGACTGATATGATGGCCGATTATCGAGAACGTTGCTTCTACCACTTTATTTATATCGACCGGTCTTAGGGCCGCTTCTGATTGACGCGAGAAGTCAAGAAGGTTCTTGATTATGCGGGAACACCTTTCCATTTCTTTTCCAATCTTTTCAAGCTGTTTTTCTGTCTCTTCAGTCTGCAGTTTGTTTTGTTTGTACTTCTTTAGAAGAAGCTTTATGTAGACCAGAATACCGGCCAATGGATTATTGACTTCGTGAGCAACCCCTGCGGCTAACTGACCTAAGGATGCCAGCTTTTCCGACCTGAGCAATTCCGCTTCCGTTCGCTTACGCTCGGTGATGTCTTCTCCTGAACTAAGAGTGCCAACGATACGGCCCGCTTTGTCTCTGAGCGTAGTATTGTGCCACGCGATAATTCTTTCCTCGCCGTCCCTGTTCAAGATTGAATTTTCATAATATTCAGCCACCTTGAATTCTCCGGCCATCAATTTCCGGAAGACTTTTTTTACTTCCTCCCTCATTTTTTCCGGGACACAGAAATCGAACCAGTTATTCCCAATAATTTCTTCTTCTTTGTAACCCAGGACCTCGCAGCCCTTTTTGTTTATAAGAGTAATTTCTCCATCGCTATTAAGAGCTACGATTACAACCCGGGCTACACTTAGGTACTGTTGCGCCTTGTCTCTTTCCTCTCGCAGGCTCTCCCATAACCGCTTACGCTCGGTTAAATCCCTGAAGATTTCTAAAGCGCCGATTATCTCATTATCACTGGACCTCAGAGGCGAGGTCGTTATGTTCACAGGAATTTCCTTCCCTGCTTTATTCTTCAAAGTTGCCTCATAGTTGAACATTGATTCCCCTGTTTCTAATGTCTTTTTTAAACGACATTTACTCTTACAGAGATTACTCCTGAGAACAGTGTAACACTTCTTATTCAACACTTCTTCTTTCTTGAAACCTGTAATCTTTTCGGCGGCACGATTGAAAGTGGTAATCCTGGCATCTTTGTCTATAGTAAAGAGTTCTCCTTGCATACTTGCCAGGATGTTGTTCAAGAACTCCTTTGCCGCTTCATCTTCGATTTTCACGCCGACATCTCCTTTGCAGAAAAAATTGATCCTCGACCAAAAACTCTCAGTCTCAACAGCTTACTGTTTTTCCCTGGCGTGGTCAGTTCTTTTTTATTCACTGAGATTTACCGGGTGTGAAATTATTTTCTGGCAAGCAAACTCCCTCATGTCATGCTGAGCGCAGCAAGGCGAAGCGAAGCATCTGGCCATAGAATGAGATGTTACTGACCAAGCGAAGGAGCCTCTCAGTCCGAAAGCCGGATGCTTCACTTTGTTCAGCATGACAAGCCGGCGCAATACATTACTATCATTAAGGTTACAGTGTGCCGGAAAAATTTGTCACACCCAGATACCAAACGCTGTCATGATTCGCTCACCAGGATGGCCGAAGCCGATACTTCATCATTCAAAATTCGACATTCCCGCATCCACGCTTCACGAACCCCGAGCGACAAACAATGAACTAATCTCTAATTCACTATTTCTCTCTGCTTTTTCGTCCATC
>JAUWPZ010000100.1 GCA_030611315.1 Sedimentisphaerales bacterium
TACTGGCTTCCAGAAAATGAAACCCTTGGCCCTGTGCAATGTTGACAATTTCGGGGCTGAATACCTTCACTTGCGTTGTGGCCGATAATCCGCCTTCCCTTTGGCTTCGCATAGTTCGTTACCTCCCTACACGCAAAGTTCGGTTCTGGCCTGGTGGTTAGCCTTTGACCAGGCTGGATTGTCCAGCTTGCTCACATCAGCTTCGCTTGGCACACTCATTTTTCATCTCCTTTGTGGTTCGTAGTTCGTAGTTCGTCGATGAACAGCAGACAATGCACAATGAACTCAATATATCAACTGTCCAGGTCGTCAACAAGCAGGGATTTGCTGTGCCGCGGACCGGACAGTAATCCAGTTGACGATTGGCATTACCAGAAGATAATGTAGAAAACGATAACGGCAGCTATCACTGCTCCGCCAAGCCATATCACCGAGCCGGCAGGCTTCATATCGATTCCCTCTTTAACAGGCATCTTTTTCGGCTTGGACAGCGGGTTAAAAATAGTGATAAGGCCCATAACGCCAATCAGGAATGCGAACGTTATCGCCATTCGATTGAGGAAAGCGATTTCGCCCAGTGAAATCCCTGTTTGTTCAAAATATGGAATATCTCCAAAAAGCACAAACAGCAAGCCGTATATCACGGGGTTGAGGATAAGAGCTGCGACGCCGGCGGAAGCCGGAGTCCGTTTGAAAATCATGCCGAATACGAAGGCCGCGAGAATTCCGGGTGAGATAAAACCCTGAAACTCCTGGATATAGTGAAATATACCTTTGAATCTCGGATGGCCCAGTTGAGGTGCTATCAGACAGCCGACAATGACGAATACGACGGTCATAATCCGTCCCATTGTTACCAGAGACCTCTGGGGGGCATCCTTGTTGATGTGACGCTTATAGAGGTCCATAGTAAAAATAGTGCAGGCGGAGTTTAACATCGAGGCCAGTGAGCTCATAACCGCCCCGGAGATAGCGGCGAACATAAATCCCCTCAGCCCAGCCGGAATAAGATTCCTAATCAACATCGGGTAGGCCTCATCGCTGGTAGTGAGCTGCCCGGAGTAAAGCTCCGAAGCCATTATGCCTGGGAATACGATTGCGAAGGGTACGATTAGCCACAGGCCGGCGGCGAAGATAATGCCGAGCTGGCCCTGTTTTAGACTTTTGGCGGCGAGCGTTCTCTGTACGATGAACTGGTTCAGGCCGCAATAGTAGAAGTTGGGAATCCAGAGGCCTACGACAAGGGCTGTCCAGGGTATTTCCGGGTGGTCGGCCGGAAGTACCATGTGAAGTTTGTCGGCACTGATCCGGAAGAATGCGGCGACGCCGCCTATCTCCCTGAAGCCGAGCACCATGGTTGCGAGTCCTCCGATAATCAGGGCCGAGCCTAAAAAAAGGTCGGCCCAGGCGACGGCCTTTAGTCCACCCCAGGCTGTGTAAAGTGCGGCAATGATGCCGATGAGCCAGATAGCCTTTGTTATATCCATATCAAATATCTTGTGCAGGGTCAGCCCACCCGAATAGAGAACCGCAGTGATGGTGACGGCAACATATATGACCATTGTATAGAAGGCCATGATTCCGCGTGCTGTCGAATTATAGCGGTATTCGAGGTATTCCGGCATTGTGTAGATACCGGCCCGGAGGAACCTCGGCAGGAATAATACAGCCACAAGAACTATCGTAACGGCTCCGAGCAGTTGGTAGCCGGATACAGCCAGCCCGACGCTGCCGGCGCCCTGTCCGGCCATTCCGACGAACTGTTCGGTGGAGATATTGGCGGCGATTATGGAAAACCCTATCAGCGGCCACTGCAATCCGCGACC
This sequence comes from Sedimentisphaerales bacterium, assembly GCA_030611315.1. Lineage (GTDB taxonomy): Bacteria > Planctomycetota > Phycisphaerae > Sedimentisphaerales > Anaerobacaceae > JAUWPZ01. The sequence continues at coordinate 1,827 of JAUWPZ010000100.1, forward strand.
TGCCAGGAAGTAGTCCTCGCTCGTTTTTCCCCTGCGGCTTTTGACTATGCTGAAACCGACGACAGCGCCGATAAAGGCAAGGAAAACGCCGATGTCAAAGAAGTCCAAATCCATATAACCTGCTCACCCTTGTGCGTGATGCGTTGTGCGTAAAAGAACCAACCTCGCAATACGCGATACGAGCAATATGTCACCAAAATCTTGCCTGTATTATAGCCCAGTCCCGGCCGACTACAACAACAAACGGCGCGCCTTTGGCCATCCGGACTGACTACAACATCGAGTATGCCTTTAGCTGCCCCGGCTTCGGTATCAGGAAGACCGACATCGGGTGGTAATGGATTCGAATTTCTATCGCGCTTTTGTTGTTTCTTGAGTATTTTGAGGGGAAAGGGAAGTTTTTAGGGATTTTGCGGCCAGAATTTCTCGGCTTTTTGGCCTATACCCAGGTAAATCTGCTTTGCCTGGCGGAAAATGGCCTGGACTTCGGGCCTTTCTTTGTCGGAGCCGTATCGAGAGGCTTTTTCGCTCGGCCTTTTTTATGCACATCGTTTTTAACTGGCTGTCTTGCGTTATAATCCCCAGGCCTTCGCAAAGGCACGGAAGCTGCGGTCGAAAGTCTTCTCGACATCATTGGGGAAACAGCAGCCGGGCAGTTGCTTCAACGATAAATGATAGCTTATGCAGTCACAGCACACCCCTTTTTTGTCACAGCCGGGATACGTGCAATTGCAATTTTTCAGATTTTGTTCTTTCTTGCATTCGGCCATTTATGACGTCTCCTTTTGAAATAGAAACCGCGGATTACACGGGTTAATCCGGATTTTAGTTGTTAGTTGCCAGTTCGTAAAGGCAGATGCTCAGCGCCGGCACGCTCAGCTTATTGGAGACGCCGCTCGGCGGCTTTTCCTCAATCACCACGTTTGGTTCTTTGCCGGGCTCGTTGTAGGCCATCGGGTTAGGGTGCGCAATCTGCCAAAGTTGCCCTTTGCCTGAAAGCTCGGCGCCTTTGATGTCCACAGCCAGAACTTGCTTTTCTTTTGTTGGGTTGACTATCGCAACGGTCAGGGCCTTGCGCCCTTTCGCCCAGGCCGCGACAATATCGAGCGGCTCTGGAACACCACTCACGGCCACGGGCACTGTTCCGAAACGCTCACGATACATTTTCAAAACAAGTCCCGTGGTATCAAATGCGGCCTCGGTCTTGCTCGTCTTGATGGCCCCGATTACATTGACGGCCTGAGCGTAGTTCGCCATATAAACAATGTCACTGCTGCGAATCATCTCGTTTAGCCCCGCCGCGATGCCAATCGCATCCTTGATGTTGTAATGGCGAGGCCCATACCAGTAGTTCCATTCGTCGATGGCGATGCGGATGTCCCTGCCCTCGAGCGATTCCAGGCGCTTGCGGTAATCCCGATGTGCGGCGACTTTGCCGCGGACGTTGTTACGGGCCAGGCTGACGTACTCTCTCAGCGACTCCTTGTTTCTTTCGCAGTAGAAGTGCTCGCTGATATGGTCCATGTATTCGGCGCAGCTCTTGAGCATACCTTCCGACCAGCTCGGCGCCGAGCCGACGCCGATAATTTTAATGGATGGGTCGGCCTTGCGCATCGCCTTAGCGAAACGGTTGTGCTTCTGAGTGTAGTGGTCGAGTTTCATATACCCTAATTGCCACTTGCCGTACATCTCGTTGCCGATGCCCCACCACTTGACATTGTAAGGTTCGGCGTAACCGTTGGCCGCTCGCAATTTGCCCATCGGCGTATCGGCCGCGCCGTTGACGTATTCGACCTCCTTCGCTGCCGAGTGGGCGTCGCCGAAACCGCTGTTGACGGCGATATAAGGCTCCGTATCGAGCAGCCGGCAAAATACAATGAATTCGTCGATGCCGAAGTCGTTCGATTCCAGCGATTTCCAGGCTAAGTTCGGCCGGGGCGGACGCTTGTCGCGCTCGCCGATACCGTCACGCCAGTCGTAACCGCTGACAAAATTACCGCCGGGCCAGCGATATATCGGAGAATCAAGCTCTTTGAGAAGCTTTAATGTATCGGCCCGCATACCCTTGATATTGTCCGCCGGCATAAGCGAAACGGTTCCAACACTAAGTGCCCCGCTTCCCCGGGCGACGATTTCGAGACGGCCGTCATTGCTGGAGGCTGCGCAGCTAAAACGCAGCGGTGTTTTGGTATAAGTACTCGTTAGCTGCTTTATGGTGATGGTTTGGCGTTGGTCCGGGCCGTCACCCCATAGCAGGCTGACATCGACGCTTTGGATTTCACTCGTGCCTTTGAGCCATATCCGCCCGATGTAGTCCCTGCCCTTAACCAGCCCCAGACCTCCCTGGATAATTCCGCCGGGGGCGCCGATTTGCGGAGAGTGTTCGCCGACGAACGAGTCTTCTCCGTTCATCTCGACCTTTCCGTCCCCAAGCAGCTTCCAGGGCGATTTGTCGGCTCCGACGGGATAGTAAAACTTGCGGTCTTGAACCATCTCGGCCCAGATTCCGCCGTATATGCACCGCCCCAAGTGCTCGATAAACTGCCCGTAGATATACTCCGAAACCGGCTCAGCCGTCTTGCCGGCATCGATTGTGATTGCAGCCTCGGCGGCCAGCGTTTCCCCCGCCGCGACGGCCGAATGACTTGTGCAGGCCGATATTACTGCCGTCAAAAGAACGATACTAACTAAGCGAACTCTAATCATTTTAAGACCTCCCTGTTCTGTATTTCACTGCACGCCGGGCGAAAGCTCAACGGACAGCTAACTCATAAACGTTAATACTCAAAGCCGGCACGCTCAACTTGTTGCTGATGCCGCTCACCAGAGTTTCCTCAATTACCACGTTTGGCTCTTTGCCGGGCTCGTTGTAGGCCATCGGGTCCGAATGCACAATCTGCCACAGCCGTCCTTTGCCCGAAAGCTCAGCGCCCTCCAGCTCCATCGGCAGCTCGTGCCTCTTCTCGGTTGGATTAATCACGGCGATTGTCAGCGCCTTTCTACCGGCCGTCCACGCCGCCACCACGTCTAATGGATAGCTCTGGCCCTCCACAGCCACCGGAATCGTCCCAAATTGCCGGCGGTAAAGTTTCAACGCCAGTCCCGTCGTCTCAAAGGCCGCATCCGTCTTCGATGTCTTGATACAACCAATAACGTTGACCGTCTGTGCGTAGTTCGCCATAAAGACCAAATCCGTATTGCGTATCATCTCGTGCAGCCCCGCCGCTATGCCTAATCCGTCCTTATGGAAGTACCGCGTCCCAAGTTCGCCGAAGACGTGCGGGCCGTACCAGAAGTTCCATTCGTCTATTGCGATGCGAATGTCCTTGCCCTTGAGCGTGCCGATTTGTTCGCGGTAGTTCTCATGGGCCGTCACTTTGCTCCGGACCGCATCGACTATCTGCTGCACGTGCTCGGCGACGTTTTTCTTTTCCCTCTTGTAGAAGTGCTCGCTTATCAGGTCCATATTATCGGCGCAGCTTTTGAGCATGCCTTCCGACCATGGACCCGCCGCGCCGACCGCTATTAGCTTGATGGACGGGTCCGCCCTGAGCATCGCCTTGGCGAACAAGTTGTGCTTGAGAGTATAGTGATTCAGCGACATACTTCCGAGCTGCCATCCGCCGTACATCTCATTTCCTATACACCACCACTTGGCGTTATAGGGTTCGGGATTACCGTTGGCCGCCCGCCATTTGCCCATCGGCGTATCGGCTGCGCCGTTGACGTATTCGACCTCCTCGGCCGCCGAATAGTCGTCCCCGAAACCGCTGTTGACGGTGATTAAAGGCTCGGCCCCGACCTCCTTGCAGAAAGCAATCAGCTCATCGATTCCGAAGTCGTTGTGCTCCACTCCGGTCCAGGCCGGGTTGGTCCGCGGCGGCCGCCTGTCGCGCTCGCCGATGCCGTCACGCCAGTCGTAACCGCTCACAAAATTACCCCCGGGCCACCGATAAATCGGTGCGTCCAGTTCCTTCAATACCTTCAGAGTATCGGCCCGCATACCCTTGACATTGTCGGCCGGCATAAGCGAGACGGTGCCGACGAAACAGCCGCCCCGGTCGATGGCTTCGATTTGCAGCGTGCCGCGCTCCGTATCGGTAACTCCGCGGAAGTGCAGCGGAGACTTCACGAAACTATCCCCGACACAGGCGATGGAATCACTCTGCCGCTTCTCCGGCCCGTCACCCCAACAAAGGGAAACGCGCACCGTAGTCTTCCCTTCCGCGGGCTTCAGCCAGACATAGCCGACGTACTCTTTACCTTTGCGTAAGGCCAGGTCGTGTTGCGCGATGCCGCCGCCGACCGCGATCCGTGGCGTGTGGTCTCCGACGAACGAATCCTCTTTGACCATTTCGACCGAATCGGCCTCGCCGATGACCTGCCAGGGCGACGCTCCGACGACCGGGAACGGGCCGTCCTTGGCAGCGGCCCGCGTGCCCCTGTAAGGGTCATATTTCGCCGTGACGGGATACCAGAATTTCCTGTCTTCGAGCATCTCCGCCCAGATACCGCCGTAAATGCACCGCCCTAAGTGCTCGATAAACTGCCCGTAGATATACTTCGAAACCGGCTCGGAAGTCTTGCCCGCGTCGATTTTCACGCTCGGCTCGAGACTTTTGGCCGAGAGCAGTTCAAGCTGTATATCGTCGTACCACGCCTTGCCTTTCGACTGCCCCCATCCGCCGAAGAGGCAATTGATTTCCACTACTGAATGGTTCCTTGTCTCGAACTCCACCTCGACCTTTGTCCAGTCTTTGGTTCCCTTGACCGCCAGCGTCTGCGTCGGCTGGATATTGTGCAGGTTCAGCAGCGCCCCCTTGCCCGACCCGGCCTCGATGTTCTCGGTTTTGACCCAGCCGCTCAGCTTGTATTTCGAGTGCGGCTCAACGCTCACCGAAGTCAGCCAGCCGATATCCGCGCCGCTTTCCGAAGACAGGCAAACGGACCGTTCTCCCGTCCGGCCGCCTTTAACATATTCGAATTTACCTCTTCCGCCGTATGTTGTGTTTTGCCATGCAGCCGGCTTGTTGTTGACTGCCTTCTCGAATGAGCCGTTACGTATCGTCCCCGGCCGCGCCTTTGGCTTCGCGGCGGCCTCATTGCTTGCCAACCAGACCGCCATCTCTCCGTTGCCCCGGTGCGCCCAGGCGTAGTAGGGAATCGCCGTGAAATCCTGTTCCTTCTTCACGACGCTTTTGCCGTTGCCGTCGTAGCCCAATGCCTCAGCCTTGCCCCGAAGCACCGTTACACCGCCTAATAAATCCTTGCGGTGTTCGCTCGTCAGCCTTGTATTGTCCGCAAGGACAAGATTAAGCACATTCCCATCGTTGTCGGGCCATTCGGCGCAATATACTATTGGGCCCCGCTCGAGAGCCACCTTGCCAACATTGGCCTCAACTGTCTCGTGTGAAACCACCCGACGAATCGGCATCGGCAGAGACAATTCGATAACATCGCCTTTCGCCCACTTCCGCTCAATCACCGCAAAGCCTTTGTTCAACTCGATAGTTGTTGCCTTGCCGTTGACCTTTATACTCACTTTATCATCGTTTTCTTTTTGATAGCGATACAGGTTGCTCGGTACGGGCTTGTTCCGCGCCCAGCCCGGTATCCGCACGCAAATCGCAAATCCCGCCGAACGCTCCGGCTCAACCGTCATCTTCACCGCTCCGTCCCACGGGTATCGTGTCTGCTGGGTTATTCGTACGGTGTTGTTGCCCATCTTTACCTTGCCCGAGTTGCTGATGAAAAGGTTGACGTACAGCTTGTCGTCCTTCGTTGCATAAACATATCTCGGAACCGACGCCACGAACCGCGTCATATTCCCCGGACAGCAGGCGCAGGGAAACCACGGACTCCGTTTGTGCCGGCCGCTCGACTCTAACGGATTCGGATAGAAAAAGCTGTCGCCCTCCAGTGACACACCCGAAATCAATCCGTTATAGAGCGTCCTCTCCAGCACATCGATGTATTTCGCATCGACGTGGAACAAAAACATCCGGTGGTTCCACATAACGTTGCCGATGGCCGCGCACGTCTCGCAGTAAGCGCTGCCGTTGGGCAGCTCATAATTCTTACCGAAGGCTTCGCCCCCGCCCCTCGCCCCGATGCCGCCCGTCAGGTACAGTTTCTTCGTGACCACATTGTCCCATATCCGGTCGATTGCGGCCATATAGCTGTTATCGCCCGTCAACGCCGCCACATCCGCCATCCCGCAGTACATATACGACGCCCGCACCGCGTGACCGACGGCCTCACTCTGCTCGACCACTTTTTTGTGCGACTGATTGTACTCATCTCCTCCGGTTCCGCGGGTATCGAGAAAGAATTTAGCCAATTTCAGATACTTCTCGTTTCCGGTTGCGAGGTAAAGTCTGGCCAATCCCATCTCAATTATCTGATGCCCCGGCGCTTCTGTATTTTTGCCCGGCCCGAATACCGTATCTAAAAAATCAGCGTTCTTAATCGCAACATTCAGCAGTGACCGCTTGCCCGTCGCCTCGTAATGCGCCGCCGCCGCCTCGTAAAGATGGCCCATATTGTACAATTCGTGACTGCGCGGCAGATTCGCCCAGCGCTCTTTGCCGTACCAGTTTATCAATTTCTTCGAGTCGTTTGTCCGGCAGGTGTAAAGATACCCGTCGTCCTCCTGGGCAGCAGCGATTTTGACAATCAATTCGTCTAAGTATTTCTCGAGCTTCGCATCCGGATGAACGCTCAGCGAAAACGAAGCTCCTTCCAGAATCTTGTACGCATCCGTATCGTCGAAAGGATAGTTTGCCCGATGCTCACCCTTTTTCAGCCCACCGGCTATGGCGAAATTATCAATCCGCCCGGTCTCCTCGCACTTCTCGAAGCAGTATGGTATCGAGACCTTTCGGTTCGTCTCGATACGGGACGCCCAGAATTCATCCGTAACCTTAACGTCGGTAAACGATACCGGCGCGATGGGATAATTCTTTTGTTCGGATACCGCCTTTGTTTTATCGGCTGTGCCCTTGCTCTCGCCGTCGGGCGTACATCCTTGCAGACCTATGCCTAAGCAAATCCCAATTACAATTACCAGTCCGGCTATCTGTCTTGCGTTCATGACGACTCCTTTCGAATTATATAGTGCTCACGATTGAAATTTCCCGCGCCGCGGCGGGTTCGCGGGCAACTTGTGCCACAGGTAGTAACCTTAAAACAATAATTTACAATCCTAATCGTGGGAATTTATTACCCTTAAGGGTATATTTGACCCAAACGAGGGACCCTGCCCTCACCGGCCAAATTGTAGAAAAAATCATGAGAAGTGCAACTCAATAATGTCCTTATCGTTCAGGACGTGGTTTCTCTGCGTGTTTTGCCCGTCATATACCCCCGTTCCCCAAATTCTCGCGAATTTCAGATTCTCGGCCAATTGCCGATGCACGGTTCTGGCCAGGTCCATAACCGTCGAGCCGGCCGGCAGCGTAAAAGGCTCGGTCATATCAATGAGCTTGCCCGGCGGCTTGGCGTATATCCGTATTATCTTCAACAGCTTAAAAAACCTCTCGCTCAACTGCTCAAGCCCGGCCTTTGTCTCAAGCGATACCTCCACAAACTCGAAATTCCGCCCGCAGTTATTCTTCAGGCTCTCGAGTGCCCCCGGCTTTGCAATATCCGATTTCGTGCAGATGTAAAACGCCTCCTTCGCAAGCCGATTACCCTGCTCATCGACCGTCGCTGTCTCTTTGTCCACCAGCAGATTCCGCGATTCGAGAAAATCAATACACACCCCGGCCTGCTCTTCGACGTCCTGCGAAAGGTCTATCACAATCCCGATAAGGTCGCAGTTGCGATACGTACCCACCTGTCCCGGCGCGACAAAATCGGCGGTAATCGGCGGCATGTCCACAAGCTGTATCGGAACATCCTCATACATCATCATCCCGGGCACGGGCGCTCCGGTTGCAAACGGAAATTCGGCCACGCTGACTTTTGCGTTCGTCAGAGCCGCGACGATGGAGCTTTTCCCGCAGTTCGGCATTCCCAGAAGAACAATCTGCCCCGACCCGCTTCGTGGTATGTGAAAGATATCGGCGTGTTTGGCCTTGCCTTTTTGGGCGCCGCTTTCCTTGAGCTTGCTCAGCTTGCGACGAAGGTCCGCACGCAAATGGTCCGTACCCTTGTGCTTGGGCATAACGCGCAGCATGTGCTCCAGCGCCAGAATCTTTTCATCGTTCGTCCCGGCGCTGCGAAACCACCGTTCAGCCTTGTAATATTCCGGTGTTAAATTAGCAGGCATCGTTAAAAGTAAAAAGGTAAAAGGTAAAAGTAAAAAAAGCTGTTATTCTTCCCTTCGGGCGTTAATTATAATTTGGGCTATAATCCGGCAAATTTCATCTGATTCTTTGGTCAAAGAAATCAAATCTGTTTTTTCTGCCATATTTGAAGCACTGAGTAGCTTAAGCCAATATCTTGTCTCACGTGCTTCCTCGAGAGCAATATTGTATTTATGTATGAAATCAGCTTTGCTTTCTGCTGCCTGTGCTTCTTCTATATTGGCTCCAACAGAAGTCCCTGCTCGCAAAACCTGGTTTGATAGCGTTCTGGCTGGTGAGGAATCTTTACTAAGTTTGCCGGCCAATTTCACAATGTTGATAGCAAACTCGAAAGTTCGCTTAGTAATATCTATATTTCTCGACAAATTCCTTTTTCCTTTTCCCTTTTTACTTTTTCCTTTTTCCTTAGTCGCAGAGTTTCTCTGCGACTAAGTCGCCGATTTCGCTTGTCGAGTAACCCATTTTGCCCGCCTGCAGCGATTCCAGCTTGTTGGCGGTAACAAACTTGACCGCATCCTCTATCTTCACGGCCGCTCCTTCCTCGCCCAAAGTCTCAAGCATCATTTGTCCCGCGCAAATCGCCGCTAACGGATTGATAACGCCTTTGCCCGTATATTTCGGTGCGCTGCCGCCTATCGGCTCGAACATACTGACGCCTTGGGGGTTGATGTTCCCGCCGGCCGCGATACCCATGCCGCCCTGCACTATCGCCCCGAGGTCCGTAATAATATCGCCGAACATATTGCCCGTAACAATAACGTCGAACCATTCGGGATTTTTCACCATCCACATACACGTCGCATCCACGTGGTAGTATTCCCTCTCGATATCGGGATATTCAGCCTTGCCCATTTCATGAAAGGCCCGCTCCCACAGGTCATAGATATACGTCAGTACGTTGGTCTTGCCGCAGAGTGCTAAGGTATTTTTCTCGCCTTTGCCGCGGGTCTTCTTGCCGTACTTGCCGGCATATTCGAACGCGTATCTGAGGCATCGGTCCACCTGGAAACGATTATAAACCGCCGACTGCACGGCCACTTCGTTTGGCGTTCCCTTCATTGAAAAGCCGCCTACCCCCGTATAAAGGTCGCCCGTATTCTCGCGCACCACTGTAAAATCTATATCCTCCGGCCCCTTGTCCTTCAACGGCGTCTCCACGCCCGGATAGAGCCTGACCGGCCGAAGATTTATGTACTGGTCCAGCCCGAACCGCGCCTTTAGCAGTATCCCCTTCTCTAAAATCCCCGGAGCAACATCCGGATGCCCGATTGCGCCGAGCAAAATCGCATCGAACTTGCGCAATTCCTCGACCGCGCTGTCCGGCAGCGTCTCGCCGGTTCTTTTATATCTTTCGCCCCCGAAATCGAACTCGGTAAGCTCGAACTTGAACCCGAACTTCTCACCCGCGGCCTTCAAAACCTTCACCGCCTCAGCCGTAACTTCCGGACCCGTACCGTCGCCGGGTATCACTGCAATCTTGTACACCTTAAATTCTCCTTGTTGTAAAAAAATTGTTATTTGGTATCTGTTGTGTAAATGTAAAAACAGACAATGACACCCCTGCGAAAGCAGGGGTCCAAAGCGAAAAAACTGGGTTCCCGCTTTCGCGGGAATGACAAACACTTTTTCCACAACAGTAAACTTATTGCTTCTGTTTTCTCCTGGCCTCCTGAAACACCTTCAAATCATCCCGCGGCTCCGACGCCGGCATCTTCGCCTTGACCTGCTTTTGCCACCTGTGCAGCATCTTCTGCAGCTCCGCCGCCTTTTGCGGCATTTCGCCCGCCAGGTCGTGCTCTTCACTTATATCATTTTTCAGATTATAAAGCTCGATACTTTTATCTTCATACCATTCGATTAGTTTGTAATCCCCGGCCCGCACCGCGCCGCTCGGCCTGTTGCCGCTGCCGTGATAGTGCGGATAATGCCAGTATATCGCCTTGCGTCTCGGCCTGCCCGTGCTTTTGAGAAGTCCCACCAGGCTCACCCCGTCAACGTGCTGCTTTTTCTTTTGAGCCAATCCCGCCATCTCCAGCATCGTCGGGTAAAAGTCCGTGCTTGTTACCGGCTCGCTGCACACGCTCCCCGGCTTGACAACGCCGGGCCACTTGATAATCATCGGCTCGCGAATCCCCCCTTCGTAAAGCCAGCCCTTGCCCGCTCTCAGCGGCAGGTTCGATGTGGGCCCTTCCCGCGCCACCGTCGATAGCCCGCCGTTGTCCGACATAAATATCACGACCGTATTCTCCGCAGCGCCCATATCCTCGAGTTTTTTCATAATCCGCCCGACGCTCTCATCGACGCTGTGCACCATCCCCGCAAAAGCCGGATTGTCCTGAACCCGCCTCGTTTTATAACGGCCATACACCTTGGTAAAGCGCTCCCCGTCAATCCCCGGCATCTTCTCTGCCTTGGCCTTATATTTTTCTATCAGCTCCTCTTTCGCCTGTATCGGCGTATGCACCGCGTAATGCGAGAGATACAACAAAAACGGCTTGCCCTTATTGGCCTCTAAGAATTTGAGCGATTCGTCCGTCAGCCGGTCAGTCAGATACTCGCCTTCCTCACCGCCGGGCGGCATCATCTCCAATGCCCGGTTGCCCCTCTTGTAGGGATAGAAATACGTCGGCGGCGCGCCGGAATAGTCCCCGCCGATATTGACGTCAAAGCCCTGATGCTCCGGATAATAATCCTTGCTGCCAAGGTGCCACTTGCCCACGAATCCCGTCGCATAGCCGGCTTCTTTAAGAGCCTCCGATATTATCACTTCTTCGAGCGGCATATAGTGCAGGTACGCGGTCGGCGTGTTGGGCCCGCCTATCCACTGCGTTATCCCCAATCTCGCCGGGTACTTGCCCGTCAGGATACTCGCCCGCGTCGGCGAGCACACCGGACACGCCGCGTAAGCATCCGTAAATTTCATACCCTCGCTTGCCAGCCTGTTGATATTCGGCGTCTCATAAAAATCGCTGCCGAAACAACCAACATCCGTCCAGCCCAAATCATCAATGAGAAAGAACACAAAGTTCAGCCTTTTATTTTCTTTACCTGTCGTTATGGTCTTTCGCTGCGCGCTCGTACATCCCGGCATCACCAGCACCGCCGCGCCAAAACCGATACTTTTCAAAAATTCACGCCTGTTCATTAAGCCACCTTACATTCTCAAAACCCTGTTGTTAAGATTTTTTCTTTTGACTTCTGACCTCTGCCATCTGTTATCTGTCCTCTTTACCTTTGTGCCCTGGTGTCTTTGTGGCAAACATTTTGAATTTTGCATTGTGATTTTGCACTTTTCATTTTAACTTTTAATTTCTTATGTCTCCTAACTCCTGTCTTCTGCCCATGTCCTTCATCCCTCGTCCATCGCCCTTCACCCAACGCTATATGCTATATCCTAGCGCGGCCTTCGGCCGCAACCAAATATTTATTTAAAAAATGACGGCATCCTCCATAATAGCTTTACTTAAGCAGCTTTACGAAAGGAGCCGCCATGAAACAATTCGTTAACAAACATATGGACAAGATTATTGGC
>JAUWPZ010000110.1 GCA_030611315.1 Sedimentisphaerales bacterium
CATTCTGAACGAAGTGAAGAATCTCAATTGCACATTGAAAGTAGTTGTATTGCTAAAGCCGGATGCTTCGCTCCGCTCTCCTATGGAGTCCTTACGGACAGCATGACAGCTTAATTGCGTTACTAACAAATACAATTTTGACAGAATACTAGGTCTTTAATATAATCATTTTTGCACACCAAATAGGGTTTTCCTGTCAGGTTAGGAATCGCCTGAGATGATTCCGCACACTTTATTCAATTCCTCCTGTGTTGTGATTCCTTCACTGACCAGGCGCTTACCATCCTCGAGCATATTCGTATGGCCTTTGCTAATGAGGATATCTTCGAGCTGGTCCAGGTCGGCTTTTGCTAAAATGGCCTTTCGCAGCCGGCTGTCTAACTGGACTATTTCCGCTATCAGTACTCGGCCGTGGTAGCCGGTGTTAAAGCAGGCGTCGCATCCGGCAGCTTCGAAGAAACCTGTTTTTTCGCTCATTTTCTTACATTTACCGCAGAGTTTTCTCACAAGTCTCTGGTTAAGAACCGCCGAGACGCTTGATGTTACCTGGTAAGGCTCGATGCCCATCTCCAGCAGCCGCAAAAATGCACCCGCAGGTGTGCCGCTGTGCATTGTGCTCATCAGCAGATGACCGGTCAGTCCCGCCTCGATAGCTATCCTGGCGGTTTCGGCATCTCGTATCTCCCCTATCATCAGAACCTGCGGGTCCTGTCTGAGCAGCGACCGCAGGGCCGTTGGAAATGTCATCTGGCCGTGCGGTGTAATCTGGACCTGCGTGGCGCCCTCAATCCTGATTTCCACCGGGTCTTCGAGGGTTACAACGCTCTTGCCGGGATAAGTTTTCAGAATGTGGCGCAAAAGGGCGGCTAATGTGGTACTCTTTCCGCTGCCTGCCGGGCCGGTAAGCAGTAAAACGCCCTGGTTTTTGGCGGGAATCTGCTTCAGCGTTGTGTGCGTGTCCTTTGAGAATCCCAACTGCTCCAGCTCCATAAGCTCTTTATTCTTGTAGAATAGTCGCACGACCGCTCTTTGACCGTGTATCGTTGGGAAGACCGCGAGCCGCTCATCTATTATTCTGTCGTCCTGGGCATTGTCGATTTCAATCCGGCCTTCCTGGGGTATGTCGTTTCGGTAGGTCAGAAGCCCCCCCAGCACCTTCAGCCTCGCAATTACGTTATCAGATAAGGACTTGGGCAGTTTTTCAACGGTGCTCAGCACACCATCGAGACGAAATTTTACCTCTAATTCTGAGCTTGTAGGCTCGAAATGGACATCGCTTGCACCGGATGTTACGGCTTTGTTGAGCAAATCATCAACTATGGATACTACATTCCCGGCCTCTGCTTCTTTTTCGTAAGGGCTGTTGTTGCAGGACTTTACATTCATATTCTGCTTTATTTTCGTTGAATTCTGCATTTTTAGGTGCTTTCTACAAAACAAGACGCACGAGCACCCTGAAACGTTATCTGGAAAAACCTTTTTTTTTCTGATTATTGCGAACTTTTTTGTTAACATATATTTATGTGCTGCGTCTTTATGTATAGAGCATTATAAAAACCGGAGTGGGCTTTTATGTTTGGTAAGGCTGTTAGCTGCGAACTGATTTGGGATTTTGCCGTCTCTGAGACTGTAGAGCAGAGCCAGCGGTGGATACTCTCTGCAATGCAGCGCCACGGGCAGGAACTGGTTACGATGCTTTGGCGTATTCTAGGCAATGAACAGGATGTCTGCGATGCTTACCAGAATACGTTTCTGCAGCTTGCCCATTACGAAGCCCAACAAAAACCTGAACATATTAAAGCGTATATCTTTCGTACGGCGAGCAATGTTGCAATCTCAATGTTAAGGCGCAGAATCGCTGAGAAAAAGAGGTTGTCCGCAGCCCGCCAAAGGCGGGTTGCCGAAAGGCGCGTAAGCTCGCCTCCGAGTGAGCTTGATTCCAAATACCTGCAGGAAACTTTACGATGCTGCATAGCCCAACGGCCCGATCATTTAAGAAACGTCATAACGCTGCACGACCTGGCCGAATTGTCTTACGAGCAGATTGGCAGGATATTAGGAATTACACCGGCAACTGCAAGAGTTTATAGGTGTAAGGCGGTCCAATTGTTGGCAGTATGGATGAACAAAGAGAAAGAGACAAAACCATGAAAACTATAAATACAAATAACCGGACCTCATTTTGCAAAACTTCTCGAAGTAACAGCCCTAACAGGTGCCGACAAATCAGAACTCGTCTGTATGAAGCTGTAAGTAATCGCCTTGGCCTCAATGCACAATGGGTGCAAAACCATATTGCGAATTGTCCGAGATGCCGGCGTCGGCTTGCTTCCGTCGGTAGAGTCAATCTTGCACTGTCTGCTTTGAAATCTCAACCTCACAAGCTCGATTTACTGATGCGTGCAAATACGCAGGCCATCGGTGTGCTTAAACACAGTCTCCGCCGGGAACCCAAGGCCGAGAAACTAAGAGCCATGCTGCCCGAGCCGAAACTGTTGGAAAGATGCAGCAGGTATAGTCACCCTGCGGCAAACGTGGCGGCTTGTATTGTAATACTGCTTCTTATGAAAATTGGCGTTTTTTCCTCGGTGGATAAGTTCCGAGACCAGAGCCAAAAAGCCGCCAGGCAGTATTACGCTAATCACGTGGGCGAAGACCTGGCGGATGAGATTTTCACTATTTAGCCGGGGACGCTCCAAAACACTTCCGATAATAATTTCATCACAGTAGTTTTTTGGGGGCTGAATTTAAATTTCTGTCGGATGCACAGAAAGTGGGCGTTTTTTCTCTACAGAGCCGATTTGATTAGCTCGAAATTATTATTATATTTTACTTGATGGTTTCAGCGGGTTGTTTTTTGCGCTCGTAAAGAATTGTGGTGCGGCTATTTGGCTTTGCTTGCTCTACCACTTCGAAGAAACCGGAGCATCTGCCCGGCATCGTGAATCCGGGAGAATGGAACTTGAATTGAGAGTGTTGTTGAAGTTATGGCACGGATTTTTGGATTTCGACATAGAGAGGATTATTCCGGCGAGGAGCGCATTGGTCCGCCTGAGGCGGATTCGGACAACCTCTGCGCTGATGAAATCAGCGGCCTCTCGACACTGTATAGCCCGGAGCAGGAAAGTCCGGCTCATGTTCGTGACGTGGCTGACGTCCTTTCTGAATGGGGTAAAATTGCCGCCGAACAGCTCTCTGAAATAAGACACATCCAGGAACAAAGAGCAAACTGCGATGTTTCTGAAATAATCGAAGAGCTGAAAATAGCTGATGAGCCGGAGATTTCAATGGCCCGGGCGAGCCTGTATGGATTCGACTTTCGCCGGGTTGAACCGGAGCAGGTTGACAGGGATGCGTTTGGTAAACTTGAACTTGACTACATAAAGAGCAACCTCGTTATGCCCATAGCTGTTCGGGGCGAAACTCTGGTCGTGGCGACAAGCCGTCCGGCAGACCTCTTTATCATCGAAGATATCAAAAGGCAGACCCGGATGGACGTTGAGGTGGTCGTATGTCTGGACGAAGATATAAATAAAGTATGCGATGCTTTCGATGAGAAAAAGATTGAGTATGACCTTGACGATATCATTAGTGATATGACGGATATTGAGGTCGTTCAGGACCGGCAGGAAGAAGCTGAAGACCTCGAGAAGATGGCGGGCCAATCGCCTGTTATCAAGTTCGTTAATTATGTCATCAGCAACGCGATACGCGAGGGCGCCAGCGACATTCACATCGAGCCCAAAGAAAAGTTAATGAAGACCAGGTACCGCATAGACGGCGTGCTTTTCGAGACGATGCAGTCGCCGTTGAAGATGCATCCTGCGATTGTTTCGCGTATCAAGATTATGGCAAATCTTGACATCTCGGAAAGGCGGCTGCCGCAGGACGGCAAAATCAAGGTTACCGCCGGCGGCAGGACGATTGATTTGCGGGTTTCGACGCTGCCGACCAATCACGGGGAAAAAGTGGTTATCCGTGTGCTGGACAGCAAATCGATTCTCAAGGACCTCGAGCAGTTGGGTATGGAGCCGGAAGTGGTGTCGGTTTTCCGCAAGCAGATAGTACTTCCTCACGGGATTCTACTGGTCACCGGCCCGACCGGCTCGGGCAAGAGCACTACTTTGTACTCGGCCTTGTGCCAGATGGACGGCGATAAGCTGAACATTTCGACGGTCGAGGACCCTGTGGAATATGAGCTTGATTTTTGCAATCAGGTTCAGGCCAACGAGAAAATCGGCCTGGACTTTGCGATGGCGCTTCGGTCGCTGCTTCGTCAGGACCCTGATGTGATAATGATAGGCGAGATTCGTGACAACCAGACCGCCCGCATAGCTGTCCAGGCCGCCTTGACGGGCCATTTGGTTCTTTCGACTCTCCACACGAACGATGCCGCCGGCAGTGTTACGAGACTGGTCGATATCGGGATTGAGGCGTACTTGATAGCGGCGTCATTGAATGCGGTTCTTGCTCAGCGGCTGGTCAGAAAGATTTGTCCGAATTGCAAGGAGATATACGAGGTATCGGAGCACATACGCGAATATGTTGAAAGGGCGGGCGTCGGCGCCGATGAGCTCTTTCACGGCATCGGCTGTGATGATTGCAGGGGCTCGGGCTATGTCGGCCGGATTGGTATTTACGAGCTGCTCGTTATTGATGAGGTCTTTCGGGACATGATTAACAAGGACTCGTCGGTCAGTAATATGCGCCGGGTGTTTCGCGAAAGCGGTCAGCCGACTTTGTTTGATGACGGCATTATCAAGGTAAAGCAGGGCATGACGACAATAGAAGAAGTGCTGCGCGTAACCGAGGTTTGCAGCAAAGCACCAGAAAAAGTCCCGGACGAAAATGTTAATTCCGGTTAGCCTCAGCAATACGCCGAGCAGGTAATCGAGAAGCTTTACACCGAACGTGTGGTTAATAGTGCAAGATTTTAGATTATGTTTAAGAGAGCCATTATTCTTGGTTTGATACTATTGCTTGTCGGCACCGCTGCGCTCGGGTGGATTCTCATTGATAAAAGGAAAGAGCAGCAGGAAATTAATTCCTATAAGTTGAAGTACGGCTCAGAACCGGATGAATATCTAAAGCAATATAATGAATGGCTGCAATTGACCCCGGAAGAGCGGGACAAGTTGCCTTTGTCGCTGGGCGAGGCCTGGAGAAACAAAACAAAAGCTCAACTACAGCAGGAGCAGCAGGAAAGGCTCAAAGCCGACCTGGACGAATTGGCCGCCGGGGAAACGGGCATTCATCCCTTTGTTGACATTCTTTACGGCGAGAACTGGCGAGAAGAGTTGAGCAGATACAAAAAACAGAAAGAGCAGAAAGAATTCGTTCTTACCGGTTCTATTGTATGTATATCTACAGGAGGAACTGTTTGCGGTTTGTGTTTGCTGCTATGCACGGTTCGACTTTTTATCAGAGGCTTGTCTCGTTTGGGGACGTTTTTCGCTGCTGTTTTCAGAAGTCAAAAACAAGCCGATGATAAAGAGCCGGCCGAAGCTGGTGCAAAAACAGAACAGGAGAATTCCGAACAGGAAATCGACTCAACCGGACAGCAGAAGAATTTCGGGGAATTTTCAAAAGCCCTTGTGAATTCAGGTTTACAGGAACTCGATACGAATCTTGCAGAACCGGAGAAGCCGACTGCTTCACAGGTGGTTCTTTCTGTTAAACAAAGCCACTCTGGTAATGGAGATGGCAAACAAGAAAAGGAGCATTTAGAGGCCTGTTCAGCCGGGGATAACGGGTCAGTTGCCATATTGCTTTCTGATGAGAAATCCGTCGAGTTTGAGGAGTCGTCAACAACCACAAGGGAAAACCTGAGTCCAAATACGATGCGGCATAACTACTTGCGTGGGGGGGCGGACACGGAAAAGAGCATTTGGGGACGCCGTCAAAAAGTTCAAAGGAGCGCCTTGTCTGGTTCTGACGAAAATTCTCTGAAGTTCGAAGATTCGATTAAGGCCCAAACTGAAAATCTGGAAAAACAAATGGAGGAGTTCAGGCAGATGGCCCAAAGCGTTCAGCAAACCACGCTTGAGCATTCGAAGCCTATCAGCAGCACGCTCAAAGAACTCACCCAGCAGGTCTCTGCCATTCGTGAATATGCTGCCAACCAGCAGGACAGAGTGGAAAAACTCCAGGACGGATATGACTGGAATATAATCAGGACTTTTTGCCTGCGTGTTATTCGCTGCATTGACAATCTTGGAAGTCGCATTGCCCGGCTGTCCGAGAAGAATCTTGAGACGGCCGGCCTTAGTGAAGTGAAAGATGAGTTGATTTTTGCTTTGGAGTCCAGTGGTATCGAACAATTTGAGCTCGAAATAGGCAGTGATTATCGTGGGCAGGAGAAGTTCGCGGAGGCCGTTAAAGAAAAGCAAAGCAGCGATGACCCGAATCAGACGGGCAAAATTGCAGAGAACATCAGGCCGGGTTATCAATACTTTATTAACGATGAGAATGTTAAGGTCGTACGTACAGCTCAGGTTAAGCTGTTTGGATAGGGCCTGTCAAGGAGATGCCATTTTGTAGGTTGTTCCGGGCGCCGTTTTGCCGGGTATAGCAAAATGAGGGCCCAAATGAAAATTAGGGGTGTAAAATGGCCAATATAGTAGGTATAGATCTGGGAACAACTTTTTCAGCGTTAGCGAGGCTCAATGCTATCGGCAGGCCGGAGATTGTCCCGAATGCTGATGGTGAAAGACTCACACCGTCTGCGATTTTTTTCGACGAGGACAACTCCGACATAATACGCGTAGGTGTCGAAGCGATTAATTCACGGCATCTGAATGCTCAAAGGTCTGTTCGTTGGATAAAACGACAAATGGGGGATATGGATTACCGCATGAATGTTGACGGAAAGGACTGGACGCCTGTGGAGTTGTCCGGTCTGATTCTGAAAAAGCTCAAACAGGACTGCTCAGCCGAGCAGGGTGAAATTCGTGATGCTGTTATCTCCGTTCCCGCCCACTTTGACGAGGTTCGCAGAAAAGCGACTATGGATGCCGGGATTGCAAGCGGGCTGAACGTCATTGGAATTATCAATGAGCCTGTGGCCGCCGCGTTGTATTATGCAACTACACGCGAGGTTTCGGGAAAGGTCCTCGTATATGACCTTGGCGGAGGCACCTTCGATGTAACCATAATGGATGTCAAGGGACATCAAATGGATATTGTTTGTTCACAGGGCGACCATGCGCTCGGCGGCATCGACTTCGACCGGACAATATTGGAAATGTTGGAACAAAACTACAGGGACAAATTCGATTCCGAGTTGATTGGTTCCGATGAGGACAGGG
Organism: Sedimentisphaerales bacterium; assembly: GCA_030611315.1. Lineage (GTDB taxonomy): Bacteria > Planctomycetota > Phycisphaerae > Sedimentisphaerales > Anaerobacaceae > JAUWPZ01. The sequence continues at coordinate 7,308 of JAUWPZ010000110.1, forward strand.
CAAAGTATGAGGACGAGGCCGAGGATGTCAAAAAGGTATTGTCGCGGCGTCCGAGTGCGAAAAAGATGCTCTACGGCCCGGCGGGCAGCATGAGAGTGGAAGTTACCCGCGAGACATTCGAGAAGGCCATATCTTCCTTCATGGCTCGTACCGATATATTGGTGGAAGTGGCCCTTGAGGAAGCGGGTATTGAGCCTTCCGGAATCGATACGGTGCTATTGGTGGGCGGCAGCACGCGAATACCACTAGTTCGGGAGCGCCTGGAAAAAATGTTCGGATTCGCACCGCAGTCAAAGGTTAATGTGGATGAATGTGTTGCGCTTGGCGCCGCTTTACATGCCGGATTGACAATGCTCAGGGAGAAACCGGATGCTGTACCGGCGGGAATTGCCGGCGGACTGAAGGATATTAACCTCACCGATGTTTGTAATCACAGCTATGGTACCATTTGCGCTCCCGTTGATAAGGAAACCGGCCGACGCGTCATTGAGAACCGTATCATTTTGAAGAAGAATACGCCGTTGCCTTGTGAAGCATCGCAGACGTTCTATACAGTCTCAAAAGGACAAACCCGACTTGAAGGGACCATAACCCAGGGGGAAGATACCGCCGTCGAATATGTTAATAAGATTGCAACGCACAAACTTGAGCTTCCTCCGGATAGGCCGGCCCAATGCCCCATCAAGGTTACTTACAGCTATGACGTCAACCAGAGAATGCACTGCAAGTTCCAGGACATGGAGTCGGGTAGAGCACTTGAGGTCGATCTTTGTTTGGACAAGGATGGGAAAACGTCTCAGAACGACGCAGAACAGGACAGCGAAAAATTGGAGTCCTCTGAAGTCTTATAACAATATCTGCAGGTATCTGAATGAGTGGACTTCTGATTATCATTTTGATTGCAGTGCTGACACCTGCAGTACTTATCTCTGCTGATTTGATTAGTCGCTTCGGATTTGTGGACTTGATTGGCCGAGTCAGGTCCTCGAAGTTGATAAGCCGCGTTCGGCTTGCAGGCTTGCTCAGCCGCGCCAGGCTTGCGGAATTGATTGGTCGTGTCCGGTTCGCTGATTTGATTAGTCGCTCCAGACTTCCAATTGTTCTGGCTTGTTTAAAACTTCGAAACCTTATTTATCACTTCAGACCTGCGGAGCTGGTTGGCCGCGTCGAGTTCCCGGAGTCTATAAATCGTCTCAAATCCGCTATTTTACACCAAAAAGACCCTGGCCGGAGTATCGCCCTTACCGCAGAACCCGACCTGGAGGTCCTTAATTGTCGTGTTCAATTGGCAGAACAAGAAAAGGGCACTTCCATTTTTGACGCTTTTACCATGGAAATTTGCGGCTCAATTCATGCCCCCGACAATACGGACTCTACGACTTTGAGAGTTTCCATTCTGGACGTTACAGATGGAGTTCCCAAAGCCGAACCGGTACAGGCCCGGGTCAAGCAGTGGTCCGCCTCAGGCGGACAGGATTCGCCCGCGTTTTGCTACAACGCCGACCTTGGCAAGCTCCCTAACCAGACAACTACTCTTTCGAAATGGACTGCTGTTGCCCGGCTGCACATTGACTGGCTGATTTTTCCTCGCAAAGGCAAAAGAAACTTGCAGTTCATCACGTCGATACACTGCGGCGCCGGCAGCAGAGAGCTTGCTTTGGCCGAATGCGCTTTTACTTATGATAATGCCGATTTCGGCTATATCGATTTACAGGAAAATATACAGCGCACAAAAACATTAGCTGTTGCGCTGGCGTTTGCTGTCAGTGCCGCGGATAATAAACTGTATGGCTGTGAGGTTGAGCTTATAAAAAACTGGGCAAGAGGCAACATCCTGGATGCTCGATGCTCGATGCCAGATGCCCATACAAGGCCAGAGACGAGTATCGAGAATCGAGAAACAAGAATCGCCGGACGCAAGCTCGACAGGGCGCTGGATAAAACCGTTGCTTTTTTCCGTGATGGCAATCAGCTCGACACTTATAAAATTTGCAGAGAAGTTGTTGAGATTGCACCGCTTGCAGGCCGCTGTGATATTTTGGAACTTTGCTTATATGTGGCACAGGCTAACGGCTCGGTTGCTCCTGAAGAGCTGGCTCTCTTGAAAAACATGGCAGACTGGCTCGAAGTTGGCACGAAAAGATTCCACGAGATGATGGAAAAAATCCTGCCGGTCGCCATACATGAAGTCAAAAACGCCCAGGTCATACTCGGGCTCACTTCAGATATGAACCAGGAAAAAACTCGACAGTACCTCAATAGACAGTACTGCAAATGGAATTCGAGGGTAACAAGTTCCAATCCTGATATTCAAAGCCAGGCCGACCAGATGCTCAGGCTCATTGCTGAGGCGAGAAGTGAATATATCGGCTAAGCTCTAAATATGCCTCAACTCGGGTGTTGTGGGCATATCCAATTTGGTCATTGGGCGCCTTTTCTTTTTCTCCTGTCGGACATACCTGCTGAGGTTTGGGGAAATACCTCCTGCGCAGCCGGCAGCGTAAATCGCCGAATAACCCATTAAGTTCAATAAACGAGATTGACTTAACCGCATTATCACTACTGTCCGGTTGTTTGATTTAAAAAACGTTGTAACAATTTAAATAACATTGAGTTACAACTGAAAATGACTGTAATCGATTTGAAATCACTTTTAGACTCAGGCCGTTTCAATTTGAAAAATATCAAGGAAATGGCCGATGAATACTGGACGGACGGTCTTTTCGCAAATAATGGATTTTCTCTCGCTCCGGGATTTCAGAAAGTGCGTCAAACGATATCACGGAAATTACAAAATTCAAAAGTTCTCATGCACGGATCAGTTACTATGTATGGCATTTGCTCAATTAACCTATCGCGAAAGTCTCCGAGACGTCGAAGCATGTTTACATGCAATGCAATCCAAACTTTATCATATGGGAATTCGCTGCAGAGTTTCAAAGTCAACTTTGGCCGACGCAAACGAAAACAGAGACTGGCGCATCTACGCCGACTTTGCCCAAGTGTTGATTCATATCGCCAGAAGCCTTTACGCCAAGGAAGAGTTCGGGATAGAATTGGGCGAGACAGTTTACGCTCTCGATTCAACAACGATAGATCTGTGCCTGTCACTATTCCCATGGGCAAAATTTCGCAAATGCAAAGCAGGAGTGAAGCTTCATACTCTTTTGGATTTACGCGGCAACATTCCCACCTTTATACGCATTACAGAGGCTCTCGTTCACGATGTCAACATCCTCGACGATATCATTCCGGAAACTGGGGCATTTTATATCATGGACCGTGGATACCTCGACTTCGCTCGTCTTTACATATTCCATCAATGCCTGGCATTCTTTGTAACTCGGGCAAAAGGAAACTTTCAATTTCGTCGATTGTATTCTCATCCAATAGACAAATCGACCGGCCTGCGGTGCGATCAAACAATTGTAATGACTGGCTTTTATTCATCGAAGGATTACCCGGAGAAACTCCGGCGTATCCGTTACGTGGACAAAGAAACAGAACAACACTTGGTGTTTTTGACCAACTGTTTCACATTGCCGGCAATAATCATCGCGCAGCTTTACAAGTGCCGCTGGCAGGTGGAGCTGTTCTTCAAATGGATCAAGCAGCACCTGCGTATCAAAGCCTTCTTTGGTACATCCGAGAATGCGGTGAAGACACAAATATGGATTGCAATCTCAGTTTACGTGCTGGTAGCAATAATCAAAAAGCAATTGAATCTGGATTTGAATCTCTACACAATTCTACAGATTTTAAGTGTAACCTTATTTGAGAAAGTGTCTATTTTACAAGTACTTATGGAAGCCGGCTACAAAACTGACAACACTGCTTCTTATAAGCAGTTGATGTTATTCGACTTATGACCGGACAGTAGTGAATTTCAGCAAAACTCGATTTCTGCTGATATATGAGATATGGCAGATGAAAAGACCATAAAAGAGAAACACATGAAGCTTATCCCGGTGATGACGGAACGAAGCAAACGAATATGGGCTGCGACTGAGGCACTCGCTCTCGGTCGTGGTGGTATCTCCGTTGTTTCGAGGGCTACGGGTATTCACCGCAATACTATCGCAAAAGGGATAGGGCAGCTCGAATCGCCAGAGACGCTGGCTCCTGATCGCATTCGACGACAAGGTGGGGGGCGAAAGCGATCGTCGGTTATCGATACAACTTTGATAGAAGATTGGGAACGTTTGATTGATCCGGTTACTCGGGGGGCTCCTGAGTCGCCGCTTCGCTGGACTTGCAAGAGCGTCCGGAAGTTGTCGGACGAGTTGGAACGCAAGGGGCGCGCCAGGTGAGCCACACCGTCGTGGCGGCTCTCTTGCACGAAATGGGGTACAGCTCAGGCTAACCGTAAGGTCCGTGATGGAAAGGAACATCCTGATCGCAACGCGCAGTTCGAGAAGATAAACCGGAAGGCATGCCATCGGATTTCCCGTCGGCAACCGGTCATTTCGGTAGATTGCAAGAAGAAGGAATTGGTGGTGGATTTCAAGAATGGTGGACGAGAAGGGCATCCAAAGGAGCAACCGGAAGAGGTCCGAGTCCATGATTTCAATATCAAGGAATTGGGAAAGGCAATCCCCTATGGGGTGTATGACCTGCACCGCAATACCGGGTGGGTGAGTGTCGGGGTAAGCCATGAAACGGCGG
>JAUWPZ010000093.1 GCA_030611315.1 Sedimentisphaerales bacterium
CTCAAACTTAGGGGTTTTTCAAGAAGATATCTGCTTTGTATTGGCATCTATTGTAACACCTTGTTAACACATAGATTATGGTTTCTCAAAGCTCGTAACCGTACCTCTGGTGGCCCCAGAATCCGTAAAAAGGCATGTTCATCGGGCTTGAACGAGCTAAACGTTTTGGTTTGTGTCAGCGCTTTTCGGCCATCTGGGGGATTTTCGACAAAGGACCATGTTGTGAAATCTGCTGGAAATTTTTCATTTCTCCAGTTTCTCCGATTGTAGAGCAAGATTGTGGTTGCCATAACTGCTTAAATGGATTGAAGTTCCAACGAAACGGTCGAATGAGAGCGAGGGAGTGCGAAAAAACCCCTAAGTTTGAGGGATAAAAGATTGCATTATTGGTTGTTATGATGTAGAATAGATAGAGTCGCTTAATGGCCGAGGAGGAGTTACTCGCCAATTAAAAAGGTTAACGGAGTCTCCAATAACTTTGGTCGGTATGTAATCATAAACAAACCTGGCCCGAGACTTCTTATCAAAGACATAAGAATGAAAAACAGAGAAGGATTTTCACTGGTCGAGCTGGTATTTGCCTTTCTTATCATCAGTATCCTGGCTGCGACGGCAATTCCAATTATGCGGGGCCGTTACGATGCAGCCCGGTGGGCGGAAGGAAAGGCAATTATGGGGAATATAGCAGATGGATTACGTATCCATATCACCGAGAACGGCAGTAGTTTCACGGCGGTTCCGACTTTAGCCCAACTTGGTGTTGAATCTAATGATATGAAAGGTACGTATTTCTCAGGCGGTGAGTCCGGAGAGGGGAATTTCTCGTGGGTGATAAATGACGATTACCCGATAGATTTTCTGGTAACGGCTACGGCACCGGAAAGCATCACCAGTCCTTCTCGGGTTACACTCGACCACACCGGCACATTTACAGAGACTGAGTTAAAGCACGCCCAAAAGACGGCAGCGCCACTTGTGGACAACCACAAGTAATCCGAATAGCGGCTTCAAGCCCTGCGAGGCCTACTCCCTGGCATTGCAGCTTTCAAGGAACGCGTAGAACTCATCAACAGGGATTTACCATATACCGATAAAGAGCGTGCCTATTCAGAACCCTTGCTACTCACAGCGTTTGCGCGGGCTGTAATCCAGCTCTTTTTTCATCAGGGCCATCAATACTGCCGCCGGGTTTCGGCCCCGGCTTGCTTCTCTGGCGTAGTCCAGGACGCGGGCGAATATATCCTCGTTGAACCTGCCCCGGCCTATCTGCTCGCTGAGCCAGTTGGTGAGGTTGCGAAAGCAGGTGCGGTCCGACTGTGTTCTCGGGTGGATGATGCTTACCAGCGCCTGATTGAAATGCAGGGCCTGAGCCTGAGAGCCCCCGGCGACAGCCCGAAGCGAACTCGAAGAAGAAAGAGCTTGCTCAGTCGTATTCGTATTCGAGAGAGCTTTACTTTCCTTTTCGATTACGTTTCCTTTACTTTCGTTAGCTATGGCCCGGCTGTGGCTTTTTAATGGCTCGGCTATAGCTTTGCTATCGGTTTGCCATCTCTTTTTGGCGCCGCTAAGTCCCGCTCTGCTCCTGGCTTGTCGATATTTCTTTGCCTTTGCCAATTCTTTTGTTACGCGTTTGTGTCTGATTACATCCCGGCGGGTCTGGAATTTTTTTGAGATGACATCCCATATTTGCTCGAATTCCTCAGGGCTTTGGCAGTTGCAGAGCCTGCTTAAAGTCGGCGGGTCGAATGTGCATTTGCCGTCGTTGGAATTCATATATAAAATCAACGAGCAATATACGCCTCTCTGGGCGGGCGACATCGTGACGAAGTCAATATCGGTCAAGAAGGCATCGCTTTCGAGCTGGACAAATCTGATTTTCATCTGCGTTTCCTCTTGTAGATAACCTCGGTCGGGCCGGACAACTCCTTTATGACCAGAACGTCCGGGGCCAGGTCGAGCATGATGTCTTTGTGGCTCGACGCCAGGATAAACGTGGTGCCGGTGCGTTTGGCAAACTTGTGGACGTTGTGTGAAATCACCATGGCGGTGATGCGGTCGAGATTGGAGCAGAATTCATCGGCGAAGATGAATTTGCCGCCCGCCGCAAGCGCCATCGCCAGGCGGAAGCGGTATTTCTGGCCTTCGCTCAGGTTGGCCGGCTGATTAAGAATACAAAGACAGTCACTCAGCCCGGCGGCGCTGAGCAGCCGAAGGCCTGTCAGCAAATCGCCTTCGATACAATCTATCAGGGCCTTGTCGCTCGGCAGCTTTAAGCCGGCAAGGTTCACCCTGTCCGAAGCGGGAAAAGACTTTTCCAGTTCTTTTAGCAGAACGGTTTTGCCGGCCCCGGATGGGCCTGTGATAAAAACGACGTCGCCATCGTTGATGTCCAGCCGGCAACTGTGAACGACTTGTCTTTCGGCGAACCTATCGGCCGTCAGGCCGAACATTCTGCATACCTGCGCGACTTTGTCGGTAATCTTTCCCTGCCATTGAAAACTTTTCGAGATGTTGTATGTTGTCATATTTTACCTCCCGTTATTATTTCACATCTGCATATCAGCGAACACTTACAATTTGCATTATTCTCTTTATGGTTTTGCGAGTATGGTAGTAGGACCAGTTCCGCCCGGCGGCGATGGTTTTCATCGACAAGCCTGTTAAGTAGTAATCCTTTGCGACTGCCATTTCAGTCCTTGTAAATTTGCTGCGGCTCCTCAGGCATACGATGTACGGGCCGTCCACGAGCCGCTTCGTCAGCCTGTGGATTTTTCGGCCGATGCTCGATTCGCTTGCCCCGGCCAGACGGGCTATCTGCCGAAAGCTGTTGCCGTTCTCCAAGTACATAACCATCAGGAGCTTGTCCTTTCCGGTAAGTAAATCCAGCCTGGTTCGCAGCAAATCGAGCCTTTCCCGCTGCTCCTGGCTTTTTTTCAACAGGCCCTCAGAAATTTCCGTATGCTTTTCTCCCATCGCCTCTCTACCATCCTCTGAGCCTTTTTTTCTGTCAATTCACTCCTGCTGATGCCTTTTCGAGATTCAAGCCCTGTTTTTTAGCGTCTTACAGTACATTTCTGTTTGATGCATACTTAACATATAGTATATTTTAGTTAATCACGTAACTTTGTCAAGTCTATTTTATATATTTAGTTAAAATTTTATGATTTTTTCTATTTATCAAACAATTAGGTAATTTTTTGCTGCTATTTGGGCGTAAAATTGGTATATTCGGCAAATTGGAGATAGAAATGGATTCTTATGAACGTCTAATCAGCGAGCAAGGGGTGATTTGCCCGGCTGAAGCCGGCACAGTCCCTGAGTTAGCCCCCTGCTGAAAATGTGAGCTAAGCTATTTAGGAGTAAATAATTATGAAAGCAAAGAATCAAGTAAAAACGGCTGTCGTCCTTGTATTGACATTTATCCTGGCGGCGGGGAGTTTTGCATCTGAGGCTGACAAATCGGCAGGTCAAAAGGTCAAAATCTTTGACGGCAAGAGCAAAGTGGTTGTGGTCAACGGCTATTCGACATCCTTCCAGTGGCCTCGGATGCTGCAGGAAAAGCTCGACCGTTACACCGAGGGTAAGCGCATAATAACGGTCAGGCCCGCTACGAAGGGTGGCACGCCGATAGCCAAGTGGCTCGATATCGAGAGCGGCAAACCATCGAAAGCCTGGCTTGATATTCTCAGGCCGAAACTGCAGGAACCAAAGGATACGCCCGTTATTGTGCTCGCACAGCAGTCATTGCAATGGGCTTTTGGGCAGCGCACCGCCGGCATTAGAAGCGCCGACGACAAGGAACGAATCAAGGCAGGGGCGGATGCGCTGGAAAAGTATGTGAAGCTGCTCAAAGAAGATGGAGCGGACCTGGTATTCGTCGCGATGCACATTTACAAGCATCCGATGGAACCGGAGATTGGCAATGAGCGTTATGCGCTGGCCGAATTGATAAAGCGTAAGATACCCGGCGTTCAGGCCGGGCCCGATGTTTGGGAGCCGACGAAGAAGCTCTATCCGCAGGCGTTTGCCGGAGACGGCGTTCACCCGAACACTCAAGGCGCCGAACTGATGGCCCAGAAGTGGTTCGAGACGCTGTTGAAATACGATGGTCTGGAAGTGCCGAAGACAAGCAGTGGCCCTGCGCGTCGGCCGGGCGAAAGTACAACGGCATACACCGTACGAATCGCTCGCCGGCGTGGAGAAGGGGAGCACCTGCGTAAGGTGCCAGGCGCCGCCAGCATTTTCCGCAATATTGAATATGTGCCGGACGGCCACGAACGCCAGAAGCTGGATTTGTATCTGCCTAAAACTGATTCATCCCTGAGCCAGGCGCGTCGGCCCGGCGAAAGTACAGCGGCATACACCGCACGCCTCGCTCGTGCGCGGGCGGCTTCAAAGGCCAAGCCGCTGCCGGTGGTTATATGGATTCACGGCGGCGCATGGAAGGGCGGCAGCAAGGACAGATGCCGGGCCACTCGCTTTCTTCAGAAGGGCTATGCCGTGGCGAGTATTAACTACCGGCTGAGCCAGCACGCGATATTCCCTGCGCAAATCGAGGACTGCAAGGCGGCGATGCGCTGGCTGCGGGCGAATGCAAAGAAGTACGGCCTGGACCCGAAGCGCTTCGGCGTGTGGGGAAGCTCGGCGGGGGGACACTTAGTCGCGCTGCTCGGAACAACGGGCGATGTGAAAGAGTTCGACAAGGGGCAGAACCTGGATTTCTCCAGCCGGGTGCAGGCGGTGTGTGATTTCTTCGGGCCGACCGATTTTACGAAAATGAGCAGCTTCCCGACGAAGATGGACCACGATTCAGCCGATTCGCCGGAATCGAAGCTCATCGGCGGGGCGGTCCAGGAAAACAAGGAAAAGGCCCGGCGGGCGAATCCCATTACTTACGTTACGAAGGACGACCCGCCGTTTCTGATTGTACATGGCGACAAGGACCCGCTGGTTCCGCTTAACCAGAGCGAGATTCTTTACGAAGCGCTTAAGAAAGCGAAGGTCAAAGCCAAATTCCATACGGTCAAGGGCGGCGGCCACGGCTTCAAAGACCCCAAGGTCGATATAATGGTGGACGATTTCTTCGACAGGCACCTCAAAGGGAAAAAAAGTAAATAAGGAAAAAGGGAAAAGGAAAAAGTTAAAAATCAAAATGCAAAAATTGATTCGTCCCACACCATGAGAAAAGGAGGCGGCTGTTTTGATAGATTTCTCCACTCGCTGCGCTCGGTCGAAATGACGGGGGCAGAAGTGATGTCGAAATGACGGTATAGTCGCGGATTTATGAAACGGCGTATTATGCGTGATATTGACGAGGTATTTGCGGCTTTGGGCCGGTCAAAGTTTCGCAACCGGTTTCGACTCTCCGGCAAAGAAGCTGAGTATTTAAGGCAAAAGGGCATGGCGGCAATCCTCGAGCACGCCCGCGATTTCGTCAGGGCCCGCCTGGCTGATGCCGAGCCGGCCAACGACGGCAAGCAGACACCGATGAAGAATCATCCTGTTTTCATTGCCCAGCACGCCAGCGGTGCCTGCTGCCGCAGGTGCCTTCAAAAATGGCATAACATTCCAAAGGGCAAGCCGCTTACAGAAGACGAATGTGAGCATATAGTAGCGGTCATTGAGCGATGGCTGGCCGAACAGAAGATTTGAGGAGCAGCAGGCGGAATGCTTGTATTTATAAGACAGACCTGGTATTTTGCTGGAAATGAGGCTCAGCGGTGTTGCTGGGCAGGCATACATAAAAGAATCTCAGTGAAAGCTGATTAAGTTAAAGAAAGGGTATAAGAGTATGGCCAGCATTGAAGAAATTCTGGACTTTGCGATTGTTGAGGAACAGCAAGCTTATGAGTTCTATATGAAACTGGCAGGCAAGATGAAAGCTGATGCGATGCGGCGGGTCTTCGAAGAATTTGCACGGGAAGAACAGGGGCATAAGGCTCGTTTGCAGGCTATGAAGGACGGCAAGCTGTCGATTGCATCTTCAGCAGAAGAGAATGTACCTGATTTGAAGATTGCAGACTACCTGGTTGATGTTCAGCCCAGTGCGGATATGGATTATCAGGAGGCGCTGGTACTTGCGATGAAGAAGGAAAAGGCGGCGTTCATGCTATACAGTGACCTGGCTGCGTTAGTGGAGAATGCCGCACACAAGGAAGTGTTCTTGTCGCTTGCTCAGGAGGAGGCCAGGCATAAGTTGAGGTTTGAGGTTGAGTACGACCAGGAGATTCTTAGTCAGAATTAGCTTCTGAGCAGCACATGGATTGAGAGTGCTTTAGTCCTTTTTGCAGCGAAACTGCCCGGATGCACTTACAACACATCAAATATACAGAATTCTATAACGGTGAAGGACTCGAAAGATTAAAGGAGATATGGCGTGAAGACGTTACAGACTCGAAGAGACTTTTTGAAGGCGGCTGCTTTGTCGGCGACGATGGGCTTGCCGGGAATTTGCAGGGGGCAAAGACAAAAGAAGAGGAATCGCCCGAATTTCGTTATCATCTTTCTCGACGATTCCGGCTGGGCTGATTTCAGGCCCTTCGGCAAGGCCGCTTACAAAACACCCAACGTGGAAAAGCTTGCCAAAGAGGGCTGTAGATTTAACAACTTCTACGTGCCGCAGGCTATTTGTTCGGCATCAAGGGCCGCGCTGCTTAGCAGTTGCTATCCGGGCAGGACGAAGGTATTCGGAGCACATGGTCCGCGGGCGAGGGGGCTCGAGCCGAAATACGCCACGACGGGGGAGGTCCTCAAGGCGCGCAACTACAAGACGGCGGTTTTCGGCAAGTGGCACATCGGTGACCAGCCGGAGACACGGCCGCCGGCGAGGGGATTCGATGAGTCGTGCGGGTTGATGTACTCCAACGATATGTGGGAATTTCATCCGGGGAATCCGGAATTCTGGGGCAAGTATCCGCTTTGGTTCTGGGACAACGGCAAGGTGACAATCGACCGCGTTACCAAGGAACACCAGCCGATGCTGACAACCTGGTACACGGAACACGCGGTGGATTTCATTCGTCGAAACAAGGACAAGCCTTTCTTTTTGTACGTTCCGCATTCGATGCCCCATGTGCCGCTGTTTGTCAGCAAAAAGTTCAAGGGCAAGTCCGGGGCGGGCATGTACGGCGACGTGATGATGGAGATTGACTGGTCCGTCGGCGAGATCACCAAGGCGCTTAAAGACAACGGCGTTGAAGACAATACGCTGGTGATTTTCACGTCGGACAACGGCCCGTGGATATCCTACGGCAACCATGCGGGCAAGACACCTTACCGCGAGGCCAAGGGGACCGGCTTCGACGGCGGGACCCGAAGCGCGTGCATTATGAAATACCCGGGGAAAATAAAAGCCGGCACAACCTCGACAAAGACGCTCTATACAATAGACATAATGCCTACGCTGGCGCACTTAGCCGGAGCGAAGCTGCCGGAAAATCCTATCGACGGCAAAAACGTATGGGATATCATCGCAGGCAAGGACGATGCGAAGAACCCACATGAGTATTATCCATTTTCGACGGGCAGGACTTTTGAGGGCGTGATAAGCGGCGACGGGCGATGGAAACTGCACCTGCCGCATGGATACCGAACGCTGGTGGAGGCCGGCAACGATGGAAAGCCGGGAAAGTACAGGCAGGAGAAGATTAGGCTGTCGCTTTTCGATATGGAAAAGGACCCGTACGAAACCGCTAACGTTCTGGACAAATACCCGGAAGTTGCCAACCGGCTGAAACAGTACGCCGAACAGCACAGGCAGAAATTCTATGCGAACAAACCAAAGTGATTTCATCGGGGATTTGCAAATCCGACCGCGGCAATTTTCTTCTGTTGAATCCTGCTTCTGCCCAGAGAGAATTGAACTGGAGATGAGGAAGTATATACCAGGGGCAGGACAACATACGTTTGAATGATGAGATAAGCACAGAATAATCAGAGACAGGAGCTTTTCAATGAAAACAACTCGGCTGACAATAATTATCACAGCACTTTGTCTTCTTCTTTCCTGCGTTGGATACGCCGGGGAACTGCCCTTCGCTTCGGCGACAGATGTCGGGATGTCGGTGGAAAAACTGGCCCGCATCAAACCTGCCGTGCAGAAACTTATTGATAGTGAGAAAATAGCAGGGGCAAGTATTATCGTGGGACGAAAGGGGAAAATCGTGTTCTCTGAGACCTTCGGTATGATGGACCGAGAGGCTAAGAGGTCTATGCAGAAGGATACTATCTTTCGCTTTTACTCTATGAGCAAGCCTGTAACAAGCGTAGCCGTTATGATGCTGTACGAAGAGGGCAAGATAAAGCTGGATGAGCCGGTTTCAACATATATTCCACAATTCAAAGGATTGAAAGTATATGCCGAATCCGGCAAACATGTCGACCAGGTTCGCCAGATGAGCGTTCGTGATTTGCTGCGGCATACGTCAGGGCTGACTTACGGTTTCTTCGGAAATACAGCCGTTGACAAGATGTATATGACCAGGAAAGTCTATGACAGGGACGGCTCTCTTGAAGATATGATGGACAAACTCGGCGAAATCCCTCTGCTTTATCAGCCGGGGACAAAATGGCATTACAGCGTATCGACAGATGTGCTCGGCTATATGGTTCAGAAATTATCAGGCCAATCGCTGGATAAGTTCTTCAGGGAAAGGATATTCAGGCCTCTGGGTATGAAAGATAGCGCCTTTCACGTGCCGGGCAGGAAGGTCGAGCGCTTTGCCGCCTGTTACGGCCCGAAGCTAACCGGGGGGCTGAATGTAATCGATGAGCCGGCCAAGAGCCGGTATCTGAAGAAACCCTCATTGTTTTCCGGAGGCGGCGGGCTGGTCTCGACGGCAATGGATTATATGCGGTTTTGCCAAATGCTGCTCAACAAAGGGCAATTAGACGGCAGGCGGCTGCTGCGTTCCGAGACGGTGGAGATGATGACCAGGAATCAGCTTCCGGACGGCGTAAAGAGAGGCAAAGGCGAGGGATTCGGATTAGGTTTTTCGGTGCGAATTGAGGCCGGCAAAAGCCCTAAAGGAGAATACGGCTGGGGAGGGATGGCCAGCACACACTTCTGGATATCTCCAGGAGACGAGTTGGCCGTAGTCGCTTTGTCCCAGCGCATACCTTATTCGGGCCAATTAGAAAACGCCGTCAAACCAATTATCTACGATTCGATACAAAGAGCAGACCAAAAAGGCCGTTAGGCGGTCCTATAAGCTGGGTGTTTTTTGGCAGATTAGCTGAAAACAAGACGCACAAGAAAAATCTTACCTAAACCTTTTCAAAATAGAGAAGATTTCTCTTGACATTCAGTTTCAATTTAGGTAAAATAAAAATCTAAATGGGGGTGAAGATTATTCACTTGCTTCCAAATCTTTAATGGGTTTGGAAATCGATCTTCACTAAAGAAGTAACATTAACACATTATTGGGGGAAGAAAAATGGGTAAGAAAAATGCACTCACTATGTTGTTTGTCGCAGTTGTCTTGGTAAGTTTGTCCACTGCGCTCAACGCTACTCCGGTTGTTGACGGGCGCTTCGATCCGGGTGAGGGTTACACCCTGGGGCACTATGTCAACATCGAAGTCGAAGGGGAAAAGAAAAGCGGCAACATCCCGGCCGACGACGGTGTCCTGTGGACGTACCACGACCTTGTAACGGGAGATCTTTTCGCCAGCCTCACGCAGCCGCTAACTCTCGTAGATAACAGCTATGGCGACAATTCCATCGGCTGGGGAAGCAGCGCACCAAGCGGAAAGAACCACAACTTCAAGGACCTTAAAGGCTCCGACAAAGCCCAGTTCACCATTACCGACGCCGACGGCAGTATACTGCTCGACTTCATTGTGGACTATATTTCCGAGAGTCCCACTGCATCAAGCGGTTATGCATCACTCGGAGTCTCTGGTGGTGACGGCAAAGTGAACACCGGCTCGGCGAGCAGCATCTTAGCCTGGGGCACAAGTCTCGATTACAACTTAAACACTCTCGGCCACGTACTGACCGAAGACTCCCCCGTCGCTGATGGCGACTACGTCACTGCGAACCCAGCCTATTCCGACTGGGTCTTCGAGGTCACATATGAGTTTCTGGTTGATGGAGCCATTTTTCAAGACAACGGCTTCGGCGAGTTGACTATACCCGTCGTCCACGATTCACCAAACAAAATCGGAAAGAACCATGTTTACATGGAGATTAACGGTGTTATTCCTGAGCCGGCAACTGTCGCCTTGCTGGGGCTCGGCTCACTGACATTGCTTCGCGAACGAAGAAGAAAATAGAAATACCTAACGGGGGCGCCTGGGCATCCAGGCACCCCTGCCCCCCATATACAACTCGGACACACTGATTTTCCGCATATATAATGCTCACGATTGAAATTTCCCGTTTGTTCGCGGGCAAGTAACCTTAAAAACAATAATTTACAATCCCAGTCGCGGGAATTTATTACCCTTAAGGGTATAGTTTCATCCCGATAATGGAGTGTTCTCCAGCCGAGCGGAAGATTTAGCCGCCGTTTTTTTGCAGTAAAAAAAGGCTCTTGAACTGCTCTAAAAAAAGTTTTGCTTTTGGTTGTGCAGCGGTTATACTAGGTTGTTGACGGTTTTTTGCATATTGTAGGGAATCGGCTAAACGCAAAAGAAGGCGTTTGGGAATCCCAGTAAGTCGCCAAAGAAGAACCGGAAGGAACTTGGGGATAAGGATGTCAGCAAAGAGTCCTAAGGTAGTTGTAATCGGCGGCACTTATGTCGATATGGCGATAAGATGCGGTCAATTCCCATCTCCCACGCAGAGTGTTACCGGCTCGGCCCTTTCATACACCGTTGCCGGGCCGGGGCCGAATCAGGCGGTGGAGGCTGCCCTGTGCGGCTGCAAAGTGTACCTTATCAGCAAAATCGGGGGTGACCCATTTGAGCAAATGGCCAGGGCAAACCTGGCCGAGTTCGATGTTGATACCGACTATGTTTATACCGCCGAGGCCATGAATACGGGCGTCGTTGTTACGCTGGTCAATGCCGAAGGCGAAAACGCCGCCTGTTATTACACCGGAGCCAACAGCGCCCTGCGGCCGGAGGACATCGGAGCCGCCGAGGAGATTATCTCCGAGGCCGATGTATGTTTGATTCACGGTCGGCTGCCACAGGAAACAATCGTAAGGGCTATCCGCTGCGCAAAGGTACACGGCGTAAAGGTCATCCTCAATCCTGCAAGGCCTACAGAGCAGCACGGCCGGGAAAGCAGCGACCTTCCTGTCGAGTATTTTTCAGCCGATATTCTCATACCGAATATCTCCGAGGCCGCCGACATTACCGACCAGTCGGCAGCAAACATTCGCACCGCCAAACTGATAGGTTCCGAGCTTGTCGCACGTGGGGTAGATTCGGCGGTGATAACGATGGGCAAACGCGGGTGCATGGTGGTTGACAGAAACGGCGCCGACCACATCCCGATTTTTGAAGTCGAACTTGTTGACCAGACCGGCAGAGGAGACGCCTTCGCCGGCGCTCTGGCGGCATATTGCGCGGTCAAGAGCGATGTAAAAGGGGCGGTCGAATTTGCCAGCGCTGCGGCGGCCCTGACCTGCACAAAGTTCGGCTCAATCGAGGCGATGCCCACAAAGGCCGAGATTATCGAGCTTCTTCAAAAGGAGGAAGACGCCGAGTGATTTTCAGGCTTTTGGTTCGTGTTCGCTTTTACTTTTCTTTGAGCAGGTACTGCGGACTTTGAGATATAGTCAGCTTCAACCCAACGGTTGTCCAGAAGGAGGAGGTTTTGTTATCTTCTTTGCCGAGATAATTGATGATTATAAATTCCGCCCGTGATACCGGCAGAATAACTTCGTGCTCGGGACCCGTTGTCCAGACGGCTATCGCCTCGGATTTATCCTTTGTCAGCTTGAAGGCGAAATCACTGTCGCTGCCCAAATCGAGGCGGCTATCGATAGAGTATCCTGCAAGGGTAGAAGACAAAGTCTTAGCCGCAAGGTATGCCGCTTTGGGTTTCAGGTCGCCGGTTACCGTTCCGAAGTGATGTTCTCTCTCGTCGGGATTGGTGCCGTCGTTTTTCCAGTCGTACCATATACTGACAGGGACGCCCTGATGGAGGTTTATCAGAAACTGGCGGGCGAGATATTGCGCCTGCCGCTCGTTGGACAGGCGGGTCTTGTCCCAATTGATGTTCGAGTAGCCCCACTCGCCGGAGATGATGGGGAGCTTTTTGCCCTTTGGGGCGTAACGCTTTATAAGCTCGCGGAGCCTGGCGTAGTCTTTGATTACCGTTTCCGGGGGTTGCGGCCTGTAGGGATGGACGCTCAAGGCATCGATTTGATTGAGCAGGCCCTTTTTGAAACAATCTTCGAGCCATTTGAAAGGTATTCCGGATGTGGCCGGCGCGACGACAAGGCCGGACGGGTCGGCTTGTTTGACTCGCGAGGCGGTCTGTTTGACGAGATTGCAATAGTCATCGACGCTTGGCTGAGGAGTCCAGAACTGCTTTATGTTCGGCTCGTTCCAGATTTCCCAGAGGATTCCTTTACCCTTGTACCTTTTTGCGGCGGCTTCGGCGAAGGCGGCGAAGGCCCTGCGGCCCTGCTCGGTACGAACAGAGCGGTTGGCTTCATAAAGCTTGTTGCTGTAGTCGAGGATGTAGAGGATGCGAATGCCTCTTTTGGTGCAACCGGCTGTCAGGGCATCATAGCCGGTTTTCTCGAAGTCATAGGCGCCTTTTTCCCCCTCGACGCCGGACCAGGAAAGGTCCATTCGGATGAACTTAAAGCCGGCATCGCGGATTAAATCGAGGTCTCGCGGCTCGCCGCGGAAATGTATGTTGGTACCAAAGCCGCTGGGCACGGTTAATTCGGGCAGTGGAACCGCAGCGAGAACAGACGAAGTAAGAATAGAAAAGAGTATTAGTAATACCAAAGATTTTGTGGTAACGCGGACAGCATTTATCGAATTTGAACTTTTCATTTTTCACCTACCTATGTTGGATTAGTGGTATATATGCAAGCAATTATGAAGCAGAATCGCGGTTTTGTCAAACGCCAACCGGCTCCTGGAGAGCAGTTGGGCTATGTGGATTAGCTGTTCGTGGTTGGGATTGGTCGCAGGCAAGATTTACAATCGCAGGGTAGAAAGAAGTTTTTGGTTGATTATGAGACTAAAGCAGGATACCATAAATATTACAAAGTGGTCGTTTTGGGCGTTTATTATGGTTATCATAAGGATTGGTGGCGGCAATGGCAGTTGCAAATTTTCAGGCTGAGCGGCTGAGGCAGTTGCCTCAACGTAAGAACGACGTATGGCAAGGTGGGTTGACTCGGATGCCGGCATGGATTCAGGGAGAGGATGATGAGGTATGTCGGCCATGGCTCGTCGGGTGGATAAGCCTTAAGACGAGACGGCTGTACACGGGCAAGCCGGGGCCACGTGAAGAAAAGGATATTGAGAAGACATTGAACGCCCTGGTGGATTTTGCGTGCGACGTTGAACTTGCCGGTTATCGGCCCGGAAGGGTTGAGGTAAAAGACCCTATATTGGCCGAGGAACTTCGCCGCCTGCTGGCTGAAGTGGATGTCGAGGTTCGCCGGCGGGAAAAACTTTTCATTTTTGACGATATCATCGCGGAGATGGCCAAAGAGATTTGCGAGGAGGCATTTTTGCCGAATGCGCTCGATGTTAAGGGTGTTACTGTTGAGATTATGCGTAAATTTGCGGAGGCGGCCTGCAATCTGTACGAGTCAAGACTGTGGGAGCAATTGACGGGGGAAGACCTGTTAGAAATCGAGTCGCCGTTTATTGACTCGAAGCTACGGCACTTTTCTGTACTTGGTTCGGGAGATATGACATTCGGATTGGCCTTTTACGATTCGTACGAGGAGTTTGAGGGGATACTGACAGCCGACGATGCCGGTTTTCTTGAGTAGATACCCACGGGCAAGCCCGTGGCACTTAAAAAATCAAAATTCAAACTTCGTTTGACCTGAATCCTGGCGACCTTGCCATTCCACGTATTTCAGTATCTTTTCCTCCTCAATACCTACCGTCGATACAAAATAACCTGGTGACCACACTA
>JAUWPZ010000051.1 GCA_030611315.1 Sedimentisphaerales bacterium
AGACAGATCACAACTCCTTAGCGTCTCATAATACTCATGTCTATGCGGCTATATTGCCGATAGAAGGAGTATGGTGTTAGGCATTAAGAACGATCCAATACGAGAACGAACTGAAGCAACGCGGCGTAATCATGACCGTGCTCGCCTCGTTGCAGACTCGGTTCGCGAAGTTCACGTTGGACAATCTACTCTCGGAAGTTCAACGCTGGCTTACGGAAGGCCGTTCGATATTTGAGTCGGAAATGGCTGAACTGCAAAGGGCCAACGCTCCCCCGTCCCTTGAACCGGCCCTTCTCCCCAGCGACTAAAGGGAACACGGCCGGCAGAGCTCGCTCGCAACCCGACGCACAATATCCGATCACATTCCACCATGCTTTCGCTCCGCGAAAATGGACAGCTACTTCAGAACGCTGCAGCGCCGAGTTCGAGAATGGCGAACAATTATGGCCAGAAAACTTGTGTATGCTTGTATTGATGGAAATGGTAAATACCAATAAAAGACACAGACTAGGCTAAAATCCACCCCCATGGGGGCGACCTCAAGAATTGACATGCTTGGGAGCACTGGTTATAGTAACATTAACAGTTGAGGCAACGGGAACAGTAAGAATAATTGTCGCTGATCAAGTATGCTGAGGAACTAACACTTGTAATCAATAAGGATGTCGTTAAAATGCTGATTTGCACAGTCTTTGCAGACAGTCATTTGCAGTGCAAGCTACGGCTGTATTTTGCTAAATATCTTAGCAAAACAGGGCAACCTGTTACTTGAGGTGGGAGACTGTAAATGATTATATATCAAGGGTATATGTGAAATTGGCTAAAAGCCGGATGTGGGTTCGACTCCCACCTCGGCTAATTCCTTTTAGAATTTAGAATGTAGAATTGAGGATGTAGAATTGAGGATGAGATTTTTTGAAAGGCCATTTTTGTCGGCGGCCTTGTTGTCGCTGGTTGTTCTGTATGCGACCGGATTCGGGACCGAGGCGGATGATGGCTCGACGGGGCCGTGGCCCCAATGGCGGGGGCCTGAGGGCTTAGGTGTGTCATCCGAGCGGAACCTGCCTGAGAAATGGGACAGCGACAGTCGGAATATACGATGGAAAACCGAGATTCCGGGCGAAGGCGTTTCGTCGCCTGTTGTAAGTAATGGCCGCGTTATTCTGACGACGGCATACGAAAGTCCGAAGGCCGTAGTTTCGCAAAATCATATAGCCCTGGCGGGTTTGGGATTGGCAATTATTTTTTTGACCCGGGCCGTTATTGTTTTTTTCGGCGGACGGCGGAAAAGGGCGCGAAAGAAAATGTTACCTGCCGAAAGCGGTTTGCCCGGACGGTTCGAGGTGTTTTTGGGCTGGTTCACATCTTTTGCCTTCATCGGTCTTGCATTGCTCGTTACCGCCGGACGAAAGTATTGTGATTCGGTTTTTGGGGGCGTTGGTCTTATCGTATTAAAGCTGGGCTTCGGGGATACGGAGCACCTGTGCTCGATATATCAGGGGATACCGGCTGCAGATTGGCTTACCTTAGGCGGAATTGCTTTTCTCGGATTGGCCGTGTGTGTCGGCTGGCTTCGAGCGCACTCAATCTGGCGACTGTTGGGAGTGGGTGTTGTTGGGCTTTGTGCCTTTTACTTTATGAAGCTGACGCCTTCGAACCAGTGGATGGAAAAAATTGAATTACCAGAGAAATTGGCGTTCATCTTTCCCGGATTGGTAATCGCATCCTGGCACCTGCTCAAGTACTTTGAGGTCAGGTGTAAGCCTGGGGTTGGATTGCCTAAAAATAAGACATCCACATTTTCCGAACGGATTAACACAACATTGGAAAAGCTCAATCATCTTGAAATTCGCTGGAAACATGAGAATATGTGGCGTATTGGGGGCGTCAGGTCCGTATTTTTTGTTGTGCTGTTGGCGAGCTTGTCGCTGCTTGTTTTTATACCGCCAAATTTCTTTGAGGCACAATTAGGCTTTCAGCGAGTTGTTGTCTGCGTCGATATGAAGACCGGGAATTTATTATGGGAACGGACTGTATTCGTTGCGCCTACAGAACGCAAACATGCCGACAGCACATACGCGACACCTACGGCTGCCGCCGACGGCAGGCACATTATAGCGAGCTTCGGCGTTGGCGTCGCATGCCTGGATTTTGAGGGTAATGTTTTATGGCGCGAGCCTGACCCGGGATATACCAAAAATACCCGGTACGGCGCCGCCTGCTCCGTTGTATTAGCGGGGGATACGGTAATCGTCGTTCAGGAGCGCGAGCACGGTAGTAACAGGCCGACCTGGATAGCCGCATTTGACAAGCAGACGGGCAATGCCCGCTGGAAAATCACGCCGGAGAGCATACACGAATGCTTCACAACCCCATTGGTGTATCGAGACGAGAATAACGCACAACTTATCGTTGCAACCTGGGGAAGCGTGGTGTCGTTTGACATTGAATCGGGGAGACGTTTGTGGGTGAAAACCATTCACACCGAGCAGCTCGTCGCGAGCCCGACGAGAGCGGGGGCGTTTTTATGCGTTGGCGGGGGCACATGGGGGCCGAACGCTACGATAATGATGCGTCTGAACAGTGTGGATGAGGGTGCGGCCCCCGATATTATCTGGCAGTCAGACAAGGATACTCCCGGCAATTGTTCGCCGGTTATTTATGACGGTAAGCTTTTCACAGTGACCGACACAGGTAGAGTGACCTGCTTTGACGCCGAGAGCGGCGAAATGTTTTGGAATAAACGCCTTAAAGGAGGCAGGTACTTATCTTCCCTCGTCGCGGGTGACGGCAAAGTTTATGTTTGTAATACCAAAGGATTAACCACAGTGATTGCGGCCGAAGCCAAATTCAAGATACTTTCCGAAAATAATCTCATGGGGCGCTGCCTTGCTTCTCCTGCCGTTGCCGATGGCTGCATCCTGCTTCGCATAGCAAATTACCTTTATTGTATTGAAAAAGAGCGATAATGAGATTAACGGCTGTTTACATGCAGGACGAAACTCAATACAATGATTCTCAACTTGACTGACTTTTAAACTGTCATGCTGAGCGCAGCGAAGCATCTGGCCTTAAGATAGGATTTTGGCTGATTGCGAGCGTGAGATTCTTCGCTTCGCTCAGAATGACAAATTATATATGTTCTTGCCAACAAAATACTTATGCCGAACCCAGTCAACTTGACAATGATTATAAATAGACAGGCCCTTACCGGGAGCTATTTTGCCTGGTTTTAGAATTGGAGGCAAATGATGGCAGAGAGAAACCTTAAACTTGTGGATGTGGATAAACCGAATTTGTATCGGGAAACATTTCCATATACGGAGTTTCCGAGGGTAATATTCGACAACAAGGCGGTCGAGCAGGATTTTCCGGATAAAATCTGGATAACCGACACGACTTTCCGTGACGGCCAGCAGGCGCGTCCGCCTTATAAGCCGGAGCAAATCCTAAAGATTTACGATTTACTGCACGAGATAGACGGCGGGACCGGCTTGATTCGCCAGTGTGAGTTCTTTTTATACTCAAAGCGCGACAGGGAAGCGGTGGAGCTGTGCCGGGAGCGAGGTTACAAGTTTCCAGAGGTAACGGGCTGGATAAGAGCGGTGGCGGCCGATTTCAAGCTGGTCTCGCAGATGGGGCTTAAAGAAACCGGCATTTTGACCTCTGCCAGCGATTATCATATATTCCTGAAGCTGCGAAAGACACGCGCCCAGGCGATGAATGGATATCTTGATGTTGCCAAGGCCGCGCTGGATAACGATGTTATTCCACGCTGCCACTTTGAGGACATAACGCGGGCAGATTATGAAGGTTTCGTGCTGCCCTTTGCCGCTGAGCTGATGAAGCTTGCCAAGAAGTACAAAAAGCCGGTCAAGATTCGGCTTTGTGATACGCTTGGATTCGGCCTGCCGTGGGCGGGTGTTTCTTTGCCGCGGAGCGTTCCGAAACTTGTCTATGGGCTTCGGCAAATCGGAGTTCCTTCCGAATGGCTCGAATGGCATGGTCATAACGATTTGCACAAGGTCCAGGTTAACGCTGCGACGGCGTGGCTGTACGGCTGCGGCGCGGCGAACGCGGCGATATTCGGCATCGGCGAGCGAACGGGCAATCCTCCTTTGGAAGCGCTTGTTGTGGAGCATGCCCAGTTGAAAGGGATGGTTGAGGGAGTGAATTACGTGGCGATAACCGAATTGTGTAAGTACGCCGGAAAGGAGCTGGGCTTCGATATCCCGCATAACTATCCGCTGGTCGGGAAGGATTTCAATGTTACGCGGGCAGGGATTCATGCGGACGGATTGCTGAAGGACGAGGAAATATACAACTGCTTTGATACCCGGAAGCTGCTGAGTCGCTCCGTTGGGGTGGCGATTACCGACAAGACCGGTGCAGCCGGCATCAAGCATTGGGTGGAGGCCAGATACGAGATTGAGATACCCAAGCACGACAGGCGGATTACGAAGATAAAAGACCGGATTGACGCAGAGTATGCGGCTGACAGGGTTTCAACGATATCAGATGAGGAAATGTTTGAGTGGATGGGCAAGGCCTTTGGCGGCGATTTGCCGCCATTGAGAAAGTAAGTGCACAAACCGTAATTGCAAAAATTCACCGGTTGGGAGAATTTCACGGTTTTAAGCACCGGGTGTTTTGTAAGCTGGATGCTGATTATGCCGGATAAGGAAATCAAAGCGGTACTGTTCGATATTGGCGAGACTTTAGTGAGTTTTGGTCGAGTCAGCACGGCTCGGCTCTACCGCCAGGGGGCGAGGTCGTCGTATGATTTTCTCAAGGGTCTGGACCAGCCGGTCGGCGATTTCTTTTACTACTTCTGGCGGAACCTTGTGCACCTGCGCATAAAACGCCTGCTTTCGAGCATGGCCGGAAGGGATTTTGATGCGCTGGCGCTGCTAAAGAAGGTCGGCACGAGAAAGGGACTCAAGCTCGATGAGGAGCAGTGGCGGCAATTGGCGTGGCTCTGGTATGAACCTTTGAGCAAAATCGCCCGGACCGAGCCGAAGGTCAAAGAAACACTGACGGCGCTAAAGCGGTCCGGTCTTAAGCTCGGCATAGTCTCCAATACTTTTGTGAACGGCTGCTTATTGGAGAGACATCTGAAGCAATTCGGCATATTGGAGTTTTTTCCGGTCAGGATTTATTCTTATGAATTTAAGTTTCGCAAGCCTGATATTCGTATCTTTAGGATTGCAGCCGAGCGGATTGGCGAAGCGCTTGGGAATATACTGTTCGTGGGCGACCGAATTGACAGAGATATGAAGGGGGCGATTGAGGTTGGCATGGCCGCTGTGTTGAAAGATGCTTACACCAATGCCGGGGAAAAAACACCGAAAGGGGCCTGGAAAATCAATAAGCTATGCGAGCTGCCAAGACTGATAGAAGAAATTAATGCAAAAAATAGCGTAGAGCGTACAGCGTTTAGCGTATAGAATTTAGCCTTGGATTTAACCGGGGTTTGTCATTGGCGCGCAGACGGGAATCCACTCGCGCTTTGCGTTACTGGATTCCTGCTTTTCGCAGGGATGACGCGCCGATTTAATCTTTAAGGAGTGTGTTCAATAAATCGTATGAAACGTCGTAGCTTTCTAAAACGGACGGGCGTAATGGCCGCGGCTTTGGTAGTGCCGGCACGTAAAATGCTCGGAGCCCAGAAGCAGTCTAAGGCCAAGAAAGAAGGACCCGACTACACCTCGCGTGTTCCGAAATACACCTTCGCTGATACGCTCGATGAGCAGGAGGCTCAGCTCAAAACAAATGCGCTGATTCTGCGTTTCAAGAAGTCACGCAAATCGATGGCTGGCGATCCCTACCGACCGATATATCATTACGTCAACCCGGAAAACCGACTCAACGATCCGAACGGGCTTTGTTTTTGGAAGGGTCGCTGGCACCTGTTCTACCAGGGATATCCTCCCGAAGACCCGCGCCAGCACTGGGGACACGCCGTCAGCGACGATTTGATCCACTGGCGCGACCTGCCCTATGCAATCTACCCGAATCCGGAGTATGCCTGTTTTTCCGGTGCAACGCTGGTCGAGAAAGACCGCGTCATCGCCATGTATCACGGGACGCGGGTAGGAAACATGGTCGCCGTTTCCAGCGATCCGCTGCTTCTGAACTGGGAAAAGGTGACCGGCAAAGCCGTTATCCCCAGTAAGAGTTCGGACGGAAAACCCCTGCCGTATCGAGTTTTCGATCCGTGCATCTGGAAGAAAGACGGCCTGTACTATTCACTTTCGGGAGGCACGCTGCCCGGGCCCGGCGGCAAACGCGTCCGAGCCGATTTCCTCTTCCGCTCGAAGGATTTGGCCGGTTGGGAGTATCTGCACCCATTCGTCGAGGACGACCGGTTCACACTCATCGGGGACGACGGGGCCTGCCCGTATTTCTGGCCGATCGGCAACCGGCACATCCTTCCGTTCTTCAGCCACATGAGCGGCGGCCAGTATATATTGGGCGACTACGACAAGCCTCGCGATAAGTTTGTCGCTACCTCGAGTGGCCTCTTCAACTTCGGAGCGGTGAAGCCGGGCGGGGTACATGCCCCATCCGCAACACCCGACGGCAAGGGCGGCGTGATAGTTATCTTCAACATGAACCCGGCCAAGCCCACGGAGGGCTGGAACCAAATCATGACCCTGCCCAGGCGTTTAACGCTCGATTCAAAGGATGAACTGAACGAACTGAGAATCGAGCCCGCCGGGGACATCGAATCGCTGCGTTACGATCATCGACGCATAGACGCGATGAATCTGCCCGCCAACGAGGAGGTAGTGCTCGAGAATATCCGAGGCAACGCAATGGAGCTAATTGCCGAGATTGATCCGAAAAGCGCGCCGATGGTCGAAATGAATGTTCTGCGCGCACCCGACGCCCGGGAGCGCACCCGGATCATGTTCTTCGAGGACCGCGGGTACAGACATCGCGAACACGGAAGGACTCACCCACACAGCAGACAATACAGCAGCTTGATTTCTATCGATTCATCCTATTCGTCGATTCTTGGGGATGTACGATCGCGAGCCCCCGAGACGGCCCCAGTTTTACTCGCGAAGAACGAGCCGCTGAAACTTCGCGTATTCATCGACAGGAGCGTAGTCGAAGTATTCGTCAACGGCAGACAATGCGTGGCAATGCGTGTCTATCCGGGCCGCAAAAACAGCGTGGGCTTATCCCTGCGCTCCCAGGGCCGGGACGCCGCGCTCAAATCGCTCGATGCCTGGCAGATGAAAAATATCTATGAATAATTATAACAATGAATAGACGTGATTTCCTGAGAGACTGTGCTGCAGTTATGGCGGGTGGGGTTGTCCTGTCGAATCGTTCGCTTAACATCGAAAATTTGAAACTGCCCAACTTTGTTGTCATCTTCATCGATGATATGGGCTATGGCGACATTGAGCCTTTCGGTTCGACGAGAAACAGTACACCGCACCTGAACCGCATGGCGAAAGAAGGTATGAAGCTTACGTCATTTTATATCGGCTGGGCGGCGTGCACTCCGTCGCGCGCGTCGCTGATGACGGGCTGCTATGCCAGGCGCGTGGGCATGGACGGGAGGGTATGCTTCCCCGGTGAGGCGCGCGGGCTTAATCCTGATGAGATCACCATTGCTGATGTGCTAAAGACAAAAGGCTATGCGACCGGCTGCTTCGGCAAGTGGCACCTTGGCGATCAGCCGCAATTTATGCCTGCCAGACACGGATTTGATTATTACTACGGCATTCCATACTCGAACGACATGTGGCGGTTCCATAAGCTTAATAAAAAGTACAATTTCCCACCCCTGCCGTTATTGCGTAATGACGAGGTGATAGGAGTAGTCGAAGACGGCGACGACCAGGCAATGCTCTGCAGGCAGTTTACCGATGAAGCAGTGTCGTTCATCCGCAGGAACAAAGACCGCCCGTTTTTTGTCTACCTGCCTCACGCCTTTATTCATCATCCTCGTTTCGCGCGTCAGGAATTCATGGAAAAAGCCGAGAATGAAACAGAGGCGCAGATTGAGGAAACGGATTGGAGTGCGGGGCAAATCCTCAAAACGTTACGTGAATTAAACCTCGACAAGAACACCCTGGTCATATTCACGTCCGACAACGGCGGTTCGAGCGGCACAAGCATGGGGCCTTTGCGAGGCGGTAAGGGCGGGCCGGTTTATGAAGGTCACATGCGCGAACCGGCTATTGCCTGGTGGCCCGGCAGAATTCCAGCTGGATCAGTATGCGACGAAATCGCCAGCACAATAGATATTTTGCCCACGTTTGCAAAACTCGCGGGCGCACAGGCGCCGACAGACCGCGTCATCGACGGCAAGGACATATCCGCACTTCTGTTCGCAGAACCGGGCGCCAAATCGCCCCACGACGCCTTCTTCTACAAAGCCATGGGTGTACGAGCGGGAAAATGGAAATTCCTGACTAAAGGCAAAGGCGAACTTTACAATCTTGAAGAGGATATCGGTGAAAAGAACAATATCGCCTCTCGGAATCCGGACACTGTGAAACGACTGCGGAACCTGCTGCAACAGCACGTTGATGATTTGGAAAAGAACAATCGGCCCGCCGCTTTTGTCGAAAATCCCAAACCTATACTTCCCTTTCCTGAACGGTGATGGGTGCAAAGGAAGATAAATGATGATGCGTTTTAATATTCTTGTTTTGACAATCCTGGCGATCTTCGGGGGCGGTCTTTATGCCGACAGCGCCGATGATTTTATTGCAGGCAGCGGCATAAAGGGCGGCTTTGTTGTTCATGTGGGCTGCGGTGATGGCAAGCTTACTGCGGCGCTTAGAACAAGCGATGCGTTCATCGTGCATGGGCTGGATACTGATCGTGCAAACGTGCAAAAGGCTCGTGAGCATATTCTTACTGGTAAATATGCCGGCACGGTCTCTGTCGCTGAGTTTGACGGCAAACACTTACCCTACATCGATAACATGGTTAATCTTATTGTCTGTTCGCAGAAGTACGATATTTTGCGGGAGGAGATATTGCGAGTACTTTGTCCGGGCGGCGTTGCGCTTTTGAAGGACGAGAAGATCACCAAGTCCCGGCCAAAAAGTTATGACGAGTGGACCCACTACCTGCATGACCCGTATAATAACGCGGTCAGTAAAGATTCCGCCATTAAACCACCTATCAAGCATTTGCAGTGGAAAGCCGGTCCCATGTATTCGCGCCATCATGATAAGTCTGCAACACATTTGCCCGCCCTGGTTTCAGCCCGGGGAAGAGTTTTTTATATTATAGATAATGGCCCACGTGCGTCCGTGCTTTGGCCAGCAAATTTTCAGTTGATCGCGCGGGATGCATTCAATGGTGTTGTCCTTTGGCAGAAAGATATTGAGCAGTGGATCGATCACCTGGCTTATGGCGTTAAAAAAGGTCCCGCTGTGAATACCCGCCGGCTAGTGGTGATTGGGGATCATGTCTATGTCACTTTGGGGGTCTTTGCGCCTGTTACCAAACTCGATGCTCGTACCGGAAAAGTAATAAAAGTGTATAAGGGTACGGAAAAAACTGAGGAAATATTGGTTAAAGACGGAGTCCTCTATATGATCATTAACCCGTCTGTTTCTGACAAGGCCCCTAATAAACACTGGTTGTTAGAACAGAATCCCAAAAAAGTGATGGCTGTTAAAGAGTCAGATGGAACTATCTTGTGGCAAAATGAATTATCATGGATCGCCCCCAGTACATTAACAGTTGGCAGGAATAATGTGTATCTGTGCAATGGTCCTCAAATAATTGCTTATAACCAAGAAACAGGTAAGGAACTCTGGAAATCACAGCAGCTTCCATGGCGGGAACAGATGCCGACCTATTTCGCGCCCACCATGGTGGCAGTGCCGGGAGCGGTACTCTACGTCGGGGGAGAGAACTGGCACGAACATGCCGGGAGCAAGGGACTTATGACCTGCCTGGACGGCCAGACCGGAAAGATCAAGTGGCAGCAGCCGCACCTGCCTTCCGGTTACCAGTCGCCTCAGGATGTATTTGTAATAGGCAACCGCGTCTGGTGCGGCAGTCTCAACTCCAAGCCGGGCGAATTCGACACAAAGTATCCGGAGGTCTCCCCGAGCACCGGTGAGTTTATTTCCTACAACCTGGAAACCGGTGAGCCGGAAAAGACTATTCCACGCGGTGCGGACTGCTACTGGTTCCACCATCGCTGCCACCGTGCAAAAGCTACCGAGAACTTCTTCCTAACTTCACGCACAGGAATTGAAATGATCAATACCCGAACCGGGAAATGGTCATTGCATCACTGGATACGCGGCGCCTGTTTATACGGCATCATGCCGGCTAATGGTTTGATCTATGCTCCGCCGCACCCGTGCGCGTGTTATCCTGAGGCCAAGCTGAGTGGATTTAATGCTGTTTCCGGCCCACGGGATACTGATAATATCGTTGATCTGTCTAAATCGGCCCGTCTCGTGAAAGGCCCAGCTTATGCTGACGGTACGGGCAATATCAACGACCCTGTGGCTGTAGAATCTGACTGGCCTACGTATAGGGGCAATTCGGCCAGAAGCGGATCAACAGAAATCCCTGTAAAAACTGATCTAAAAACCCAATGGGAACTAAAGATTGGCGGAAAATTGAGCCAACCGGTGGTTGCCGGTGGAAAGGTTTTTGTGTCGGCTGTAGATCAGCACACCCTGTATGCGATTGATCAGAGTTCAGGAAAGATTGCATGGAAATATATTACCGGAGGCCGGATCGATTCGCCGCCAACCATATATAAGGGGATGGCTCTACTCGGAAGCGCTGATGGCTTCGTCTACTGCCTGCTCGCTTCGGACGGTGCTTTGGCGTGGCGGTTTCGGGCGGCACCATACGACCAGCGGCTCATGGTATGGGAGCAATTAGAATCGGTTTGGCCGGTACACGGAAGTATACTGATCCGAAACGATGTCGCCTATCTTATTGCAGGTCGATCAATGTTCCTCGATGGCGGCCTGACGCTTTATCTTTTGGATCCGCTTACCGCAGAAGTGTTATCTTCCGTAAAGATGGATGATAAAGATCCCAACACGGAAAAGGACTTCCATGACCATGTGAATGTGCTGGATATGCCGGTAGCTTCATCGGACATCCTCAGCAGCGAAGGCGATTATCTGTTTATGAGATCACAGCCTTTCGATTTGCAGGGCAGACGCGATAGGATCGAGCACGTCGATATAAAACAGCAGCGCGGTTCCGATGCCCATCTATTCGTTCCTAACGGTTTTCTGGATGACAATTGGTGGCATCGCTCCTTCTGGGTTTACGGCCGAAGTGTACGTGGCGGCCCATCCTATTGGGAGACAGGTCGCGCGACTCCGTCCGGCAAGATCATGGTGCTCGATAAGGAAAACGTTTATATCTTCGGTCGCCGGCAGGACTATTGGAAATGGACCACTCCAACAGAATACCGGCTCTTCTCAGTAGATCGCAGCCTGCCACAACCCGACCAGGAACCTGCACCATCAAACAAGAAGAGAAAAGCAAGGATCAGAACTCCACAGTTCAAAACCTCCTGGAGCACTCCGATGCCCGTGCTGGTCCGGGCAATGGTCAAAGCCGGCAACACTATCTTTGCAGCAGGACCGAAGAGTATTGTTAATGAAGCACAGGCTTTTAAGGATTATGATAAAGTCGCAACGAAAAAGCAGCTTAGCGAGCAGGCGGAGCTTTTTGCCGGCAAAGACGGCAGCGTGCTCTGGATTGCCTCAGCCCGGGACGGCAGCAAGATCCGGGACATCAAACTCGATGTACTGCCTGTTTTCGATGGAATGATCGCCGCAGGCGGCAAGTTATACATGTCAACTGTAGATGGCAAGGTTGTCAGCCTGGGATCGGAAATTTAGTTAACAGGAAAAGCCAATGAGGTCAATGAATAGAACTCGACGCAGTTTCCTGAAATCGCTCGGTTTCGGTGCTGCTGCTCTCGGAGTTGTGGCATTCGAAAGTGCGCTGTCGTCTGCGGCCGGTCTTGTTCTATCAAAGAAAAGGCACTTGGAGAGGAAGGACAAACCGAACTTTGTCATCATATTTACGGATGACCAGGGCTATGGCGACCTCGGCTGTTATGGGTCAGAAATAATCCGCTCGCCGCGACTGGATGAACTGGCGAAAGAAGGCACGCGCTTTACCGATTTTTATGCCCAGCCGGTTTGCGGACCCTCCCGCTCGGCTCTGTTAACCGGACGCTATCCCGTTCGAAGCCAGGGATGGTCGATGCCTGAAAGTGAAATCACCTTCGCCGAGCTTCTGAAAACCGCCGGCTATACCACCGGCTGTATCGGCAAATGGGATGTCTCCAACCGCAAGGACATCAAAGGCCGGGTTCCCAATGACCAGGGCTTTGACTATTACTGGGGCACGTTAGGCGCCAACGACGGCGGTGCAGTTAGGCTCTATGACAATCGCCAGCCCATAGGCGTTGACCGTGATATGGCAAGCCTTACCAAACGATACACCAACAAGGGCATAGAGTTTCTCAGAGCAAACAGGGACAAACCATTCCTGCTGTATCTCGCTCATACCATGGCGCACTCGGTGATCGATGCAACTGCCAGATTCAAGGGCAAATCCAAAGGCGGCCTTTACGGCGATGTGATTGAAGAACTGGATTACCACACGGGCCGTCTACTGGATGTCATCGATGAACTGGGATTGCGAAACAATACGTTGGTTATATTTGCCACAGACAACGGCCCCTGGAATAACATGCAGGAAGTACTACGTAAAAAACACAAAGGCGCCGTCGCCTGGGGTTCGTCAGGACCTTTGAGGGAAGGCAAGGGTTCGACCTGGGAGGGCGGAGTTCGAGTGCCCTGCATCATTCGCTGGCCCGGACATGTGCCGGCAGGCCGCGTTAGCGATGCTATCTTCTCCACGGTGGACCTCATGCCAACTATCGCCAATCTGGCCGGGTATAAGGTCCCCAATGACCGGATCATTGACGGCATCAACCAAAGGGCTTTGCTGCTTGGAGACAGTGAAAAAGGCGCTCGAGACCACTTTTACTATTTCTGCAGAAACACACTGCATGGCGTACGAAAAGGACGATGGAAACTACTGCTGGCAAACCGCAAGAACTACTACAACTACGTGAAGGACACCGGATCGAATGAGATGGAGCTCTATGATCTGAAATCAGATATTGGTGAAAAGCGAAACCTGGCCAAGCAGCATCCCGAAGTAGTTGAGGAGTTACTCAATTTGGTAAGGGCCTTCCAGTGGCCTGCAAAGCTGTCTGATACTGATATCATTCCCAAAAAGAAGAAAAGTACGTAATCCGAAAGTATCCACATATACGGCTTCACAACATTTCGAAGCTTCTCCATGACCATACTGCCTGGCTTGCCACAGAACTTCCATCGTCTGTGTCCCTATCGGTTTTCTCCCTTCCCAAAATTCCCCGGACCAGTCCCGCCAGCCTTTCGGCGCGCTGAACTGCGAACAGATGCCCCCAAAAGTGTCAAAAAGCGGAAGCTGTGGAACAGTAACAAGGCACGACCAAAAAATAGCCCCATTTTCGCTCACAGACCACTACAACCGCAGTACAACTCAACCACCCGTTATCTGCCAATTTGCCAAAAATGCCCATCTCATAAGTGCTGTATTAACAGTGAGTTATAAAAAAGCTGAAATTTAGCACCGGTTTCAATGGCCTATTTAGAGCCTGTCCGAGTTTTCGTTTTTTTCGTTTCTGTGGGCAGGCGGTTGGAGTATTGGCTTGTCAATTTGGCTCGTCTGTCGACGGATGCCGATCCTCGTCTGTTTTCTATGCTTTCGGCGCGTATGTTTCCTGTTGGATCGGCTTTTAAGAGTTGAAATTGGGCTTGTCAGGCCGCTTGTTGTTGTGGATGTTCCTGTGCGACCTTTAATCGTCCCAGCACCCACAGATTGTGTGCCAGGATACTCAAGCCCATGTGGATATGGCGATGCTCAAATCCTTTTTGTCTCATTGGTGAGCCACAAAAGCAATGGCTCAAAATACTGATTCTCGCTTCGGTCTGACTGCGGCGCGTCTGAGCGTCTCTAAAGGTATCATCTTCGAGGCGTTCACGAAGCTGTCTGAGATTACGTGGGCACACCGCGTTAAAGATGTCATGGCTTTGCATATAGATTTGATTGGCTCTGCTGTCAAAGCCCCTATCCCCGGCCAACAGGGTTACATCACAGCCAAGGCGATGAACAATACGTTGATGGCTGCCGGCCAGCATTTTACTGTCAGCGGGAGCCTGCTGTTTGAACAGTTTCCAGTCAACGATCAGCCCATCGGACTGTTCGGCAAGAAAGAGGGTGTTGCCGAATTCGATCTCAGCCCCGGCTTTACGACGAACCACCACATGGATGTTCTTTTCATAAAGGCTCAGTATTTTGTCTTTGTTGTCAACCTGACGTTCGCCGATGATACGTTCATGGGCCTGTTTGACAACTGCGGCCAGTTGGCCCATGACACCGGTAATTTGTTTGGCTATCTGTTCGGCCTTCCAGCGGGGAATGTTGGCTGTCCGCCACCGGCTTTCAAGCAGCTTTAAGTGGTTTTGGGCATGTTGACCGACCCGTTTCAGCAATTTTTTCATCTTGCGTAAAACAGCTTTACGAAGCTTCTTAGCACCTTTTCTGCGTTTGGCAAACGTCATTTCCATACAGAGTTTATTCATCTTCGAGATAAACACAGACGGCTCGAAGGGTATCCGGTGACGCAGGCCGTGCTTGCGGATGCGAGCCGTCGCTTTCATCAGCGTGCGTGTCGAATCTCTCAACAGCACCCAGTCTATCGGATAATGGATATTGGCACAAATACAGGTGCAGTCAACATAGCTGCGACTAAAGTCAAGCGGTTCATCGAGCACCTGAGAAGACTCGGTCTGGATCGCACGCAATAAGCGTTTCTCGATATCTTCAGTCAATGCAGACGGAATGGAATTCTCCAATTCGCCAACGGTGCTTTTGCCGGGAACCCTGGGGATAAAAAAACGGTTGATACCACAGAACCATTTGTAGAAATCGCTATGAGAGAGGGCTAATGAAAACTTACGAATCGATAAAACCAGATGCTTGCGAAGGATCGACATGCGTAAAGCCAGAACCGCGTTGGCTCCAACTGCATCGCGTTCAGTGCGGGTTAATCGGGCCGGTTTGTCTGTACCGAAAACAGAGATGTATTTGTTGACGGAAGCAACTTCCAGGAAATAAGCGATGACAGGATTTTCCAGGCCGCACTGACCGATGATCTCGTTGATGGTAATGAGAAGCTTCCGCTCGGCTCGATATTCCGCATTGCCAAAATTATCAGGAATTGTTTTGTCAAATGTGCCTTGGATGGGTAAAATGGTCGGCATAGGTGTGTTCCTTTCGGGGTCATAATTCGGTTTTGAAAAAGAATTATAACACACCTATTTCATTGATGTTAGCCAAAAACAGCCTGTTTAATCATAATCAAAGACTGTAAGCTAAAACAAAGAAAGAACTTATGAGCAGCGGACAGGCTCTATTTACCTTTGCCAGATCGTACCGCCTACTCAATTCGCGCTAACCCCATAATTGTAGAGATCCTGATTACAGCGAAGATACAGACTGGCCATCGCGCGCCACAAATGGGCAAGACGCTGAAGTTTGAGCAAGCTTGTGGGCTTGCGAATTTTGCGCCGAGGCATCTGGCTGTAGGAGCGATAAAATGCATCGGAATAGCACAGCGTATTGTAGTATCATGTGGTCTCGTAGCGTGCAGAAGTACCGTTTATGAAATCATAGGGAAATATTGGTTGAAGAATGTTTATGGTAAACCGTCCACTTCAAAGCGGTGGATCAGACAGGAGAAAGAGACAATGAGTGTGCCAAGCGAAGCTGATGTGGACAATCCGCCAGAGGCGGAAAGAGGCAAGGCGGAAGTATGGCGATATGATAGTCGGACTAACTCGTAGTAGAGGCGCAATCGGGCCGGTTCTGTGAGGGGCATTGAAGTTCCTCACAAGGTTGAATACTGTGGCACTCTTGATACCGAAAGGCAAGAGAAACAGAGAAAACAAATTAAACCTAAATGAAGGAACCATATTATGCCTACTCGACAAGAAATGGCGGCACGTAAATGTCAATATGGGAATGATTTGGAAAAATCTTCCGAAAATAGTGGGATTTTTTTTTAACAAAAGAGTGGTACGTGTACTGAAAACGATATGGATTGTGAGCTTGGGCATCGCCATGATACTATGGACGCATGTGGCAACCACCCAGGAGAAAAAGCTCTCTATTCACGTCCAGCAGATAACGTCCGGTCCCAAGCATCACTTCTTTGGCTATATCGGCCATGGATGGATTAACTGTTCCCTGGAATGAGAGCGGAAGATACACGTCGCCCTGCAAACGGATTTCTATAGGAGGATGCCCAAGAAAGGAGAAACGGCAAGAATCGTTCTGATCGATACGCAAAACAACTATGAAGTTGAGGCCGTTGATAGAACCCATGCCTGGAATCTCCAACAGGGAACCATGCTGTACTGGAACCACGCCGCCGCGAAGACGCAGGCAATACAATCACCAACGAAGATGTTGGCCAGTATTGTATTGAGCTGACTTCTACCGCTACGGGGATTATCGCTGACAATGTGTTTTGTAATCTTGGTGGCACTGCTTACCTTGTTGACCAGGGTTCGTGTCATCTTGTGGGTAACAGAGCAAACACGGCGATTGACTCAGCCTCGTTTCCTTTCCCCGAACCCGCGGTGGAAGGTCGATATGTTGGAACCGGGACCGTCTTTTGTGTTGACAGGTCTGGTAGTAATGGCGATGGCCGCACCTGGGCTACTGCCAAGACGACAATTAACGCTGCCGAGGCACTTTGTACTGCCGATGCCGGCGATGTTATTTATGTCGCTCGATAGTTTCGTCGCGTTGCTTCAGTTTGTTCTCGTATTGGATCGTTCTTATGCCTAACACCATACTCCTTCTATCGGCAATATAGCCGCATAGACATGAGTATTATGAGACGCTAAGCAGTTGTGATCTGTCATTCCGGGCCGTCAGGAAAATGG
Source organism: Sedimentisphaerales bacterium (assembly GCA_030611315.1). Lineage (GTDB taxonomy): Bacteria > Planctomycetota > Phycisphaerae > Sedimentisphaerales > Anaerobacaceae > JAUWPZ01. Next base: position 17,049 of record JAUWPZ010000051.1, read on the forward strand.
ACCGTTACCAAGAAAGCTGCCTAAGATGAACTTATGACTGTCGAACTCAATAAGCAGGGGCTTTTATTGCATAACCTCAAAAATGTGTGCCCCCGAATACCCCATAAGCCGAATAGCTCAAGCCTCTCAGCGGATTGACTCATCGGGCAATTCTGATTTGACGCCTTCATCGAGAGGCATTTTATCCGGCAGCGCGCCGGTTTCTTTCATGAGCCGCTTGAGTTCCGCTTTCAATTCGGCCACCTTGTCCTTATAGGCCGGGTCATTTATCAGATTTCTGGTCTCGCCGGGGTCTTTCCTGAGGTTATAGAGTTCTGCCATGTGTCGGTCGTCCCCGCCGTCACCATGCGGGTAATGAACATACTTCCACTCGTCCGTCCGCACGCCGCGAACGTTCGGAGTATATGGGAACTGACGCTCGTAGTTGTACTCGTAATACCACGACTTGCGCCATCCCTTGGTTTTACCTTCCAGCAGTTGCTTGAACGACTTGCCGTGGATATCTTTTAGCGGAGGTGCCGAGCATATATCGAGAATACTCGGGGCAACGTCGATATTGAGCGCCATCTGCTTGATTATTGTCCCCGGCCTGACCAGCTTCGGATAGCGAACTATAAGCGGAACGCGAATGCTCCCCTCGTGCATCGTCCGCTTGTCGGTCATACCGTGTTCGCCGAGGAACATCCCGTTGTCTCCCGCAAAGATGATAAGCGTATTGTCCAGTTGGCCCGTTTGCTTGAGTGTTTGATAGATTTGCCCGACGCTGTCGTCAATCGATTTAATCGTCGCCGTATAGGAGCGGACGAATTTGGCAAAATGCTTGACGCTTTCGGCGCTTGTGTCGGGAAATTCCTTGCGGTATCCGTACAGCGGCCCATAGATTCCGTGCCAGGTGTCGATTCGCTGTTTGACCCACTCGGGCTTGCCCTCAAGCTCGAACGCTGTCTTTGGATATTTTATCTCGATGTCGTCGTAGATTTTGCTGTATTTCTTCTCCGGCGTAAAAGGCGTGTGCGGAGCCTTGTGGCCGACAATCAGTAAATACGGCCTGGACCGCTTTTGTCTCAGCCAGTCAATCACCATCCTCGTCAACTGATGCGTATAGTAACCCTTTTTGACCACGTGCTGCCCGTTGATATTGAATTCTGTATCGTAATACTTTCCCTGTCCCTTGTGGCTCGCCCAGTAATCGAATCCCGGTCGTTTCTCGTCACTTTGTTCACCCATGTGCCATTTTCCGATGTAGGCCGTTTCGTAGCCGGCGGCCTGTAAAGCGCGGGGAAAGCTCGCCAAATCTTTCGGATAGTCGGTGAAGTTGTTCACCACCCCGTGACTGTGGGCGTACAGTCCCGAGAGAAACGAGGCCCGGCTTGGCGAGCAAAGAGAAGTCGTCACGAACATATTGGCGAACCGAACTCCCTCGGCCGCCAGCTTATCGAGGTTCGGAGTCTTGAGAAAAGGATGGCCCTCGCAGCCGAGCTGGTCCCATCGCTGGTCGTCGGTAAGGATGAAAATAACGTTTGGACGTTGCCCGGACGATTTGCCGCCCGGCCCCGCCGACATACACCCCGGAAAAAGCGTAAATGCCGCCGAGCTTGCTGCCGCGTTTGCCAAGAAAGACCGGCGGCTTATTTTTTGCTTCCGAGTGTAATGCCTTTGATTTTGCATTTTTAATCCTTAGAGCTTGTCCTAAAACCAAAATCTATTGCGGCCGGCTGCAAAGCACGATGAAAAGAGTTATCGGCCAAAAACATCCTCAACGTGGCGTCAACCACGCTTGAAGGTCATTTTTGACCTTCCGCCTTGGCCTCGCATTTTTCGCTCGGCCTCATAACGACGAGGTTATTTGGATAGGCTCTTAATCCGAATTGTTAATACTCTTTAAAATGCCACAACCATTTAGGCCAGCTTCGCGTCACGGCACCGCCGGCTTTGGTATAGAAACCATTGATCTCGTAGTTGCGATGCCACTTCAACGTCCAGAGTTCCTTTAGGCCGACTTTTCTGGCAGAGTAATCCAAAAAAAGGTTGTTTACGAACCCATCGTGCCGGTTAAGACAAACTCGCGCTATGTGGTATCCATCGTCATCTTTCCAATACTGACCGTTATACTTAGGGGGTTCATCCGTCTCCTCCGGCCAATGATTATAACGCTGGGCGCCTCCCAGGAGAGGCACATATGCTGCTCCCTGGACATTGGGACTTCGCCAGTGCCATTGTTCAGGCTTGCCGCCATGGCCCTTTCCGGGGTCAGGATTATTGACCCAGCCGTTTATGCCGTAACTTCCCTTAAAAGGTTTCTTCCACCCAGCGCGTTGGTAGTAGCCCCAAGCTGTGGTTGAGCCGAGGAAGGTTCCTAAAAGTTGATTGTCATTACCGTTCTCATCGAACCATGGCCTTATGGCCTCAGGGCAGCAGGCAAAGTCGGTTTCCCACTTATGGTAATCGCCCATGGCCTTTATCCAGCGATTATCATCGCTGCCAAACATATTATCCTGGGCAAGACCCCCAACACCCTGCATGAAATAGCCTTCGTAGTCTTCAGTGTACATCTGAAAGAAAAGGCCCCATTGTCTTAGATTCACCAAACAGGCGCTGGTTCTGGCCTGTCTTCTAACGCGGCTGAGTGCCGGCATCAATATCGACATAAGTACCGCTATGATTGCGATAACGACAAGTAACTCAACAAGGGTAAAAGCTGCTTTTTTCATCGATATCTTTTCTTTCCTACGACGAGCCATATAGGAAACCTGTTTACTAAAGCGAAAATATGCTAAAGGCTACTCTTGCTTTTCTGCCGATATTCCACTTCTTTAGGTATAAGATGCGCTAAATCAAGCTTTCATTCCATTAATTCTACTTTTTTGTGTTATTTTAAGCCTGCACTTGAGACTTTCAATATTATACCATCTGTGCGAGTGATTTTCAAGACAATTTTTGTAAGCTTGATACTGTTGAATTCTTGATTTGTTAAATGCTTTGATATGGGAAATCCGGTCATAAAAAAAAACCCCTGCTTAGGCGGGAGCGAGAATATTCCTGTAATTTCTTTGTGTTATTTCTGAAATACTCGCGTTTTGCTTCACAGGGGCAAAGCGAATTTTCAAATTTTTCTTATGTAAGATGAATCGGCAGATTTCATTCTTAATCTTGAGCCTTTCTGGATGTCACCCCCAACGCCGGTATGATGTGGTTTAACACAGGTAAAAGAGCCGGCAGTTTGAGTACTTCTTACCCTTTCTCCGCCTCTCCCAGATTCCAGCTCGACACGTTTAAGCTTGTCTCCCATACCCGGCGATTTACCCCGATTAACCCCGATAATGACAAATTTCCACCCTTAGAAAAATTTTCTTGGTTGATGAAAAAAACTAATATTTTTTGGTTTTTTCACTTAAGAAATGACATTCGCCGCCCAAAAATCCCGCAATTGTAACGACAGGTGTATTTCGGAGGCGTCTGTTTTTGGGCGCAATTGCTTTGACGAAGCTCTTAGACCCAGGTGGCAAACATTCGAAATTTATTGCGTTCCTATCGTGTCCGCTTCTTTGCCCGGCCTTTCTGCCCGGCCAGCCACAGGGACGCGTTGGAGACGATTTTCAATGGCTCCGGTTGATGGAAAACATTAAAAGTCTCGTGCCCGGGCCGAAAATAAAACACCTTACCCTTGCCAAGGCTCCATATCGCCCCGCTGCGAAAACGCTGTCCTGCTTCCCACGTCTCCTCGAACACCACTGCATCGGGTGCCGGCACATGGAATGGCTCGCTGTACATCTCCGTTTGTCCGAGCGTGAACTCGGCGGGCAAGCCCCTGGCTATCGGGTGACGCCGAAGAAGCGTCTTGACCTTGCTTGGTTTGCCGTGGGCTGCGTACTCCGGAAAGCAGCAGTTCGGCCGGACTATTCGCACCAGCGTGCTGCCGTCCGGTTGTTTTTCATAGGATACGGACGGCGTAAGCTTGGCATCGCGCTTGGGCGCTTTTCGAGCTGATGAGCCCACCCATTCGACCTTCGCTTTGGCACGCTCGTTTGCCGGTAGCTTTGCCAGTGCATCCTGCTTCGTCCGCTCTTCCATGGCCACCATAAAAGGCGTCGACCAATGCGCCGAATGAAGTGTAATCATACACAGCTTGCCTGCCTTGATTCGCTCGACGATGCCGCGGGACTTCCCCACTGAAATCTCACCCTGGCGAACGTGCCCCCACCAAATCAGAACATCGCAGTTATCCAGCAGCTCGTCCGTCAGGCCCTGCTGTGGGTCGTCCATGCCGCCCGACTGCACGGAGAATCCGCCTTGCTTGCGGAGGTACTCGGCTATGTGATTTCCGAGAAAGTTCTTATACATCTGCTGCTGCTTGGGTTGCCTTTCATCCCAGACGACAATTCGTACGCTCTTTTCCTCTGCGCGACCTACCGTCGCGGCGGCGACCACTGACAAAGCCAGTGCAAGTTTCGCAATCGAGACCATAATCCTGCTCCTTTCATAATATGCCCATCATGAAAATCCGGGCCTGCTCGTTCAAATTTACTTAATATAGACGCCTGCGTCAAAAGTTTGCTCAGGCGGCTTTGCTGAGCTCCGGAGTATTGTCCAATTGTTGAAGATGCAATCTAATTTGCCTCTTCAGACTTATACGAATAGTTCCCAGCCTCTTTGGCCATCTCAAAAATACAAAAT
>JAUWPZ010000002.1 GCA_030611315.1 Sedimentisphaerales bacterium
CGAAATGATGGGTAAGCGGCAGGCCCTGCAAATGATGTTTTTGGCGATGAGAGGGGCGTTGGCACGTCATCCGAAAGTTACCGTGTTTCAGGCAAAATCGCTTTCGGCCCGGATGGAACCGGCGGCGATGCTGAATAACGATGGCGAGGTTGTTCCGGGCTCATTCAGCGAAATTGATTACTCCATATTGCCTCAAAAACTACAAGTCATCTGCTGATTCTCCCCCCGTTTCATTTTCGTCTTGTGTATCGACAATCGACATAAGTCCAAAGTGTGAAATTATTTTCTGGCACACTGTAACCCTATTCATTGTAATGTCTTATACTTGTCATTCTGAGCGATTGCGAAGAATCTGGCCTGCGGAGTGGGAGTCTTCTTTGTTCGGTCAGTAACATCTCATTCTGGGGCCGGATGCTTCGCTTCGCCTTGCTGCGCTCAGCATGACATTTGGGAGTTGGCTCGCCAGAAAATAATTTCACGCCCCTAAGTCCGGAGATGTTGTCAAAAGCCTTTACTGCAAGTACGCGAATAGTTATACTGCTCTCAATTGAATTTTCCCGTTTATCCGCGGGTAAGTGCCCTTAAAATAATAATTTACAATCCCATTCGCGGGAATTTACTACCCTGAAGGGTACAATTTGAGTTTGATTTTTAAATATAGAAGGAAACACACTTTTTTCGAGGATTGAAAATGAGAAGAAGTCTTTGTGCTGTTATCACGGCAGCTATAGTATTGGTGCTTGTTAACGGTCGGAACGGTTGGGCCGCGGTACGTCGGATTATTGACGAGGATGACGTAACCGCGTTTACCGGCCAGTCAACTGCCGTACCCAATGGCTTGGCCAAGACGTCGGATGGCAGCTACATTTTTTTCGAGACAACAGACGATGCCATCCTCCGCTACAATCCTGATAGCGGAAAGTTTACCAGCATTGCTGCAGAGCCTGCACTCGCATCGGCCGCAACAGGCTCTGATGCTGCAAACATAACCGGCTGCGCTCTTGAGGTGGATTCCTCGGACAATGTTTATGCAATGGTAGGGGCTGCGGGTAAATATTACGTTCTCCGTGTGCCGCATAGAAAAGGCAGATTCCAAAAGCCGGAGAAAATCCTGGAGCTGCCCAAAGGCAAACTCTATGCATACGAACTCGAAATCGACCATGCCAATAATAAATTGGTGATGTTAACGGATACGTACAAGAAGGATGATGATGCGACTCGAAACGGTATTTACACCTTTGATCTTGCCGGCGATATTCCGGGCGGCCCAAACGACATGGTCAAACTGGCCGGTTTCGGTGAAATAGCCGCTGCGGTAACACCGCCGCTTAAAGCAGGTAGCGACCGAATAGGCGGGACCGGTCTCGCTGTCGAGGGAAAATATGCCTACTGGCACTTGACTGCCGGGCCTTCCAACGGCCACGGCGCAGATGGTGACCTTGTACGAATCAATATGGCCACCGGAAACGTAAGCGTCTTCCTGGAGAGAAACAAAATTGTCAAAGACATCGCCCCTGATGGGGTTGGTGCTGATGGCAATTTTTACTTTACCACGTTCGCCATTGACGGCAAAAACCTGTTTATGCTTGTAAATGTTGGTGTTTGTGACCGCATGCAGAACGTGTACCGTTACGAAATCACCGATGACAAGCCAATTTTCAAAGGGATGGCTGCTTCGGTTGAGGAGCTTCTTCTCGCCGGTAACTCTCTCGGCAATCCGATTATTGTTTACAGCCCGGAGTGTGAAGCGCGGGACGGCAGGTTCTACATATTTACGGCAAGTAACCTGAAGGAAAATCTCCTTGAAATCGTCCCGGACAAGGGTGGGCCTTCACCTGTTAGAGTAGCAATTTATAAGGGCCCTGCGGGCAGCGGCGGCAAAGTGCCCGATGCTCTGGATGGGTACTCGGATATACAGGTCCGGCGGATATCTCCCGAGGATATTCGCAAGGGCATTCTGGATGATTTCGATGTGTTGATACAGCCGGGCGGAAGCGGCAGCAAACAGGCAGCGGCCCTGGAAGAAAAGGGACGCAAGGCCATTCGGAGTTTTGTTAAAGGTGGAGGTGGTTATATCGGCGTTTGTGCGGGGGCTTATCTTGCATCGAGCGGTTATTCCTGGTCCCTGCACATAATCGATGCCATCGTAATCGAAAGAGCGCACTGGGCTCGTAGTAACGGCACCGTGAAAATTGAATTATCGCCCGAAGGCCGGCGAATTCTCGGATACACCGTTGGACCTGTTGACGTGTATTACGCGCAGGGCCCTGTTCTGGCCCCGGCGGGCAGGGCGGACCTTCCCGACTACAAAACTCTGGCATTTTACAGGACCGGAACATTTCGCAACGGTGCGCTCGAGGGAGTGATGTGCGGCTCACCGGCCATCATTGTCGGTGAATACGGAAAGGGACGTGTCTTTTGCATCAGCCCGCATCCGGAAAAAACGCCGGGTATTGAATACTATATCTACCGCGCAGTCCGCTGGGCCGCCGGTAAGCGTACGGGGACGGCTTCTTTCTCAACAAGGAAATAAGGCCGATACGATGTTAAAAAGAAGAACTATTATAATTGTTGCGATATTTGCACTTGCTGCTTCTGTTTTTATAGAAGCCTCCGCTGCATGCACTATTGGAGTCGCCTCGGGCAGGGCGACATCTGACCGAAGGCCTATGATATGGAAGACACGGGACACATCCAGAAAGAATAACGCCGTAATTTATAATACTTCCTTCAAGTACAAGTTCATTTCCGTCGTGAACGCCGGCAGCACCGCTGTCTGGCAGGGCCTCAACGAACGTGGATTTGCAATATTAAATGCGTTGGCCAAAGACCTCTCGGGTGACAGTTCCTCGGGGATGGGTAATGGTTCCTTTATGCGGCATGCGCTGGGAAACTGCGTTACGATAGCTGACTTTGAGCGGCTTCTCGAAGCCACAAATACCACCGGCCGAAAGACCAGGGCGAATTTTGGGGTTTTGGACGCAGTCGGTGCAGCGGCGATTTTCGAGACAACTGATGACAAATACTGGAAATTTGACGCTGCCGACCCAAACGTTGCACCGAACGGCTATATACTTCGTTCGAATTTCGCTTTCAACGGCTCCGGAAAAAACGCCATCGAAGGATTGTACAGCGCCGAACGTTATCAAAGAACGAACACGCTCGTTGACGGCTTTTATTCCGCAGGCAAGCTGAACTGCAAAAGTATCCTTCGCACACAGATGCGAGATTTTTCGGACGACACCTGCAAACCGGTTTCTGTTCCATTCTCCGGGAAGTGGAATTCTGACAGCCCTTTTGGTTATATTCAGTGCTACAAGAGCATTTGTCGTTCTTCGTCTGTTTCCGCATCGGTAATTGTTGGTGTCCTTCCCGGAGAATCGGTGAAGCTTAGTACTATGTGGACAATTTTAGGCCAGCCAGCTTGCTCCATTGCCGTACCGTACTGGCCTGTTGGCCAAACCCCGGCAGAAGCTCGAGGCACGAATACCGCTCCGCTTTGTAACGTTGCGCTGAAGATAAAATCGCTGCTCTTCGATTACGAAGATAAGAAATACATCGATTCGTACAAACTGCGTAACGGCAGGGCCGGTGGATTGTGGGCGATAACGTTCCAGGCCGAGAACAGAATTTTTGAACAGGCACGGGAGAAACTCATAAAATGGCGCAGGGATGGACCGAATATTAGCGAGATGGTGGCGACAGAATCCGCACTTGCCGCCGACGCCTTGTCTGTGCTCGAAAAGGCTTATGTTGAATTGAATACCGCATACTACCTCAAAAACTGAAACTAATCTGCTCCGTCTAACTAAACGCTTAAAACTTAGCACTCAAAACTTCTGTTTATGCAATTTATTGCGGGGTTCTCTTCAACATTCGTTATTCCTTGTTCGATATTGGATATTCCCTTTTACTCCTGCTCAACTATTCTTTGCCCCTATTTTTTGCCTTTTACCTTTTGCCTTTTTACTTTTTTTGTCCCCGTCCTTTGTCCTCCGTCATCTGCCGTCTGCCTCCTTCCCCCCCTGATTTCCTGCTCTCCTGTTCTCCTCCCTCCTGATTCCCTGTTTTCCTGCTCCCCTATTCTCTGCCTCTGGAAGCACTACGGCGAGCGCATAAGACACCGCCACCGCCGCGTCAACGGCATTGCTGCCTTTTTTTAGAATATCAACTCCCGCCTGCGAGGCCAATCTGTGTCCGCTGACCACAATACCGTTTTCGAAAGAGCCCGAAGGAAGTGTTTTTTCACGATAGTGTCGTTCTTTTGAACATCCGGTTGTTACGCAGATAGCATAAAAAAGGGCTAAGGCTATTAGCCCGACTCGAATTACAGGGCACTTGTTCATACTCAACTCCTTTTCCTGCGATTTTATCATTTCGTACCCTAATATAAATTGTTTCTGCGTTCAAGTGTTCAAGGGCCCAAGTTGCAGAAAAAAACGGTTATAAGGCAGATTTTGAAGCGATACGGTATTCACAGGCCGCCAACGCCGGGGTATAATGAAACCAAATCATTTGTGTTTGAATCGACGATGTGTTCGTTTCTTCAGCTTTTTAATGTTACTTGATGGAGTGGCTTAATTGAAGGCTTTAATTCACACTAAACCATATTGTTTTGAGTATTCGGATTTCCCCGACCCGGTTGTTGGTAACGATGAGGTGCTGATTTGTGTCAAGGCCTGTGGGATTTGTGGCTCCGATGTTCAGGGTTCTACGGGCAAGACCGGCAGAAGGATTCCTCCTTTGATTATGGGCCATGAGGCATCAGGTATTATTGAACAGATGGGTAAGAATGTACCCGTAGATGCCGGGCTTGAAAAGGGCGACAGGGTCTGCTTTGATTCTACCGTATATTGCAACAAATGCGGGCCGTGCCAAAATGGTTTTTTCAATCGCTGTGAAGCTCGACAGGTCCTCGGCGTTTCTACGCCGGATTTCAGGAGACATGGCGCATTTGCCGAATACGTTGCGGTGCCGTGGTGGATTGTCTCGAAAATTCCTGACAACTTATCATTTGTTCATTCGGCTCTTTTGGAGCCGGCGTCGATAGGAATGCACGCTGCCAACAGGGTCCCTCAACCGGATGAAAACGGTACAGTTGTGGTTATTGGTGCGGGTACGATAGGCCTTTTCATTCTTCAGGCCGCTGGACTAAGGGGCGCCGAAACGGTCATAGTCTGTGACATTAATGAGTTTCGGCTTGGTGTGGCGAAAAAGCTGGGGGCGAATGAGGTCGTAAATCCCGCCGAGTCTGACTTGAGAGAAACGGTTCTCAGGGTAACGGAAAATAAGGGGGCGGATATTACTTTCGAGGCCGTCGGCTATGCGAAAACCTTCAAAGATGCCGTTTCAGTTACGAAGATGGGTGGGCATATTGTCGCTGTCGGTAATTTGGAACAAACGGCTGAGTTCGATTTGCAGCAGTTGGTAGCAAGGGAGCTTACCTTCACAGGTTCGTATGCCAGTTCTGGTGAGTTTCGCCACTGCATAGACCTTGTGGCTTCGGGCAAAATCAGTGTCGAGCCGTTAGTGAGCGATGTTTTGCCCTTACAGGATGGGCAGCAGGCTTTTAACCGTTTGCTAAAAGCTGAGGAAGATTTGTTGAAGATTGTTTTGGAACCATAAAAATTGAAGGAATCAAGATGGAAAATCTTTTTGACCTGACCGGCAAGGTGGCGATTGTTACCGGAACGAGTCGCGGCCTGGGCCGGTATTTTGCCGGGGCGCTTGCAAAAGCCGGCGCTGATTTGGTGATTACCAGCCGGAATTTGTCGAGCCTGACCGATTTCAAGCGGGAAATAGAATCTTTGGGAAGAAAGGCGCTGCCCGTTCAGTTGGATGTGCTTTCACAAAGTGACATTGAAAATATGGTTCGTTTGACCATAGAAGAATATGGGAAAGTTGATATTCTGGTTAATAATGCGGGCCTGAATATCCGAAAACCCACCTCCGAAGTTTCATGGCAGGATTGGGATACGGTATTGAATACCAATCTCAGAGGAAGTTTCTTCTGTGCTCAGGCGGTTGCCGGGGAGATGGTCAAACGAAACTACGGCAGAATAATAAACGTCGGCTCGTGTACATGTGTTTTCGGGATGGAGGGAATTGCAGCTTACACGGCCAGCCGAAGTGGCGTCCTGGGAATGACCAGGAGTCTGGCTGCCGAGTGGGGCCGATATGGAATCACCGTGAACGTTCTGGCTCCCGGGTGGTTCAAAACGGCACAAAACGCGGTTCTATATGAGAATACCGAATGGGTCAATTATATCACGCACCGCATTCCTCTGAATCGACCAGGACAGCCGCACGACCTTGACGGCACGGTTGTCTTTTTGGCCTCGGATGCTTCGGAATATATTACCGGACAGATAATTTTGGTGGACGGCGGGTTCACCACAGGAGCAACGAAAGCTATTATTTGAGAGGATTGTGTTCGTAAATATCTTGTGGGTTGTAGTTGACATTGGCTTCCGGTGCGTTTAGAATCTCCGTATTGTGATAAACTCGTAAGGAGATAAATATGGTTTTGAAGGGTGTTATCCTTGCTGGCGGCACAGGCTCGAGACTTATGCCGCTGACCAAAGTTACAAATAAGCATTTGCTTCCCGTCGGGCAAAAGCCGATGATTTATTACCCCATTGAAAAACTGACATCAATCGGCATTGAGGAGGTTCTTGTTGTAACGGGCATCGAGCATATGGGCGATGTCGTTAGTCTGTTGGGCTCCGGAAAAGATTTTGGCTGTCGATTTACGTACAAAGTCCAGGATGAAGCCGGGGGAATCGCGCAGGCCCTGGCCCTGGCTGAAAATTTCGCGCATGGTCAATCGACGGTTGTTATACTCGGCGACAATATCTTCCGGACCAGCCTTAAAGAATATGCCGACAAATTCATCGCCCAGAAAACCGGCGCGAGGATACTGCTCAAGCAGGTGCCGAGCCCTCAGCGTTTCGGTGTTGCTGAGGTGTCCGATGGAAAGGTCATTGGTATCGAGGAAAAACCCGTTGACCCCAAGTCGGATTATGCCGTGACCGGCATATATTTTTACGACCCCTTGGTTTTTGATGTCATACGCAAACTCAAACCATCGGCTCGCGGCGAGCTCGAAATTACCCACGTCAACAAAGCTTATATTACAAAGGGCCAATTGGCTTATGATATTATCGATGGCTGGTGGACGGACGCCGGAACGTTCGAATCACTGAATTCGGCCAACGAATTGGTTGTAAAGGAGCCTCCGCAATGACAAAAAAGATACTGCCGTTGAGGACAGTTTTTGCAGATGAAGGGCTGATAGTGCGCAGCTCAGGCAAGCTCATTGACGGCGTTGCCGCCCGTCGTGCAAAGGTTATTCCTGATGAACGCGGCCGGCTCGGCGAAATAATGAGAAAGGATGACCCGTGGTTTGAGAAATTCGGCCAGATATATTTCACCACAACCTATCCCGGCGTCGTCAAGGCCTGGCATTATCATAAAAAGCAAACCGACCATTTCTTTTGTCTAAAGGGAATGATTAAGATAGCGCTTTATGACGAGCGAGAGGATTCGCCCACTTACAAAACGGTGAACGAACTTTACCTCGGCGAATACTGTCCCGGCTTGCTGAAAATACCCACCGGCGTGCAGCATGGTTGGATGTGTATCAGCCAGATTGAAGCCTATATAGTTAATATCGTTTCGGAAATGTACAACTATGCCGAGCCTGATGAGTTCCGCACACATCCGCACGATAATCATATCCCCTATGACTGGGCTCGCAAAGATGGCTAAAGATACGGTCGCAATTCTTGGCGGCAGGGGAATGCTCGGCACCGACCTCGCCGGCGCATGCGAGCAGCAGGGCTTTGACGTTAAGGTATTTGATTTACCGGATTTTGACATAACAGCCGAGCCCCAACAGCTAAAGAAAGCTCTCAATGGTGTGGATACAATTATCAATTGCGCCGCTTTCACAAATGTTGATGGGGCCGAGAGTCAGGCCGAACTGGCATATCAGGTCAACGCCGAAGCGGTAGGGCGGCTCGGTAGTCTCGCTAAAAAAGCTGACATCTGGCTGTTGCACGTCAGCACGGATTTTGTTTTTGACGGGCGATTGGATAGACCATACGTCGAGACCGACCTTCCCAATCCCATAAACACATACGGAGAAACCAAATTGGCGGGCGAACGAATGCTGGCCCGGAGCGGTTGCAGGCATTGTGTAATCCGTTTGGAATGGACCTACGGTTCTGCCGGAAATAACTTTGTTACGAAGCTTATCAAACGCACAAAGACCGACAAAACCTTGATGGTTGTCGATGACCAGACAGGCTCGCCGACGGCTACGACCGAAGTTGCAAAGGCAATATGCAAACTGCTGCACGAAAGGCCCGAAGGCATATTTCATTTTGCAAGCGCTGGTTTCATTAGCCGGTACAAAATGGCGAAATTTATAGTTGACAAACTCTCGATTGATGTTAATCTGTTGCCCTGTAAAACCTGCGATTATGTCAGTGCCGCTGATAGGCCCTTGAATAGTCGTTTCGATTGCGGCAAAATTAAGGCTTTACTTGGCGAGCCCATCGAAGAATGGCAGGTATCTTTGGAACGTTTTTTGAGGGGACTTTCCTTTTGCGACCTTGTTGTAGAACGGGGACCTGAGTAATTATGAGAAAAATTCTGGTAACAGGCGGTGCGGGTTTTATAGGAAGCAACTTCGTGCAAATGGTGCTTTCCGAGCATCCTGATAATTTGATTGTCAACCTTGATAAGCTGACTTATGCCGGCAATCTCAAAAATCTTGCCGAGTTCATGGAGCATCCCAACCACAAATTCATCAAAGGTGACATTTGCGATGGGCCTCTCGTAGAAAAGCTCATCGATGAGTATCAGTTGGATACGATTATCAATTTCGCCGCCGAAAGCCACGTGGACCGTTCCATCACCGAGCCAAAGCTTTTTATAGAAACCAACGTTACCGGCACGTTGGCGCTGCTCGAAGCCGCCCGCGATAAAAACTTGGAGCGGTTCATTCAAATCTCGACGGATGAAGTGTACGGTTCGCTTGGTTCCGAAGGCAAATTCACCGAGCAAACGCCGGTGAGTCCCAATTCACCGTACTCAGCCTGTAAGGCCGGTGCAGACCATTTGGTACAAGCATTCGGCCGTACCTGGGGCGTAAGATATAACATCACCAGATGTTCAAACAACTACGGCCCATACCAGTTCCCGGAAAAACTAATCCCCTTGATGATTAACAATGCTCTCAATGACAAAGAGCTGCCTGTTTATGGTGACGGCCTGTATGTGAGGGATTGGCTGTATGTAAATGACCATTGCACCGCTGTATGGCAGGTCTTACAAAAAGCGCCGCCCGGAGAGATTTATAACATTGGCGGCTGCAATGAAAAGGCAAACCTGGAAGTGATTAATCAGATACTTGACCGCCTCGGCAAACCAAAATCGTTGATTAAGTATGTAGCCGACAGGCCGGGACACGACAGGCGTTACGCCATTGACGCGAGAAAGATAATCACTGAGCTTGAATGGAGGCCCGTGGTAAGCTTTGAGGAAGGTATTATTAAAACCATAGACTGGTACGTACAAAACCAGCCCTGGCTTGATAATGTTGTCTCCGGCGAGTACCAGAAATATTACGAATCGATGTATAAAGACCGCTGATTACACACAAGGAAAGTTGCGTCGATGGCGGATGTAATAAAAGCAAAAGCAACGATATGCGTTATAAATTACAAGACCCTTGACTTTACAAGGCTGTGCCTGCGCAGCATTCGTAAATTCACTAAGTATCCCTATGAGGTGATAGTAGTTGACAACGATTCGAAGGATGAATCTTTGGAATATCTCAAGAGCCTCAGTTGGATTCGATTAATCGAGCGTCGTCATAAGCCCGGGCAGCCGCGAGGCAGTTTCGATGAAGGCGCCGCCCTGGACCTCGGCCTGGAGAAATGTGATTCGGAGTTCTTTATTTCGATGCACTCGGATACTTTTGTCCAGAAGGACAACTGGCTCACCGACCTTATTGGCTGCTTCGGAAATGATGAAAATGTGGCATGTGTCGGTTCCGGCAAAATCGAATTGACACCGAAATGGCGAATCATTCTTAAAAAAGCGACTGATTTGAAGGCCTTGATGCGAAAAATCTTTCAAAACCAGGCCGTCAAAGACAAATTCCGTTATCACAATCGCGCAATATGTTGTCTTTACAGGACGGATATATTGCGGCGGGAGAAGCTGTCATTTCTTATGGGTAGAGAACGGGGACTGACAACGGGCCAGAAGCTCTATTTCGAACTTCTTGACCGAGGCTACAAAACCGTCGAGCTGCCGACTTCGGTAATGGCCCAATATATCATTCACCTTGCCCACGCTACACAGGCCATAAATCCACAGGAATTTACTTTACAGAAAAGGACGAAAAAAAAATACAATCGTATTATTGACAAAATTTTGTCTCTGGAGATAATTCAGAGCATAATTACGGATGATTCGTTAGATAGGTAGAAACAGCGCAAGGATTGCTTTAATCGTCAAAAATAATCGGAATCAAGCTTAAATCCAGCAAGTTGTACATGATAACTGTGTTGCAGGGTTTCGAGCCGTTCGGAGATAAAAACTTTTTGAAGGAAGAAAATGATTGAAAAAGATGGCCTTTTAGCAGCGAACACGGTTACAGAATATAAAGTCACGATAGAAGAGGCGAGAGACTACCGGATGAGGGAGCATGATGAGAGAAAATTCATACGCCGATATAGAATGAAAAGGCTTGACAGATTAGAAAAAGCATTCGTTCAGCGTCTTTTCGAAATGGTTGGCGGCGATTCACACATACTTGATATTCCGTGCGGCAATGGGAGGTTCTTTGAGAATTTTTCAAAGGCCAGGAAGTTGAGTATGGCTGATTATTCAATAAATATGCTCAAAGCCGCTGAGGAGAAGTTCGGAACTCGGCAGAACGTCCGGCTAATTCAAGCAGAGATTTCGTCTATACCTTTGCCAGATAGTTCGGCTGACCTATGTTTCTGTATGCGTTTATTTCATCACATGAAAAGCGATGAAATCTTGTTGGCGGGCTTACAAAGAATTAGCTCGGGTTTCAAAGAAATATGTTGCACTTAGTTTTTACAATAGGAATTGTCCAAGTTTTTATTGGCGAAAAACACTTGGTAAGAAAATCAGGGGAAATTATGTAAGTTTTGCTCATATTGTTATTTTGGCCGGACAGGTTGGGCTTGAGTGCACCAGACGGTTTCCCAAGCTGAATTTACTTGAAAAGCAGTGCCTCGTAATTTTCGCAAAAGCATAAGATTTATAGTATGGATATGTTTTCATTGAACAAGCGAAGAATAATAACTTCCGCCTTGAAGTTCAGGCATGGAGACTCAAGAAGGGTAAAGTGGTGGCTGAAAGATGAAAGTCTAATTCCTGTGACACAATCAGTAGTTGCTGCTATCAGGGACATTACTAAGCAAGATGTTCGACCCAACATTAAAATAATTAAGCAGAATGAGCGAAAAACAGTTTTTCGGATGGAGTACCCCCAAGATGCAAGACAATCGTTTATTGCAAAAGTCTTCTTTCTAAATAGTGTTAAACACAGGTTCAAATACTATAAGTATGGTTTGGATGAGACGGCCAACCTACTTAGAGCCAGGAACAGAGGTATCAATACGCCTGAAGTCTATGGCTACGGCAACATACATGACATGTTCGGTCTTGTCAAAACAAGCGTCATCATTCTCGAAGATTTACAGGGCCAGGGACTGTCTCCAATAGGTGTACTAATGCGCACAAAATCGGAAGACGAACGTTCCGAAGTATTTATGCGGTCTGTTTCTCTGTTTGCCAAGCTTTACGAGACGGGATGTAACCATATAGACGTAAACAGCGGGGCAGTTATGCTATCCGAGGACCACCTTGATTCTGAAGTGTATCTGCTGGATTTCCAGCATGCGAAGTTTTACAGCACGCCAAGTAGCGAAATTCTGATGTTTGAAGCCGGTCACTTTGCAAGGTCATGTTGTAATTGGATATCAGCCGAGACAATCAACAAGTGGCTTGCTAAGGTGCTGGATGCCATTGAAATTAGGGACAATGTGAGCAGGGAAAAGTTGATAGAGCGTTTCGATTACTATTTTGCCGCGCAGTTGTCTCGCAAAGCGCGGAAGAAGATATCGTAGCCGTAATATATTTTGCGCAAAACGCTGACCGCTCATAAGTAGAAGAGTAAGCATATATCTACCAACCTATAACTGGAAAAAATCCCGGCTATGGATATTATGCTTGGAATAATTAAAGAATTCAGGAACAAGCATACAGATTATGTTAAGGCTTGTGAAGAGTTAGCAGATTTAGGATATATTGACTGACTATGTAAAGAATTGGGTCATTAATAATGATTCTTTAATTTCACAAACAAATGCAAACTTTTAATGGTTGAGAAGCAATATGAAAGCAGTAATTCTTGCGGCAGGCATGGGAACAAGGCTAGGTACCTTAGTACCCAAACCTCTTAGTAGTTTAATTGATGAGAAGACCATATTAGACTTTCAGATTGAAAGACTGTCTAAAGTACTTGATATTGATAATATAATCATTGTTGTCGGGTACAAAAAAGAGATAATTATGGAGAAAAGCCCGCAGCTAATGTTTGTATATAATAATGCTTATGCGCAAACAAACACTGCTAAAAGTTTGCTAATAGCATTAAAGAAAATAAGTGAGGATGTCATCTGGCTGAATGGCGATGTTTTCTTCGATGAAAAGGTTCTTGATTTGTTGCTCAACACAGAATCTTCCTGTAGCCTCGTCGATCAAAAAAAATGCGGCGAAGAAGAAGTTAAGTATAATTTAAACAACAAGGGTTTTGTCCATAATATTTCAAAAATGGTTCAAAACGCCAAAGGAGAATGTTTGGGTATCAATTTAATACGAAAGAAGGATTTAAGTCTATTTAGAGATGAGTTGGAACGGGTAGATAATAAAGATTATTTTGAAAAGGCCCTAGAAAGCTTGACTGTTTCCAACAGACTAGCTTTGCAGCCAGTAGATGTTGGACCTTTCTACTGTAATGAAATTGATTACGAAGAAGATTTACAGGATGTTAAGAACTATATTCTCAAACATAATGTGACATCCTCTTTTTAATATATGCGAGGAAAGATGCTTAGTGTGCTTTTTAGAAATAGAGAGAAATTGCTTTTGGGATGGGGTATAATAGTGCCGTTATCCTATCTTGTACCTAAACAAAAGAATTTAGTCTTATTTGTAGAAAAAAACCAAGGTGAATTTTTTGGTAATATAAAATTTCTGTATTTGTACTTACATAGACTTAAGAAAAGTAATATTTCATATTATTTTTTTACAACAGATAGAACTGTATATAAGACTTTGAAACATAATAAGCTTCCAGCAATTTTCCATCCATCATTATTATCGGTATATATTCTTTTAAGAGCAAATGTTCTTGTAGTAAACGATACACCATGGATAAATAAGTATAAATATTACCTTTTATTCAGGTCAAAAAAAGTTCAATTGTGGCATGGGGTACCTTTAAAAAGAATAAAGTTGTCTCTTCCTCGTCAAGCAAGATTTAATAACTCGCCAAATGGAAGACTACATAATATTATAAAGGGCAAGCATCAACCATATGACTTATTTATTTCCACCTCAGAATTTTTTACTCAAAATGCTTTCTCCAAATCATTCCGGGCAAAGTATTTTTTAGAGAGCGGTTATCCAAGAAATGACATTTTTTTCCACGACCACCCTGATGAATACGATTTGCTGGGAACCGACGAAAAAACGATTTCTGTGGTTAGCCAATTAAGAGCAAGTGGTTATAAAATCGTCCTATATGCTCCGACTTATAGAGATACTAATAGAGATATTGCGGACGATGGAGCTTTAAACTTGGATAATCTTTCTGAGTTTGCTAAGAAATATAAAGTAGTATTTGTTTTTAAACTTCACTCGTATACTTCTGGTACGTATAAATTGGAAAAGTATGACAATATTATTATGTACGATAACTCCAAGGATATTCAGCCGCTTTTGAAGTTATCTGATGTTTTAATAACAGATTATTCATCAGTCTATGTGGATTATCTGTTGCTTGATAGACCTGTAATATTTTTTCCTTATGACTATGAGAAATATATTCAAAAAGACAGGGATTTGCTGTTTGACTATGATTGGATTACACCTGGGCCAAAATGTTATTCACAGGATGAACTGCAGAAAACATTGTCTGATTGTATCCTTGGGCAGAAAGATGATTTTGTAGCAAATCGAGAGGAAATTAAAAACCTTGCTTTCAAGTACAAAGATGGGAACGCATCCAGAAGAATATGGGATTACATCAAAGAAAAGTACATAACTTAAATTATAGGATGCTTAGCACTTAATCTGACACTTCTGTAATAACTAATGTCAAAGAATTGGCACAACAGAACGAAGGCGTAGCAATAAAGATCTTAGCCACGAATTTTTCTGTTCTTTAGCCAACTGCTTGAACAAACAATAAATGTCTACGTCTTGCCCTATCGCATCAACTAACTTCTTATATATATTTTCCTTGTGCCGCTCACCCTTGAAGTGAAAGATTTTGCCGTTCTTTAAATAATAGTCATTATACTCATCAGTTTTAAAAACCTTGATTTTTAATCCATGCCAATCATAAATCTTATCGTAGTACTTCCAGTCTATGGTTTCACTTAGAATATCGGTCAATGCCTTCTGGTCAGTGGTGTTGGGTTTTCGGCATTCTTCAATCCATCTACTGATTAATTCACCAGCATTCGTGTTGAAAAAAATCACCCCTGAATTCAGAACACCCGTATAGTGGTTTGACGTATCTATGCTTTTTCTGGGTTTTAAAGTAACCCCGACATCAAAGCCTCTTTCTTCGATTTTCTCCATAAACAGGCAGTCCGCATCTACCAATATCATAGGCTCTGAGTAATTTTCAAAATAATGTTTAACACAGAATGGCTTGTGGGTAGCCTGAATAAACGGCACTTTCTTGAAGGTTGTGTAATTGTAAAAGTCGACATCTACGTCTATACTTATTACATGTGCATCAAGCGAGCTTTTTTCTTTTTCAGAAAGGCCAATGTCATAAACAATCATTTGTTTGTCGTAAAAGCTTCTTACACTTTTGGCCAAGCCTTTAATACAATGAAAGAATTTGCTGTCACCTGTTGTTACTATGTTCATATAGTATGACCCTTTAATGTTGGAGAGATACTGAGTTATTTTTGGAAGTGGGCTATGTCTTTCGCCCGATAAATCCTATACAGCCACTTCAACACGTGTATTTTCATTCCATCAAGGTCTGTCAGAACGGGGCCGTTCTCCGTAATCAATATATTTGAATGTTTCAAATCGCCGTGAGTAATGCGGTATTTCCCCAGCCTATCTAACAGTTCCGCAACCTGCTGCATTGCCGCTGAGCGTTCCTCTTCGCCTGTTTTATCGTCGCGCAGGAAGTAATAAAGATTCGGCCCATCAACGTATTCGGTTACCAGATAAGATTTCCAGACAAGCAATCCTCGGCGCTTCTCAATAAAAGCCAGAGGCCTCGGCGTAGCTATCTCGAGTATCCCGAGCCGAAGTCCGTGCAGCCATCCCCTGTGAGCGCGGGATTTCTTAATTGTATGACGAAGTGAATGAATAAAACCCTTGTGATTAAAGCGTTTGACAACCACGTCTTTGCCGTTCCAGGTCAGGCTGGACACATACGTGGTGTCGTCTTGTTTGAGGATATGTCCCTTGTCCATAAGTGCGTCGATTCGTTCGATGAAATCAAGCGGCTCTTCAGTCCCACGCCTCTTGCAAAAAATCCTGTTGAACATGGCAATGATTTGGCTTGTTTCAATTCGCAGATATCTCTCATTTGGTCTCAGACATTTTCTTAACTCTCTGGCGACTTTTCTTTCCTTGCTTAGACGCTGATTAGTCCTTTCGATAACACTGTTTATCAGTGCTGTTTTTTGCCCTTTGCTTCCTCCGTTTTCAGCCCAATATTCACGGAAAAATCTCAGCTTATCGGTGTTGGTCAGCATACCCGAAGACCCCATATTTACTTGCACCAGGTTTTTTAGCTGTAGCCGGACGGGTAACCTGCGGAATTTTTTCGTTCGCTCGTTATCGAGGAAAAAGAAACGCCAACCACTTTTCTCCTGCCTTGCCAATACGTTGCCCAATCGCAAATCGCCGTGAAAAATACCCTTGGTGTGCATCCTGCCTATCGTTCGTCCGAATGTTCGTATCAGCTCGCGCTTGCTTTGCAACTGTTCTTTGGTCAGGTTTCGCGAGCTCCTGGGAATAAACTGAAGTATTTGTTTTGAGTTTTCAACCTCAAAAGTCAGGAGATACCCTTCTTTCTGAAAAAAGGCGAACCTGCGTTCACCCATTGCAGCAATGGTGGGGACGTCGAAGCCGTTCTTGGCCAACATCAGCGTTGCCTTAAAGGCCCGTCTGGCCCGGCTGGTGTGAAAAAGGTGTTTGATGAAATGAAATACTGACCAGAAGAAATACTGCTTAAAGTAAACCTCTTTCTCAACGCCGTCAAATCTTACGGTGAATTTATATACACGGGCGAACTCTGATGACGGGATTGTCGTTAATGCGTAGCGTTCTCGTAGTCCTTCCTCGCCGCGTGATAAAGCTTCTTCGAGAGCGCTGTTACGAAAATCTTTGTGAATATATATCCTGCGGTCTTTCAATCGGATTTTATCAAAGTCGGTCCCCAATTTGTCAGCGTCCCAAAATAGCAATGCCAAGTTTGTCCGCAAGTTTTATCGTATCGGGTTTGTCGATGATGATTGTTTTGCCTGCTTCCACAACCACGCATTTGCCTCCGTTCTTAGCCAGGCTTCTGATGGTATCGGACCCCACGCAGGGAACGTCAAAACGCATGTCCTGATTTGGTTTGGATATCTTGATTAACGTCCAGCCGCCGGATTTACATAACTCACCCGCACGCTCTATCATCTCAGCCGTACCTTCCATCGCCTCGACAGCTATCACTTCTTTCTCTTTAACCGCAATCGACTGGCCTATATCAAGTTCGCCCAGCTTCTTGGCTATCTCCCACCCGAATTCAATATCACCTTGAACTGACGGATGCAGCGTTGCCGCTGTCATCACACCTGCCGTTGCCAGATGCTCCTTACAATACATCGTCGAATTCTCCAATATTATCCCTCCGCTGGCAAGTTCGTCGGCTAATGCGCACAGAAGCGTATCTGTTAGTCGGCTTTTGCCGCGCAGCCGAAAGTACCATATCCTGAAAGCCCGCCAGTCCGGCAGGTAACGCAGGATTCGCCAGGGCGTATAAATTTGTCTCTTGGCAACGCGCCCGACCATTATCGTTCTGGTTACGCTGTGCTTTTTTAGCTTGCGTATCCAGCATCCGGGCCGGGCGACGCCGACTCTGTAAAACACATCAACTTCCTCAGCTAAGCTGTGTTCTGCGCTGTCGCCCAGACCGACGCAAATTACTTTTAAGCCAGCCTGTTTGGCGCCGGCCGCTACAAGAAAGGGCAGCCTGCCTGCCCCGGCAATTAAACCAAGAACTTCTGAACCGCTCATAATGGAATATCGTGTCCGGAAATTTGAAAATCCTGATTCGCACCCTGTAAATCAATATGCGACCCGGCTATAAGCATCACTATTGCTCAGCCAAATCCTCAAAATCTGATTCAGTGGGTGAGCTCATTCGTTCAATCTGACTCTGAAGGTTCCGAATATTTTGTCGCATCTCGGGCAGGTATTGTATCATACCGTATGCTCGCTTGCCTTGGTTTGCCTCGATAGCAGGGGTGCCCAACACCACTTGGCCGTCTGGAATGTTGTTAATTACCCCGGCCTTGGCTGCAATTGTAACATTATTGCCGATAGAAATATGACCCACAATACCAACCTGCCCTCCCACTATGCAATGGTGACCGAGACTTGTCGAACCGGCAATTCCAACCTGTGCCACAAGCAGACAATGTGCTCCGATTTTTGTGCCGTGACCTATTGCAATCAAGTCACCGAGTTTACTGCCTTGCCCTATGACTGTATCACCCAGCGTGCCTCGCTCGATGCCGCAGCACGTCCCGATTTCAACGTCATCTTCTAAAACAACTGTGCCGATTTGAGGTATCTTGTGATGTAAACCCTTATGGCTTGCATAGCCGAAACCGTCTTCGCCAATTGTCGAATTCGAATTTATTATTACGCGATTGCCTATTTTGCACCCGTTGTAAATAGTAACATTGGGATATATTATGCTGTCATTACCAATCTGAACTCCCTGCCCGACATAAACACCGGAATATATTATGCAGCCGTCCCCTATCCTTGCCTCGTCGGCTATTGTCGCAAAATCGTGAATATGGCATTCTGCACCTATCTTCGCACTGTCCGAAATTGAAGCATGCGGGCTTATCCCCACCTTTTTATGTTTGCGATGTCCGTGCAGCAGCACCATAATCTGCATAAACGCATAGTAAGGGTCATCGGCTATTAAAAGAGGGACAGAGGCGCTGGGGACCTCTTTGCCTACGATTACCGCGCTTGCCTTGGTTGTTCTCAATTGTTTATCATATTTGCGGTTGGTCAAAAAGCTGATGTCGCCTTCGCCCGCCCGCCCAAGTGTTGAGGCGGATTTGATTATCACATTAGGGTCGCCGCAGACCCGTCCGTCTACATATTCGGCCAGTTCACCTAAAGTTTTTTGCTGCATACAAACGCCTCTACTGGAAACATATTACATTCGGCATTGTCCTTTACCTCAAAACAAGGCCCTGATACGGGATATTGCTCAAACTCAATATTATAGCAGGAAAACCACTATACAGTCAACTACTCAATCTTCGTAAAAAGGGTTTTTTTTACAATATCCCGCACATTTTTGGGTTTGATGTCATTGTATCTTCGTTTTGGACGGGCGCTACAGCCTCATTTGCAGGGTCATCCTTTACCCTGCCCTTTGAAGTTTAGGGAAGTCTGCGAGATGGAACGGATTGATAAAAGCGCAGATAGAAAGATTACTATAGCTCTATGTCATTCCAACCTGTGGCTACCATACCGCTTAGCCGTCGTCGGCACCGCGACGATTTACGCCATACGCATCACGCTTGAGTCAATACGAATATTCTATGGCCCACTGTTTGTCATTCTCAGCAGAGCAAAAAATGTCGTTCTGAATTTTACACTATGGCTTTGAGCTTTTCGTTTTACCTTTTTCGCTCTCTATCCTTTGCGCCGACTCAGAAGCGCCAAACCGCCAAGCCCCAGCAAAACAAGTGTGGTGGGCTCAGGTATGATCACATAATCTGTCGGAGGCTGACTTCCCGTCCAGGATGTCCATCCCCAGGTGCCTCCTTGGCCCTTAGCTATTCTCTTCTGGTGAGCATAATCGAGCCATTCTCCGATCGTTACACTGCCGTCTTCGTTCTTGTCGCCTTTGTAGTGAGTGTTTTTTTCAATTGCTTCTTCGAGCCAAGCAGGATATTCGTATAGACCTTGATCAATATCGGCCTCTGGAACAGAAAGCATGTAAGCGAGGTTCAGCATGCTCGATTTGTTGATATCGTCGGCACCGTTTATCATCCCACCGGAGAAGCAGGCATCAACAATAACGACTTTAGGCACACTCGGATTGATCGAGCCGAGAACCGTTGCTAGTTGATCGTCGGTCAATTTATCGCTTGTTTTTCCGATCCATTCGTCGCCTTTGGTCTTGGCCTTGTCTGTACTGTCGGTTTTATCTTCTTTTCCGGGCGTGGCGTCAGTTCTATTACCATGACCAATGTAATAGAAGACGACAAGATCACCCTCCTTTGCTTTCGCCTTTACCTGGTTTAAGGCATTGATGATCGCCGTTCCCCCAACCTCTTCCGTTTTAGTTGCCGTGACGGTGGCTTTGATGATGGTCGGTTTATACTCTTGTCCCAGTGCCTTGGCGATTTTCTTGAGCGTCTTGTCCAAGGTGTCCACGGCTTTCATATCTGGGTCACCTGCAGTGGGATTGCCGATGCCAACGAAGAAAATAGGCATGGCTTTAAGAGGTGCCGCCTGTACAAACAAAAACATAAACAAAAAAGCAGAAACAGCCACAGATTTCAGTTTGAATCCTGAGATTGCACGATTGTCAGTCATTTTGTTTGTTCCTGCAATTGTTCTCGGCAGAGAGTTCCAAAAAAAACGGATACGGCACGTGCGCCTGTAGAGAAATTTTAGCTTGCTCATAACCTCCTCCTATGAATACAGAAATTTGATAGCGTCCCTCGCTTTATTATTGAGCGTCCCAATTGAGGCGAATTGTACCCGATATAAGCACCAAAGTCAAGTGTTTTTTTTCGTTTTTCCGGCCAAATCTTAGCCTGAAACCGTCAACGTACTGTAAATCCTTTATTTTGAAGGGGTTAAGCCGTATATCTCACTTCAGTTTGAAGATTATTTATCTGACATCAAGCCAGCAAAACATCCTCAAGGAGCCTCCGCTGCGACCTTACGGATGGCTTCTTGGCGAAAGTTCTGGGACTGTTCTCCAAAACTGTTACAACTGGCCCGATGGGACGATACAAAACAGAATTGGTCGGACCGAAAGCAGCTAACGTCCTGATACCAAGTCCCGCGGCCAAATGTGTAATCCCGCTGTCATTGCCGATAAAACCGTCTGCGCAGCTCAACAGTCCCAATACCTGCGTCAAAGACAAATCCGCCAGGCACCTTGCGACACTGCTTATACTCTTAATTTTTGCTTGGCTGAATCTATCCACCTCGGCCGGTCCCAGCAGAAATACTACTTCGATACCTTTCGGGGACAGTTCCCTGGCTACCGCCAGAAAATTATCTAAGTGCCAGCATTTGCGCAGGCCGCCGCTGCCCGGCTGAATGACCACCAGCTTCTCAAAGCGCCCAAGCCCTGCTTCTTGAAGCAGCTCTCTGCCTCTGCTTGTGTCCGCTTTGGTCGCTTTTATTAAGCACTCGCCGGCTCGACTTCCTTGTGGCCCCGAAGACACCCCGCTCTGGGCGATAAATTGCTGTATGTAAAAGTCTGTTAAATGTTCGCTGAAAGCTTTGGGCGGTTTCATAGACAGGGTTATAACTTCCGCGCTGTGGCTGCAATTGGCGGCAAAAATCAGATTCTGTTCGAAGTTGCTGTTCGGCTCGCCCAAAAATGTCGCAATCCAGGAATACCCCGCGAGTGCATTGATTAAAGGGTCTCTGTCGGCAAGGTCGAATGCCTTGGGCTCTGCAAACAATCGATGTAACTCGATTGAATCTATTGAGCTGACGCCGTCGATGCAGGTCCTGCCCGGCAAAAAGTCGATATATTCCGTATGCCCGAGAAAATCAATTCCCCCCAGCTCAAGGGCCTCTTTCATGTAACCGGCCAATGGCAGCGTCAATATACAGTCGCCAATCGCACCCGGCTGTACTATGAGCCCTCGCTGAGCCTTCTTCGCTGCTTCGGCGCCCTCTTTTCGGAGCAAGTCAAGTATGTTGTCGTCTGTCTGCATAATCAAAAGCCGCGTATCGTTGCCGGTATTTGCTTTTTACCATCTTTGAATAAATACCAATCTTTTAGACCGCCACTTTATCAGCCCGTTCCTTTGCCGCTCTGCCGACCTTGAGCCTGCTCTTTCTGAATGGACTTGAATGATTTCAATATGAACCCGCCCAGTACCAGGGCCGTTGCCACCAGTATTATCAGCAGCAAAACCTTATGTTTTTCCGTCCAGGCAAGGGCTTTTTCCCCAACCGGGCTGAATAACGGGTTGCCGGCGAAACAGCTCAACTTGGCCGTCCGCATTGCTACCTTCAGCGGGTCACTCAGCGTGCGCTGAAGATCGTATCGCGGACTGCCGGTTAATTTCGAACCGACGTAAAGGGTAAGTGGAACGTTATCCCCTGCCGCAAACACCAACTTGTGTGCTGTCATCTTCGCCGATATCGACTTTACTGTGAGGGGTTTGTCGTCGTAATTCCTTATCACGACTCTAAGATGCTTGAAAATACTTCTTCTCGAAGGAATATGTAAAACAAGATTTTCGTGTTTGACATACCTGTAAACCGCGTCACTGCTTATTCTTTGCCACTTGACTTCGACTTCCTTGTATCGCTCCCTGTTATCTTCGCTTCTAAGTTTGACCTTCCGCGTGGCTGCATCGCGGCCTTCAATCGTAATATGCCTGTAGAACACGTTATCTGCGACATCCAGTTCAATTTCACTGATTGGAAGGCGACGATAGCCAATGTCGTATTCGTAAATACTCAAATTATTCACGTCATCTTCAACGTGCTCTATGTCTGTCATCTCCACGGTCTGCTGCTCTGCTGTCGTCCTCTCAATCCTGGAAGCTATCACATTTTCTATGACCGGGCTTTGTTCCTCTTCCGCCATCGGTGAAACGGCAATCCTCAAATAACGGTAATCGTTAGTCGGCAGATAGACCTTGCTAAATCGACTGCCGTAATCAATTGCAAAAACATACGCCTGCTCAACTAAGGTAAAGAACTCGATATTATCGTTCGAGCCTTCAATCTTAACGGCCCGGCGAAAGTTGTCTCCTTTTGTTTTTACCTCGATGGAATTCTTGACCACTTTCTCATCGAAGTCGAGCGTAACCAGGGCCGCTTTTTCCGCGTTTGTTGAGCGGTTTATCATCGCCGGCGTATAATTCAGCTCCTCCGTGATATCCCTTGGTTTGGCTAGAACATAAGGTACCTGCTCGCCGCTGTCGTCCACAAGCCGAATGTCCCCCAGGTTAACTTTCGCCGCGTTGTAAATATCCGGTGTAAGACTCAATCCGCAGTACTTGTCGGTACCGTCCTCGATGGTTACATCCGCCCGATATTCCCACTTCGTCGAATCAAACGAAAATACACTGCCTGCCATCACGCACAACAGTACAACTGTGACCAAAATTCTTGACTTAGTCATTATAAACCTCGCAGTCATTCATTCAAATTTTTCTCTGCCGGCATTGTCTCGAAAAAACCTTTCTTCTTCAGGAATTGATAAAGATAAGATATTCCCACTAACGTAATTCCCGTTGCGAAAAACGCCCCGATTCGGTACACGTTCTTAACCGTACTCGTATCCAGGATGAACACCTTTGCTAACAGCAGCACAAACAACCCCAGCGAGATATACCGCAGCAGCTTTACTCTCCGCCAGAATCCAATCGCCATAAGTGCCGCTCCATACACCGCCCACATTATGGATATATACATGTGAGACAGGAACCTCCAGTTTGGTAATTTCTGGGCAAAGCGGTTACGGCAATACCAGTAAAGATATACTTCTTCTGTCAACAGCACCCACAGCACGAGTATCCCGCCCAGCGCAAATGATGCCGCCAGAACCGTGTCGAATGTTCCTTTCGTCCCCGTATTTTTCAACAGCCACGCCCCGGCAAACAATCCCCCAACAAATATCAGAGCTACCCCAAAATTTACGTTGGCAAAAATCACAAAACTATCGTTATAAAACTCCGAAAACGCTACCATAGTGAAAATCGACCCAATCCCGGCCAAAATACCCGCCAAAACCCTGGACAAGGTCCCCCCCGGACAAACAGGCCGGATTAGCAGCAGAAGTGGGAACAATGTAAGTATTATCACCATCCCCTTAAAAAAGTATCTGTCCCCGGCAGCATTGTCTATTATGTTGTAATCGCAGTGCCACCACCACTCTAATGCAACCGTCACCATCAGCAGTAACAACGCCGCCGCATAAAAAGCCTCCGAAATTGACCTGCGCAAAGCTTCTTCCAGCTCCGTATTCATTCTGTATATGATATGGCACACAAGATACGCCGCCGCCACGAAGCACCACGTTCCGAATGCCGGGTTGAATACGAGGTCAAAGCCCCCGGTGTGCATCGGAAGCCGGTGCAGAAGCTGTGCAAAGCTCAACAAAAGTGCCGCTCCTCCTCCAAGCTGCGTCCAAACACTGCGATACCTCAGACCAATCACCACCAATATCACACCTTCGATTGCCCATGCCATCGCAATCCCATACATCTCCAAATAGAGCGGCACCGCAATTATCAGGAAGAACAATCCGATTATCAGCAGCGACAAACGCAGCTCAAAGTCTTCTTTGCATTGTCTTATTATCGTTTTCATCACAGCCAAATGGACCACGCACAAACCCACGGCACAAAATGCAAGCTCCGTCCGGTATTGCGCAAATAAAATCGTCCACAGGTAATAAAACACTACCGCCGCGTTTGCCAGCACGAGCAGAACGTCTTCCCTTTTAGCTTTGACCTTGTTGACCAGTTCGTGAAGCATCGGCAGGATGAGATAAACAACGAAAAAGACTCCCAGCCAGCTCAGGGCAATGGCAATCTGCTTTGGCGGTTCATTGGCTATGTTCATAGTTGGCCTGTAAAACTTCTCGAACCATCCGGTATATAGCGCGAATGTTCCAAGGAAAGCCAGCACATCCACAAGTCGCCATTTTCGATAATACGCGCACAACATCGCGCCTACGCCCAAAATCAGCACAAAACAAAACAATGCCATCGGTCGATTCTCACCGGTGGATACCAGCCAGGGCGTCAAAAATCCCCCAAGCAGGGACAAAAATGCCATCACAATCTCATTCAGGCTCACCGCGTAAAACATAGCTGCTGCCGTCACAAGTCCCGCAAGCACGAATGCAGTGGTTGTATCAATCAAATTGTAATATGGCCCAGCCCCAAAAACCGCTATATACAATAACGCAAATCCTATTGTGGTAACTCCTTTAGCCACGATTCCGTATCCTCGCTTCCGTGTTATCTCTCCCACAGCCAGCGCAGCGAGACCTGCAAAAGCGGCTATAATAACTCTCCCCGTAGGACCAATCAGTTCGGTATCGATAGCATACTTGACAAAAAAGCCCCCCGCGAAAATAACCGTAATAACACCCGCGATAAGCACCCATTGAGTACCGATGCGTTGTTCGAACGAGGCGATTTCCTTGCCGCCCGCCTTTTTCACCCTTTCCGTGATGCGTTCGTCGGCCATCTTAAGCAATTCTCGCCGGGCTTGGCCCTCATCTTCAACTACCCCCGCTTCAACCATCTCCGCAGGTTTCTTCTCTTTGGCCTCCTCCTCCGGTTTCTCCGGGGGCACCGCCGGTTTTACAGCCTTTTCGATCCTTTTTACCTTCTCTGCCGGCTCCGGCCGCTCACGGTATGTCGGTTTTGACCTGTTCAACGCGATTATGCTGAGGACCAGCGCGACAGGCCCGCATACAATACAACCTATGGCTAACAGAATTAGAAGAATGATGAAGCCTTCCATTTGCTCCGCTCCTTAAAATAGCCTTCTTTTTAGGTGAGAGACTGAACGCACAATAAATACCTCTGTTAAAAACTCACCAGCCCGCCATCGTTGTAACAATATACACCCTCGCCCCGACAGCATCAACAGCAAATTTGTTGATAAATATCCTCAATCCGGCTCGCCGTTTTCGCCTCCGTAGCTGCCACTCCTGGCAAAACATTGCCTGCTGACACCAGCAGCGCCGCGCACGCAAACATTGCCCGCCTGATACGCTCAGCTCCTCCCGCTGATACCTTCGCCTCCTCCTGGCATAATGGCTTTCTATTTGTCTGCTCAGACACTCAGGAGGGATTTTCTCAGGATTTGCCCCGGCTTCTCTGGCAGCGCAGTTTTCTCATGTCATGCTGAACGTAGCAGGGCGAAGCGAAGCATCTGGCCCGAGAATGAGATGTTGCTGAAGGAGCAAAGGAACTCTCAGGCTACAGGCTGGATTATTCGCTGGTGCTCAGAATGTCAAATTTAGTCGAAATTCAACATACAAAAGCAGTTTCGTCCTTGCGTTCCTTCAAAGTCTGTTTTTGATGGCGTCGAGCTGCTTTTTGGAAACCTTCACGCCCAGTTTCTTGGCGATATTTATATGCTTCCAGGCCAAATCAAATTTCTTCAACTGGAAGAATCCGAAAGCAAGTCCGTAATGAGCATCACCTATTTTAGGGTTAATCTCCACTGCCTTGAGGTATGCGGCAACCGCAGGCTTGTAATCGGCCAGGTTGGAATATGCCGCTCCGAGGTTGTAATGAATCATGCCTTCATCAGGATTTACCAGGGTGGCCGTTTTGTACTGCTCAATAGCCGCCTCGTATTTGTGCTGCTCGAAATACGCATTACCAAGGTTTACCAGCGCACTTAACATGTCAGGCTTAACAGCTAAAACTTTTTGATATGCTCGAATCTCCTCATTGACCAGCCCCAGCTTGTTGTAACAAAGGGCCAAACCATAGTTGGCATCCACTAAATTCCGGTCAATTTTCAGCGCCTTCTTGTATTGGAGTGTTGCTTCTTCGTATCTGCTCATCTCGTAATAAACTTCGCCTAATTGGCTGTAACAACCGGCGTTCTTCGGCTCCAGAATTATTGCCTGTTTCAGTTGAGATATCGCCTGACCGAATCTTTTCTGTTTGCAATAAGCTATGGCTAAATTCTTCCGGGCATCTATGAAATTCGGGTCAAGCTCGATTGATTCGCTGTATTCGAGGACCGCATACGTCAGCCAGTCCTTTTGAATGTACGCATTCCCAAGGTTGTTATGCGTCTTGGCGTCGTTGGGATTGATGTCCAAAGCCGCCTGGTATTCGTATATCGCTTCCCTTACTCGGCCCTTTTTCAGATAAACATTCCCCAGATTCGCACGGGACTCCGAAAGTGTCGGATTTATCTGGACCGCTCTTTGAAGGGCCTGAAGAGCCGACTCCGTCTCGTCGATATCGCTGTAGCAGTTTCCAAGATTATTAAAGAAACACCCCAGAGTTTGGATCTTATTCAGGTTCTTCATATAAATGCTTTTGTCGTTGCCTGGGGGTACTTTAAACTTATTTATGTAGTGTTCGTCCGAAGCGTTTCCACCTTTGCTCGTTGTTTCGATGTTGAAGCGCACACGATTGTCGTCGTACCTGATAAAAAAGTGTCCCGGAACAACCACGCCGTATAATGGCAGACCGAGTCGTTCTCCGAGCGAAAGATAAAGAATCGAGAGACTCAGACAATAACCTCGTTTTTTGTCCAGAACAGTGTGCAAAAACAAATCATTCGGGTCGCTCGCCTCGGAAATCGATGTGAATCCAAGCTCGTTGAACAGGTACGCATTTATCAACGGTATCGCCCTGAAGTTCGCATCGAGCCTTTTACGTCTGAGCCTTTCGCGAATCTCCAGTGCCATATCGTCTAATGTTGACAGGTGTCTTCGACCGGACACCACGTCGCTCCAGTGTTCTGAAACAATCAAAGCGGCCGTTGCCAGGTCAACATCTTCTTCTCTCAGCCGGAGCACTTGTTCGATTGACCTTGCATACAGGCCGCTCTTACCATCGTTGGCGAGGGGCTCATTTCGCCCGAAAGACACCTCTATCGTAAAAAGTAAAAGAAAAATGATTGGTAAAAGACTTTTTCTCATAGTTGTTCTTCTGTATTTATAGTGCTTACGATTGAAATTTCCCGTTTGTTCGCGGGCAAGTAATCTTAAAACAATAATTTACAATCCTAATCGCGGGAATTTATTACCCTTAAGGGTATAACAATACTTTTTTGTCGGTTGTTTTGTGGTTTCGGATTAGCCTGTAGCGGTTTTTTTGCCTGCATTCCGTTATAATACGATTGGTCATTCCAAGCATAACCTATGAGGAATCTATAAAAAAACGCCGCAATTCTTTTACGGACTTAACCATATTTAGCTCCGCAATTTATTGCGGGGTACTCATTTTGAAGTCAGGTTTTGTTAAAGCCCCTAAGCAAAACGCTGTGCTTTGAGTTTACTACTTCATGTTTATATTCACTGCTTGCGAGGTCGTTGTCGCTCCGAGGTTGTCTGTTGCCTTGGCGGTAATGCTGTTCCAGGATGGCTGAAAGCCTGTCCAGGTCATTTTCCACCCGTCACTGCCGTCGGTATCCTGGCCGATTTTTACTCCTTCGGCGAAAAATTCAACCCTGAAAAGCAAACTGTAATTCCCCTTCGCATAGGCCTCGATTTCAATCTCTCTGGTACGATTATAGAGGAACGGCTGGCCGTCTATCGGGGTTGTTATATTCACCACCGGTGGCTCGTGCCATACACACGGTTCGCATTGGCATAGCAGCCATTGACTCGTTAATACCCTCAGGTCAGCAATGTTAACAACGTTATCGACCTCAAGGTCTGCGCCATCGCACAAATCAGGCCCGTTGCAGTCACTTGCAGGCCACCACCTGGCAAAGATGTCGAAATCGACAAAATTCGTAAAGCAGTCGCCGCTCAGGTCGGATTTATCATTCTCTCTCTCTATCCGCCATTGGCGTACGTCCGTCAACCACATCGCTCTGGCGCCCTCATCCCGAACTCGAGGCGTGTTGTCCACAACTGTCACTGCTACATCGTAGGTCCCCTTTGGCAGCCAACTTGGCTCAAAAGTTAAACCCGTTGCACCGGGGACGTCAAAACCGTCAACCGACCATTGCACGTCTAAAGTGTGGTCTGTTGGTTCCATTGGAGTTACGAAGAAAACCGTATCGCTTTCAAGCGGTTCTTGCGAATACTCCGTCGCATCGTCTATTGGCGAAACCACCCTATAGAAGTTAATAACAAGTTGTTCGACGTTAATCTCCTCGAAAGGGCGGTTCAGGCTTCTCATTTTGGAGTTGTATGTAGGCCGGTATATCCCGTACTGGTAATGATGGGCCCCCTCGTAGGTCCCAACATTAGGTTTATCTAACCAGCGATACCACTTGGTTTGATGTGACAGTAACTCGCTTTCGTTATAAATGCTGACGTTTGGCTTGATTGGCTCATAGCCGCTATACGTCGAACCGTCCAAGTAGTAATACTCGTCGGTTAACTTGCCGAAAGCGTGTCCGCTTTCATGTAGCATAAACTCCACTGATGAGTTGTGGTTCCCTGCTGCCGTTGCTAAATCAGGATAGCCTGCGCCGCCGTATCGTGAAGAATTAGCCAGGGCCCAAATCAACTCAACATCCGGGGCACTACCCGCCGCTTCCCAGGCCTTGCCCACGCTGACGCACAGCAGGCGGGGTATATCACTGCAGTTGTACGTCATATCTAATGCTGTATCACGGTAGATTCCATAGTCCGGTTCATCTACACCCGACTCATTTGAGACCACGTCCACTTGATGCACGTTAAAAAAGCTCGAATAGGCGCCAAAGGGTTCTTCGGTAAAGAATCCTCCGACTACATTCAGGACGTGCTCACTATAGGTGTCCAATTCGCTGGCCTGATAGCCGTCTCCGAGAACGACCACGTCGATTCGATTGCTCGATGGGCCGTTATCGATTATGGTCGTCACTGGCCATACAGCAGCTGCCTCCAGCAGCGTTTCCCCGCTTACTGTTGGCTCAAAGATGGTAATCTTGCCGCCTGTGAGTTGACCGTTTTCGATATAGTCGTAATAGACGGTAACTTCGCCGCTTGGCGGACCGGAATTTGAACGCCGCTCAACGCCGGTTCTACCTGTGGCTGTCGTTTCTGACTGGTAGAAAACGACTAATAAAAAGCACATAATGACAGTAATTAGCTTGTTAATTTCTATATCCTCCAGCTCGGCAAATCATCTTCTATATGGTTATTGTACCACAAATAGCGGTGTGGAATCAACATAAAGATGCCAAAAATCGCTTATCTCCGATAAATATCTCTTGTATAATCGAAATTTCGTGGTTATTTTGTGTAATACGATGGTTTTAATTATCGGAGAAATGTCATGAACATCAAACAAACTATGATTCAACAATCGCCGTCTCGTAACCGTGTATCTGCGGTGCAGCCTGTCTTTCGCAAGGCCCTGCTCGCTATATTGCTTTTATTTGTTGTTCTCATCCTCGGAGCATGTCGTCAATCGTACCCGCTGGCTTCGCCCAATGAGCCGAATGATGCGCCGCCGCCGAGTGGGCCGAATGATGTGCCGTCTCCGCCAATTGAACCGAATGCAGCGCCGGTCCCACCCTCAGACCAAACAAGCCTCTTTGACGGCAAGAACCTGGGAATGTGGAAAATCACTGATTTCGGCGGCCAGGGTAACGTCTATGCAAAGGATAACTGCATCTTTCTCGAAATCGGCAGCGATATGACCGGAGTTACCTGGACAGGACCTGTTGTACGAATGAACTATGAGATTACGTTCGATGCCAAGCGCGTCAGTGGCACCGATATCTTCTGTGGGTTCACCTTTCCCGTCGGAGAAAATCCCTGCTCGCTAATCCTCGGTGGGTGGGGCGGCGAGGTCTGCGGACTGTCGAATATCAACTACTATGACGCCTCCGATAATGAGACTACACGGCTCGTCCCCTTTGAGAATGGCCGATGGTATCACGTCCGCTTGCGAGTCACCCCCGGCAGGATTGAAGCCTGGCTCGACGATGAAGAGCTTGTGAACATCGAAATTGGCGACCGAAAAATTGACATCCGGGCCGAGATGGACCTCTCGCAGCCGCTTGGTATCGCAACCTGGCAAACCGCCGGTGCAATTCGCAACATATATCTCAAAAAGCTCGCGGATTAATCTATAACCCATGTCATGAAAATGATGTTCAGTTGCCGAACTCGTTATTTTGACATCATTGTGGCTGAAATATCTTTGTGATGAAGTTGTTCTGTACTACTCTGTAACATTTGATTTTGTGAGTTGTCATTCCTGCGAAACTTGTGCCCGCGAAAGCGGGTAGCGGGTAGCGGGAATCCAGTTTGTTAATTGGCTGAATTCACCGTCAAACGGGAACAACTTCTATCCATAAATTAAAATATCATAAGGTAGTGGTTTCTGGTAATAGTTTTCACTTTTTCTTAAAAGGAGCAGCCTCATGACATCTCTTCGATACATCCTGGTTTTAGTGGTATTAGGCGTTTTCACCGGTGTTGGCTTGGCCAATGTCCCGGAATCGGCCTTTAACAGGGACCCGTGGCCCGCAGCCAGGGAAGGACCGGTGAAAGTATTTATCCTGGCCGGCCAGTCAAACATGCAGGGCCATGCCGCCTTGCGCACCCTCGAATACCTTATCTACAACGCCGAGACCGCCGAAGAATACGAGCAGTGGAAGGACCGCTGGGGCGACTGGTACGAACGCAGCGATGTTTGGATATGGACGATGGACGGCCAGCGCTACGGCAACCTCAAACCGGGCTTCGGCCAGAGTGACAAGAAGCTCGGTCCGGAGCTGGGCTTTGGGTGGGTGATGGGCGAGCACATGGACGAGCAGGTTTTGCTGATAAAGACCTGCTGGGGCGGCAGGAGCGTCAAGCGAGACTTTTTGCCACCGAGCGCAGATTTGCCCCCGGATGAAGTCCTCCAGAAAGAACTTCAGAACGCTAAAAAGAAGAACCCGGACACTACGATGGATGACGTCAAAGCAAGATACGGCAAGGCCTACAGGGACATGATTACACACGTCAACGAAGTGCTGGGCAACCTCAAGCAGCTCTTTCCCAAGTACGACGAGAAACGGGGCTATGAGTTGGCCGGGTTCGTCTTCTTCCAGGGCTGGAACGATATGATTGATGGTTCACAGCGTGGGGAGAAGTACGCCACGTACACCAAGCGGCTGCAGCAGTTGTTCAAGGACGTGCGAAAGGATTTGAAAGCGCCGAAACTTCCGGTGATTATCGGCGAGCTGGGCGCCGGAAAACGCGGCGACTTCCAGGCGGCCCAGGAGGCCGCGGCGAAATTGCCCGAGTTCGAGGGCAACGTTAAGTTCGTCAAGACACGCCAGTACTGGGAACCCGAGGTCGAGGAGATGGTCAACAAGGGCGTGTGGAAAGGCCCGGACTGGGTAAAGTTCTACAATGTCGGCTCCGAACGCGGCTACCACTACCTCGGCAGCGCCAGGATATATTACAAGATGGGCAAGGCCTTTGCCGAGGGCATGGTCGAATTGCTCGGAAAGTAAATGTCCCGATTGAATATAGTGCTCTCACTTGAAATTTCCTGTTTGTTCGCTTGCCCCATAGGGGCGGGTAACTTGTGCCACAGGTACTTGTGCCACAGGTAGTGCCTTTAGAACAATAAGTTACAATCTTACTCGCGGGAATTTACTACCCTTCAAGGGTATAGATTCTCTTTCAGGCTCAAAAACGCAACGCTAAGGACTTGTAAAAAAATAAGGTTTCGTTTTGGCTACAGCGAGGACAAGGCTGGCAAGGAAGCAAAACGCAGGCCTACTGGTTGGTAGTCCGAGTTTTGCTGACACCGCCGGCCGAAGCCACAGCCAGCCAAAAATGGAAGATAATTTATTTACAGGTCCTAATCAATCCCGGTCTCTGTCTCCAGCGGCACAGCTCCGGCTCTTCGCTTGAACAAATCTATATTCATCCATCGGTTGCTTTTGAACCTCCATCTGTTCGCCAGGCCCACTGCAACGATGCTGAATGTTGCCGCGAGCCACGGCCCAACGGCCCCGAGCGATGGATGCAGATAGACTATCATCACCCCACCAACACCCATTATCAGCACGGCTCCCACCGCGGAAACAACCGCAAGCCACACCGTATCGCCGGCTCCTCGAAGAGCTCCGCCGTAAATAGTTCTGGCGGCGTGGAAAACCTGGTACACCGCTGCACATATAAGAATTTTGACTCCGACTTCTATTACCTTTTCGTCGGACGACCAAAAGCCCATCAGCGCTTCCCTGAATAAATAAAAGCAAATTCCCACCAGACCCATATAAACCAGACCGACTAACAAGCAGATGCTTGTTTGTTTGGCCGCCAATTCTTTTTTGCCCGCGCCTATGCTCTTGCCCACTGCCGCCGCCAGTGCGGTGCTTATACCGACCACCGGCATCACCGAAAAGCTCGTGTATGAAAGCACCGCACTTGTAGCAGCAAGAGATTCTTTGCCGAACTTGCCCACCAGCCATACCAGGATTATCCCCCAGAACGCAACATTTACCGACAGACCAAGCCCCGCTGGAAGACCAACCTTCAGCAAATCATACATCTTGCCGAAATTAATCTTCAGCGAACGCCGCGTTTGAAATCCTCTGTTCATCCGCCCGCTGAGCAGTATCGCCATATTCACACATGCTGCAACCCCTATCCCGATAAATGTTCCCCAGCCCGCTCCTGCTATCCCAAGCCGTGGAAAACCGAATTTCCCGAAAATCAGCACGTAATTCGCTATGACATTTACAATCTGCCCGCATAGTGATGCGCACATCGTAACTATCGGCTTATGAATCCCTATAAAAAACTGGTTGCACGACCAGTTGATTACCGCCAGAATATGGGCATAGAGCATAATCCGAAGATATATCACCTCCATTTGTACCACCGTATCCTCCTGGCCCATCATCTTGAATATCCACGGCGCCGTCGGCCACATAACTGCCACAGCAACTAAAAAATAAGCAAATCCCATAAATATGGTTTGCCATAGATAATTCGAGCAGTCCTTTCTCGCGCCTCTGCCCAAGGTCTGGCTCACGAAAGTATTCAGGCTGGTCATCGTGCCCATCGCAAAACCGCCCACAAGAAAGCTTACAAATCCCGCAGGCAATATCGCCGCCAGTTCGTTTGTCCCTAATCGCGACACCATAAACCTGTCAACGAACTGCATTATCGTAAAGGATATCGTAGTCACCACCACCGGCGAGGCCAGCTTCAGCATATACCCCGGTGAAGTCTCGTCAACAGACTCGTTTCCCAAAAGCCTCGATTGTTCATACGTCATCAGTCGCAACCTTTTTTCTCAAGCCCAAGCCCTCGCAGCAGCGTCTCAACAGAAATCCCCCGAACCCGAATCTGCTTAACAGCCGTAGTTTCCCCCGAGATTATACTAACAGCTTTCTTTTTTACCCTGAGTTGTCCGGCCAGATACTCAACCAGGCACTTATTTGCTTTCCCCTTCTCCGGTGCCGCCGATACCTTAATCTTTAGCGCTCCGTTGAGCAGGCCGCAAATCCGCGTCTGCGTTTTGCTGCCGGGCACAATCTTGGCCGTAAAAACCACACCTTCCTCAACTTCTCGAACCGTCGGATTAGCCATAGTAAATAAGATAAACGCCTAACGCTAAATCTCCTTGATATTTCTGCCGATTGCCAGTTGTACGTACTTTTCAATCTGCTCGGCCAATTCACCAATTGATGCAAGCTGGAAATCTTCGTAATGTTCCGGCACAAATCCCTCGTTCAGCGTCTTCTTGAAAATTCTGACCCTTATGACGGAAGGCTCGGCGTCCGACTTGCTGAAATCACTGTCTTTATGCTCCGTAAGCTCCACTCGCCAGTCTTCGCTTATGAAAACCAGGCACTTGCCCGTAAATACCGCCATCGGAAAATAATCGCGTAATATTTTAAGAGTTTCCATTTGTTTTTGATGTGTCCTGAGAACCTTTCGTTCAATTCGTCCGATTGTTGTCCGGATAGACTGCTTTCTTTTTTGTCTGTTTCCCTGTTTCCAGAATTCGTTTTACGTTAATCATATTGTTATTCAAAAGAGTAATATCATCTGACTCGTTACCATCCACTCGGACAAATGTTGTAACCGGATTTCGCGGGCTGCATCCATGAATAAAGGCGCCGCGAACTTGCTTAAGCCATATCAAAGCATTTGTTGACGCCATGCTTTCCGCGTCAAAATCGAATATCTCCAGGTCCTCAACATCATCAAAGACCATGGCGGGCCGAAGCTCCGGATTGTCGAATCCCAAATCCACATGATGAAACGCGATACTCTTCGCGTGACGGACGTAAAATCCGTAAGCCGGAAGCGTCCCGTACATTCTGCAGCTTGGATATGCTTCCGGACGCTCAGGTATCTCTCTGTTCGCGTCCTCTGACGTGCCGCCTCCCTTAAACCGAATCCTGATGTTCGACAGGGTAACGTCCTCTACCGCAAATCCGGGTAGTCCGGTGATATGGCATCCCACGACTCTCTTGCCGACGGGTTCTATCCAGCCGCCAACTTCGCTCGCCTGAACATTGCTTATCATAATGTTCCGCACCTTGCCTGCCCCTGGCTTTTCCTTTCTGTCGTACAGCCGACCGCGGTTTCCCAGGCGGATGAATATCGCGCTGCCCTTTACATTTCTCATCGTGATATTGCTGATATTAACGCGGTCAAGGGTCCCGCCATCGACAATCTCAAGGGCGATACCGGAGTTGCGAGTGTCGTATATCGTACAGTTGCCGACCGTTATATTTTGAAACCCGCCGCCGGATTCCGTGCCGAACTTTATGGCAGAGGCATTGCTGCTCACTATGCAGTTCGTTATCGTTACGTTCCTGCAGGGCCGTAACGATGTGCTCTTGAGTACAATGCCGTCATCGTCGCTGTTTATCACGCAGTTCGATATCCGCACCTGCTGACAACTGTTAATATTAAGCCCGTCTTCATTCCGTCCGGGGGCGCTTGCATACCGCCGCTTCTCTATGTCCGGATTAATCCTGCTCTCGACCGTAACCCCGTCGATAACAAGATTGTCACATTTGAAGTAGTGTTGTATCCAGGTCGTGGAGTTGCGAAGAATAACGTCCTGGACCCTTACGTTTTTGCACTGAACAAAGTGGATTAGATGCTTTCTTACTTTCGGAAATTCCTTGCTGACCGCGCCGTGGCCGTCGATTGCGCCACGCCCTGCGATACTGATGTTATCCGCTTTCTCAGCGTAAACCAGACTCCGGTGCGTATAATCGTCTTTGTTTCTGCTGGCTAAGAGAATCGCGCCTCCTTCGACATAAAGCCCGACATTATTCTTTAGCTTTATGCCTCCGCTCAGAAACGTCCCGTTGCTCAGATAAACACTCCCGCCGCCTGCCTGCGAGCAGGCGTCAATCGCAGCTTGAATGGCTTTGGTGTCCGGCTTTACTCCGTCGCCGGCGGCACCGTAATCGCGCACGTCATACAGCCCTCTTGTGTGTTGCCCCTTCGTTGCCGCCAAAGCTGTTCGCCCGGGCATACCGAATGACATCACGCCAACCAAAAGGCCGAGGCAGATAAAGCGAACTTTAATGATACCAGAGTCTCCTTTCCACTTAAGCTGCTCCATACACAAAGCTTATATAGTGCTCTCAGTTGAAATTTCCTGTTTGTTCGCGGGTAAATGGCTTTAGAACAATAAGTTACAATCTTACTCGCGGGAATTTATTACCCTTAAGGGTATACATACCCAACTGCTATTTTGACACGCGATTTAATTTATTCCACGCGCCCATTGTTCGCTTCAGGTTATCATAAGCATCGCCGCCTATTCCGTAGCCCTGAAATCCTATCGGCCCGGTATAACCGCAATCTGCTAACGTCTTCAGAAAGCGTTTCATATCGAATGAGCCGCGGTCAAGAGTTTGAATCAGAGTTTTCCAGTCCTTTCCTCCGCTGTCCGCACCGTTTATGGCCACCACGAATAGATACGGCATCGCTGCTTTTATCAGCGGCCGCATATTTTTC
Source organism: Sedimentisphaerales bacterium (assembly GCA_030611315.1). Lineage (GTDB taxonomy): Bacteria > Planctomycetota > Phycisphaerae > Sedimentisphaerales > Anaerobacaceae > JAUWPZ01. Next base: position 36,428 of record JAUWPZ010000002.1, read on the forward strand.
TTTTCATCGACTTTCAGCCAGTGGCACAGGTTGAAAGTAACGCCCACGTTTGGTCGCTCCACCTGCTTTACCACTCGCACCGCGTCTTCCACTCGCTCCACCCAGAATCCCGTATGCGGATATAGTGCCACCCGCACATTGTTTTCCGCCGCTATATCTGCAATCTCTTGGATTATTTTCACCGCACGCGTATCGCCTTCGGGCGAAGAAGCCTTGTCCTTATTGCTTCTCACAAAAAGCCAGAGCATCCCGTTGCGCCCCTTCAATATCTCGATTGCTTCGGTCAATTCCGGCCCGTACTTCTGCTGGTCCGGGCCGATATTTACACCGAGATAGACCGCGAAAAGCCTCAAGCCGTTTTTGTCTAATTCTTCGGCCATTGCAGCTAATCCCTTGCCCGCCGTGCACCCAATCCCGGCGTACCCTAATTCCTTGACCATCTCGACCTGCTCTTTTGCGCTTTTGTGCTTGGCGTCTCGCGTTGCCGTATCCATCGCGAAGAAAGGATTCGGCCCCGCCGGTTCAAGCCAAATATTGCGATATGCCACCGGCCCATGGTCGCCTTGCAGCATAAGAGGCCCTAAATCTTTTTCATCGTTATACGTACTGGCCCGTGTCGGCCCGGTAAGTTCAACATCCTCGTGGATAACAATACCGTTGTGCTCAACTTTTTCAAACCTCGCCTTGGCGATTTTCTTTCCCTGCTTGTCGAAACGGGGAGCCCGGAAAATCACATCGAACGTTTGCCACTGCCCCGGTGCCCGTGAAGCATTGACCCAAGGCGGGCGGCCTTCGTAGCCCTTGTTATTGCCCCACCGCTGGTAAATGCCACCGCAGTCCGAATGATGAGGCTCTTTCACGCCCCAGCTGTCGAAAACCTGAATCTCGTAGCGCCCCATAAAATATACGCCCGAATTTGACCCCTTCGGAACCATAAATTCGACATGCGCCTTCACGTCGCCGAACTCCGCCTTGCTCAGTATATTCCTTGTCCTGCCTGTCGGTCCATTCAAAATAACTCCCGTCCCCGGCTTACCGCTCAGAAGCTTTTCATTTTGAGGATTCGAAAAGGTATCGCTGACAATCTGCCACGTACCCGTATTCTCTCGCCACGCGGAAAAATCTCCACCTACTAACTCAACCCTGCCCCCGGCCGCCTTGGCGCCGCAAGGCAATAGCATACAGAAAATCCCAACAAACAACGAAATTGTCCGAATCCTGTTCTTGAATCTCATAACTTTATCCTTCCTGTTTTTGTTATTTTTTCTTTCGTTCTGGTGCTCTGTCAACTCTCAAATGAGGGTGTGTCATTCCCGCGAAAGCACCGAATCCAGATTCTAAAGAAATGGATTCCGCATCAAGTGCGGAATGACAACGCCTCAAATCATAATTGACAGAGCACTATATACAATTCACGAGATACACCTTTCATAGGCGCCACGGGCTTCGCATCGACCGCGACAGCATCCTGTTGGCTTGCTCGTCGTTGATAAATTGTTCCTTTTCAGGATTCCATTTTAGTTTTCGCCCTGACAGCATCGAAATATTGCCGATATGGGCGATTGTAAAGCACCTTTGCCCTATCTCCGGCGGGAAGTAGCATTCCTTTCGCGATTTCACACAATCGAGAAAATTACGCTGTTCGCCCGCCCGGCAGGTATAAAGATGAATTTCATTCGGCCCAATCACCGAATCCAGAATGCTCTTGGGCTCCGCCTGCAGTTTCCCTCTCCAGCCCCGGTTCCCGACCCATCCCTCGCTCCCCTCGAATCGGAGGCTCGGCGTGCCGGATTTCACAATCATTCTAACACCATCCGCGTACTTGTACTCGATGTTGTACTCCTTCGCGGTATCGTAGAGTCCTCCTTCACAGAACACGCCCTTGCCCTGGACCTCCACAGGGCCCGTATATTCGCTGTCGTTGCCCCACTGTGCTCCGTCGAGAAGATGCGCCCCCCAGTCCGACAATTGCCCCCCCCCATAATCCTGTATCCAGCGGAAGTTCCAATGTATGCGGTCCTTCGTATAAGGCGCCCACGGCGCGGGCCCCAGCCACATATCATAATCGAAGCCCTTCGGCACAGGCATCGATGCAGGATTCCCCGGATTATGCGGCCCGCTCGGCAGTTCCACCCGGATAGTGTGAACCTTGCCTATCCGCCCGTTGCGGACAAGCTCGCACATCCGGTGATACACATCCACCGACCTGTCTTCCGTGGACCATTGAAAAACACGACCATAACGTTTCATCGTTTCAACCAGGACCCGGCCTCCCCGGATGGTCAACGTCGGCTTTTCGCATTCCACATCTTTACCCGCCTTGGCCGCCATTATCGAAATAGGAACGTGCCAGTGGTCCGGCGTCGATATCACCACCGCGTCGATATCATTTCGCGCAATAACATCGCGAAAATCCTTGTACGTCGCGCAATCATTGTTGCCGTATTTCTTGTTCACCATATCGCGGGCTGTGTTCAAATGGTTGGGGTCAACATCACAAACCGCTACAGCCTGTGCGTCCGCATTAGCTAAAAAGCTCCTCAGGTTCATCCCTCTGCCGTGTCCGCCCACTCCGATAAAGCCAACCGTAATCCGATTGCTCGCAGCCACGCCGCCCGCCTTACCCAGCGCCGACGACGGCACAAGATAGGGAAATGTTATCATCCCCCCGGCTAAGCCTGCTCCCTTTTTCAAAAATCCCCGCCGGGTAATATGCTTTTGTTTATTCATCTATATTATGACCTCCAACCCTTCTCCCGCACATTCCAGCAGTTGCTTTACACAATACGAATCACTATTCACGATTCACGAAATACGATTCACGAGTTCAAAACGAAAGCAGACACTGCCAGATGTACATATAGCCCAGCGCGTCGATATCTTCCCATACTCTCTTGACGAGTTCTTCATCGCCCGAAATCTCAGGCAGCTCCTTGAGCTTCTCTTCCCACGGAATACAGGCCCCCGGCTTTCTTTTTGCTTTCTTTTCTTTGGCCATTTGCACGGCTCCAAAAATAATCAACTATTAATAATAGCTTCAATACACACCGTATTCCCGCGTAAAATCGGTCATAGCCTTTATATTTTCAACCTTCCCGTCGTTCTGGACTATAGCGCTGGCGTCCATTATATACCCGCCGTCCCCGGCTACGCCGTCAATCACCTTCTTACAGCACTCGCGCACTTCTTCTTCCGTCCCATAGCTCAGCAGAAAATTCGGAATACCTCCGCTGATGCAGAACTTCTCTCCTATCGCCTTGTGTGCCTCGAATATATCGGCCTGGTCCACATGATAAACGATTGAACCATCAGGCAGCTCCGCAAAGGCGTTCAAATGTGCGTTCCAGTCACCCTCGGCATAGAACAATACCTGATGCCCATGCGCCCATATCTCTTCTACAATCGGCTTGAGCGTCGGCCAGTAAAACTTCTCAAAGTGCTTCTGTGAAAAAAAAGGCACACATCCTCGGTGCATCCACAGCCCGATAGGTACGTTCTTGTCCGGGTCCGCTCCCGAAAGGGCCACGTGCGTCAGATGAGGCATCAGCGCCTCACACGCCGCTAAGACCTTCTCAGGCCGCTCCATAACATCCGTAATCAGCCCCAGGTACCCACGCAGCTTATCGGCGATAATATCGAACGGCGCCTTGAGAATCCCCGAAATCGCCGAAACCGTTCCAGATTCCTTTCGCAGCAGCTCGTTTTGCGTCCCGAACGCCGTAAAATAATTCAGCATCGCCATCCCACCCTTGAGAAATGACAGATTATTCCGCATTGAAGTCGGTTCATCCATCGCGCTTACATCAGCCGAGATGCGCGGAAGCCACACATTGAACAGAAATCCCGTCGGGTCTTCGATGAGCTGGTCGTATTCGTCCGCCTTCATAAACGCCTTTTCTTCAGGCGGTTCGAGATACTGAAAACCGGTGTCAGGCGGTATGTCGATACCGGGAACTGCGTAGTATTTCGTCCCGATGGCCTGCGTCAGCCCCGTCCAGACATAGACCATATTCCCCACCACGGCGTCCCAGTCGAAGTCCGCCGCGCACTTCCGGGCCGCCGCGAAAGCCTTCTGGAAATCGTGCGTTACCTCCTGGCAGGTGTAACCGGCATACTTTGCCGTAAATTCCGCTACGAAAGGGCGAATCGGTATCATGTCCGGTTTCTCGTTCCGCATTGCCGTAACGTATCGTTTGAGCCGCTCGCCGTACAGTTGTTCCATATCTTGTGCCATCTTGCTCTGCTCCTGCTTCCGGCTTGCTCCCGAAATCTACTGCCAGGCCGCGCCTGCACATCATTGACATCTCTGGGAGCTTGCCGTTATCAACAGCACAAGCATACCCCAATCACCCAAAAACGTCAAGCAGGCCCTTTTCCCTAATTCGGCTGTTGCTCCTCAAGCTCCATGACCTCCACATCCTTGCCGACCCGTCTCAATTCCACCTTGATAGGTCCTTTACTCTCCAGCCCGCCTGCTTTCAGAACCGCGCCGTCCTCGCTGCCCAATAGTGCCGTCAGCCTGCCGTCCGAAAGTTTCACCTTCAGCACGTAACCTCCGGCAATCTCTTCCAGACTCGCATCACGCGGCGCTTGGCTCTCGATTCGATGCGGGCGATAGAGCGTCACGAATTCCATCCGTTTGCTTTTCTTCGGAGTTGTCGCTGTCAGATGCCATTCACGCAGCTTGATACGCGGCCGTGGGTTCGGGTCGTATTGGTCGGTTTGCTCAAAGCTCAGCCCGGTTGGCCTGAGAAAATCAATCTCGCAGGCTGCATCTCCGTTTCTAACCTGGATTTTGTGCTGCCCATCGACACTGATTTTATTGACCGCATGCAGCCAGTACTCGAACGTCGCCGGTTCTTTCGTCTGAAGCCGGTCATAAACCACCACTAATTCCGGCTTGACAAAAATAATAGCCCGCGTAAATCGCTTCAGCGGCGGCTCGTATGCTCCACCGGCCTCGCCAACGACGATGTCTATCGATGGCGTTGTCTTAAATGCAATGATTTCTCCCTGCGCCCTGGCCGTCCGTTTTCTCTGCCCATTGCCGTTCACCGTAATATTATTTACCGAGCGGGTGCTCCATATCCAGTCGCGATGATGTGGGCCTCCATAGTTGTAATAATGCCCGGTCCGGATAAGCAGCCGCTGCCCATACGCCCACAGCACAAAAGAATTGTTCGCAGCGTTACCGTGAGATTGTGTACCCATTGAGCTCGACTTGAAGATAACCTGCACGTCTTCTTTGGCGCTGCTCAGCGTTGTGTTGAGGTAGGCCTGTCCGGTGCCTCTAAAAAGCCGTGACGCCGGCAGGTCGTCGGGCGCCTTGGCTTTGACCTTCGCCAGCGCCCCGCGGATAAAACCAACGTAGCCGGATGCTGCGGATGGGCCGCCCATCTGTTCTACGTACCACTGCCAGTGACGGTTGCCGGCCTGCGCCGCAAGCTGGCTCATCAGCGGCACGAGGCTTGAAGCTTTTCTGCGATTCGCCCCATCGCCGAATCCGCCGCTGACCTTGCCGGGTGGCATCAGATACATCGCGTAATAGCCGACCTTGGAAAAGTACGGCTTGTCGTATACGTTAATCCCCATCGCCTCCCGTATCACATCCGCCCACCACGTGAAACGACCGATGTAACTGGACCAGTAGCTCACGCCCTCATGCCAGCCGCCGTCGTCGTCGCACCAGGCCGGATACACGTTAAAAAAAACATTGGATGCGAACCACACCCAGTTCTCAGATCCCTCCACCTCACCCAAAAATGCGATACCCACCTCGCCTAAAAAGTGCCACGCCCGGTTGGAGTGGCTCGAGTAGGGCCGCCATAGATGACGCGGGCAGAGGTGATTATACATCTCGTCGCCGCGAACCTTCATCACACTCCGGCAGATGTTCTTCTCTTTTTCGCTGAGCATATCGTTGATAAACGTGTACGTCCGCGAGAAGTAATAGGCATAAGGCATCCCCGCCTCGTCGTTATAACGATAACCTGTACTGCCCTTCGGGTCCCACTTGGCGCATTGAAGCAGGATTCGCTTCGCTTCGGCCCCGTACTTCTCCGGCCCGCCAAGCAGCCGGGTAAATCCCAATGTCGCCGCCGCATTTAGCGCCCTGATTGTATGAGTTCTGTTGCCCCACCAGATTTCTCTCCACGCCTCGCTGCCGCGCTCAATACCCTCCGGATACTTCCGAGGCTCCTTCGTTTCCGGCGGCCGGGCCATCAACCTCTCGCACTCTTTCACGAGCGAATCATACTCCTTTTTCATCTCGCCCTTTGCCAGCCTGCGAAGCCGCCCAACATTCTCAGGCCGCATAAAGAGCCGCGGATGCCCCTTCGGTATCCGACCAATCAGCTCCTCTCGAATCGGCATCGGCATTTCGCTTGCATCACTCGCGATTCTAAACGTTCGCATCCGGCTCCAGTTTGTATATCCCCCTTGGTTGTTTTTCCCACGGTACCGCCATCTGTAGTTACCCGGTTCGAAAGTTTGTGAGGGAGTATGAACATTAAACTCAATATCCCTGGCACGATACGCAATTCTTTGGAACTGTAAATCCGTTGCACACTCTATCTCCCACGTAACGTTCTTTTGAGGCCGCCAGCAAAAGCTCGGCGGATTAACCTGCGACACCGCACCCTCGGCCGGCCGATACCCCCATTCACCAGGCTCCGCAGCCCGCTCCTCAAGTTTGACTGTCTCTTCGGCGCCTGCCATTGGTACGCCCAGAAACCACACAAACGCAATCGTTCCACAAAGAAACCAGGTTATACTCTTCCCGGACAGGCGTCTCTTCTTGCTCATAGTTATTCTCCAAAAAGTGGGCTAATCAATTTTCTGATAGTCCCTAATCCAATGTTAATTGTTATTTCAATCGTCCTCTGACGCGCTCCAACTGCCCGGTCCGGGCGATTTCTCTCCCGTCCGCAAACACGCCCAATCCCTTGCCCTTGCCGTATTTCTCCCCTGTTCTGTCCCAGATAATCGTAATAATCCGGCCGTGATATAGCACGTTATCAAGGCAGAACCACTCCCACGTACCGGCCGGCGCCAGTGGATTGACCTCAACAATATCGTCCCCCCTTGGTCGCAGCCCGGCTAATCCCGAAATCACCAAGTCGCAATAGCTCGAGTGGTTATAATCCTTGCCCCGTTCCTTGCCGCCTTTTTGCGGATTCCAGGTGCCGTCTTTCCAGCTTTTCAGCCGCGTCCTCGCAATCCAGTCGCCTGTATAAGGATTCAGGTTCTCGTCTATCCACGGAACAAGCCGCCCGTCCTCACGCTTCAACCGGTGACTATTCGTATAAATCTGCAGCGTCTCAAGATACTCGCGCTTGCCCACCACATCCTGCTTGTAATTATTCAGCACATTCGCAAATCCCGTCAGCGCTTGTGCCGTCGCAAAGGGCCAGCTCGGCCCGTTCCACTGACACTCATGCCCGGTGTAAGATATCACAAATCGCTTGTGCCGCTGCTCCGCCGTTGTCGGCCCGAATGGCGCATAAAATCCCTTCGGGTCCGTCAATTGCTCCCACGCCGCTTCATAACCCTTATTTTCGTCGGGCAGATTAAAATACCACGGTATATACCCCTGAATCTCACGAACATCCACCGGCTCTTTGCCCTCGCCTTCCGGCAGTGTCTTAAAGAACTTCGCCTCATCGTCCCAGAGATTGGTCTCCACCAGATCCCTTATCTTCGCCGCCTTTGCACGGTACTCTTTTGCAAGCTCTTTTTTTCCCGCCAATTCCGCAATCTTCGAAATCGCCGCCGCATCGCCGTACATATAGCTGTTAAGCGTTGGCCGAAACCCGCTGCCTCCAATCGATACCTCTCCGCCGTCACGGTCGTCTATCGAAAAATACAGCCCGTTCTCGTGCCGTCCAATCCGCAGTTTCCCGCGCTTCCAGCCGTTCTCCCACGCCGCGTAATTCTTAATCAAATCATCCAGCAGCCCAACCACAACCTCCTTATCATATTGAACAAGGTACCTCGCATAAATCGCGTCCGCCGCCCAGAAACTATACCGCCGAGGACTGCCGCCTTTGCGAAACCAGAAAACCGCATAGTCATCCAGGTATTTCCCGTCATGCAGCCACCGCCCCTCGTAGAAATGATGTCCCGCAGGACAGCTTATCGTATTGTGCTTGCCCGACCACGGCACCTTCGGCAGAAACTCCGTAATCACAAACCCGTCCGGCGTCTCCTTGATGTGTTTCCGATACGTCCACCACCGAAAGTAATACGTCCGCTCGATGTCTTTATCGGGACACTCGAAAAGCGGAATATTGCCTCGGAGAAATTCCCACGCCTTCTCATTGCCGATATACTGGCTGTATAGTTCCTCGTCGTTTTCGTTGAACCGCTCTATATAATGTTTGAAAGTCTCCGCTTTCAGCACGCTCGGCCCCAGCCTCCCGGATGCAAAGCCCGTATTCGCAATAAAAACCGCTAAAAATGTTACCCCAATAATAATACCCATAGACAGAATCTTCTTGTCCATCATTTTACAATCCTTAAATATATAAGAAACGAAGTCCAATTTATAGTGCTCTCAGTTGAAATTTCCCCCGCCGCGGCGGGTTCGCGGGTAACTTGTGCCCTGGGTACTTGTGCCACAGGTAGTGGCTTTAGAACAATAAGTTACAATCTTACTCGCGGGAATTTACTACCCTTCAAGGGTATAGAATTGCACTTTACTCAAGCGAGCCGACTAAATCCTTTATATTTGTTATGTTCTTACCGGTGCAGTATTGTTTTATCCCTTCGATTATCTTTATCGCGCAGCCCGGCTCGACAAAATTCGACGTTCCCACTGCCACCGCCGATGCACCTGCGATAATAAATTCGATAGCGTCCGATGCGTTCCTTATTCCCCCCATGCCCAGAATCGGCACCCCTCTATCTTTCGCAACCTCGGTATAGACTTTATTCACTAAATAGACCGCTATCGGCTTTATCGCCGGCCCCGACAATCCGCCCGTCCTGTTGGCTAAGATTGGCTTTCGGCTCTCGATATCGACAACCATCGCCGTAAAAGTATTGATAAGGCTAAGCGCATCGGCTCCCGCATCGACCGCCGCGCGGGCGATTACGCTTATGTCCGTAACGGCCGGCGACAGCTTCACCATCAACATCTTCTCCCCGCAGGCCCTTTTCATCGCCGATGTTATTTCCCTCACCTGCCAGGCCTCCGTCCCGAAGCTTATCCCGCCCTTGGCTACGTTCGGACAACTTATATTCAGTTCAAACCCCGCGATTTCCTGTCTGTCCGCCAGCCTCTCCGCCACCGCCGCATATTCTTCGATTGTCTCCCCGGCCACGTTCACAAATACGGGCACCGACAATTTCTCGATGACCGGCAGTTTCTCTTCGATAAATTTATCCAATCCGATATTGGCCAGGCCGATTGCGTTAAGCATCCCCGAATCGGTCTCGACTATCCTCGGAGTATCGTTGCCTTTCCTCGGCTGCTGCGTGATACTCTTGGTGATAAACCCGCCTAATTTGTTGATATCCACAAAATCACCTAATTCATCCGCATAACCGCACGTCCCAGACGCCGTAAAAACCGGATTAGCCAATCTCAACCTGCCAAATTCTACCGATATGTCAACCATCTCTTCCATACGTGCTCTTCCTTATCATTCCTGCGAAAACGCCGAATCCACATTTCGACATTCGAAATTCCTTGTTCGACATTCAATATTCACCTATCGCCCTACGCTATCTGTATTCTGTCCTTTGTGATTAAAAAACTACTTCCTTCGCATCAAAAACAGGGCCGTCCTTACAGCACAATTTATATATTGTCTCATTCGAATCGCCGGCCCTGCATTCCACCGCGCAGCTCTGGCACACGCCGAACCCGCACGCCATCCGCCGTTCCATGCTCAACTGGCAATCGATATTTTTTCCTTTCGCGATTTCAGCCACTCGCGACAGCATTTGCTCAGGCCCGCACGCATAGATTATGATTTTCTCGTTTGCGGTACTGCACTTGCCGAGCCACTCCGCGGCAAGCTCCGTAACCATCCCGTGGTGTCCCGCCGAGCCGTCGTCTGTTGCCAACAGTGATTCTATACCGTACTTGGAAAACTCCGGCACGGCAAATCCCAATTGCTGTGAAATCGCATCTAATTGTCTCTCAAACGGTAATTCTTTTGCCGTCCTTGCCCCGGCAAATGCGACAACCTCCATTGTAGGATAATCCGCTGTTAGCACCTTCGCTAAGCACTCCAGCGGCCCGGCTCCCATCCCACCGACAACCAGAAGTGCCGTCTCCTTGCCCTCCGGTACCCCAAAGCCGTTCCCCAAGGGCCCGATTATGTTCACTGAATTACCTGCCACTAAAGTTGTCATTCGCAGAGAAGCGGGTCCGACAACACAATAAAGAATTTCTACGCGAGTTTTGTTATCCTTTTTCGTAACGTCAGCAAAGCTAAAGGGTCTCCGCAGTAAAATCTTTCGCTGCGCCGCGTCCGCCAATTCCGCCGGCACGCTTTCTCCATCCGGCAGGGCGATGCCTCTCAAATCCAGTTGCGCAAACTGTCCCGGCCTGAAATTACCAAATGCCTCCGCTCCCGCTCCTGAAAATTCCAGACCAAGACGGTAGAAACGCTTACCTATCTGCTTGTTGAAAAACACAACCGCATCGAATACACCCTTGACATTCGCAGTTTGCTCTTCCGACATATTTAGCCCCGCGTTTCACGCGGGGTCCTCACTTACCCACGGCTTCGCTTTATAGCAGCCCTTCATAAACCCTCACGCCGTCCACCACTTTACAGATGTGAACGGCATATTTGTCCGCGAAATCGGGACGGCTTCGAGGATACGCTCTATTGACGGCCTGTTTCACCGCCTCGATACTCTTGGCCAGAACCAGAGCGCCGGACGCCCCTTTATCGCCGCCGCCAAGCATCCGCTCTCCCAAAACGCCCGGAACCGTCCGAACAATATCGCACATCGTTTCCAGTTCAGGCCCCGATATCTTATAATAGTCGCGCAGCCCCGCACCGTCTTCTCTGAATATCCTCCCCACCGTTTCGATATCGCCCGCCTTCCAGGCCTCCAACATTTTGTAAAACCGTTTTTGCGCGCCGAATATATATATCAGCCTGTCGCACAAATCCGGATATTTCTCTCGGAGCTGCACTAATATCTTTTCATACATCTCTTTGTCCTTGACGTCCGCAAGGCAGGATACATCGTAATTGCTTTTTTGCAGTATCGAAGCTAATTCCTCGCACTCGGCCCTTCGAATTTTATACGTCGATTTCTCTAAGCCCGGCCTTTCCGTACCCGTATCCATAACAACGATTCGCAGCTCCTCGCCGCCCGCTCCCAGCGGAACATAATCCAGTGACCGCTCCGCTGGATTATAGTAGCTGCCCATCCCCTCGCGCCCGAACAGTATCATAATCTGGTCCAATTGTCCGCACGGCGAGCCGATATAATCGTTCTCAACCGCCTGCGCCAAATCGACTATCCGCATCTTATCTTCTATTTCGATGCCGTTCGCATCCAGCAGCGACAGTATCAGATTCAGGCTCAAGGAAGCCGACCGGCTCATACCGCCGCCCGGGATATTCCCGTATATCACACCGTCAATCCCCTGCGATAGCTCGACCCCTTCCCGCCGAAGTATATAATCAACTCCGTACGCGAACCTTCCCCAAGTCTCAGCTATGGCTGCTGACTTTGGCTCGGGAATCTCTCCTAATTTAAAATCTATTACTCCGTCATCCGGAAAATTACCGCTGTACAGTCTGACCTTATCTGTCCCGTTCGGCCTGTATGCCATCCAGATAAACCGGTCCGTCGCAACCCCGAACAGCTCCGTCCCGTTATAATCTCCATGCTCCACACCCAAGCAGAACCGCGATGACGTCCGCCTGACCTTCCCCCCGGCGATATCGATTGCCTCGTCCTTCGCAAACTTAATTATTCTCTCCAGTGCCTCCTGGCCTTGCTTCGTTAGCTCCATAACTCAACTCTCATTACCAGAATATGATGTAAAGAACTACTGTCAGGAACACCACGAACAAGCCGAAGTAAACAGAACCCTTGGACCAGCTCAGCTCAATCTTGGTCTGCTCCGGCAGCACGATTAGTTCCTTCATCGGCCTTATTAATGTTACTAACAGCAGAACGAACGCAATAGCGCCTACCGTGATTCCCATACGGTTCAGAAATGCCATATCGCCCCAACCGAAGAACAGAATCCCGTAGATAATCGGGCTGAGAATCAGCCCCAGAACACCACAATACCGAGGCGTCCTTTTCACAAACAATCCAAACAGGAAGATAGTCAGCACGCCCGGTGATATGAATCCCTGGAACTCTTGAATGTAAGCGAAAGCGCCCTTGAATTTCGGGTTTGCCAGCACCGGCGCGATTAGACACCCGATGAACACCCCGATCGGCACGCAACAGCGACCTACCCGCACCAGAGCTTTCTGTGCTGCCTTCTTATTGAACCATTCCCTGTAAATATCCATCGTAAAGATTGTCGAAGCTGCGTTCAACATCGATGCCAGAGAGCTAATCACTGCTCCCATCAATGCCGCCAAAACAAATCCCCGTAGCCCGTGCGGAGTCAGGTACCGAATCAACAACGGAAATGCACCATCGTAATCATAGCCCACTAATTCCTGCCGGACTTCAACATCGGGGTGACTATCGTCCACCCCCTCCAGCAGTTCTTTGTTGATTCCACTTAGGTTCTCGCCCGCCGGCGCAGCCTTCCCAAGAACTGCCGCATTGAATGTTAGCATCTCTTTGGCAAGCTGCGGCTCCAACTGTGCAAAGTCGCCATCGAATGGAATAACCATCCCCGCTTCAGCCGGGGTAGTTTTGACTTGGGCAAATGCCTCTAATACAGGCTTGTTCAAAGACTCCTGGTTCATTGCGTTCTCCTGCATCTTGCCCGCATATAATGTGAACGCAATAATCCCCGGAATACACACAATAAAAGGAATGATCAGCTTCAGGAAAGCGGCAAACACAATACCCCTTTGACCTTCACGCAGAGAGTGGGCTCCCAGTGTTCTCTGCATGATGAATTGGTTCAAGCCCCAGTAATAGAAGTTCGGAATCCATATCCCCAGCAGCAATGCCGTCCAGGGAAGAAAGGTGCTGGTCCGCGGCAGCGCCATGTGCATACTACTATCTTTGAGAGCAGCGAACTTCTCGCCGAATGTCGCGCCGTCCCCCACGCCTAATGATGTATTCACCGCTGAAACATCTATCCCCTCGAACCTGCCAGGATTGTCCAATGCCATAAACGTCAGCACCATTACCACCGCACCGCCGATTATTAGTGCCGAGCCCTGAATCAGGTCTGCCCACGCGCAGGCTTTCAGGCCTCCAGCTGCGACATATATACCCGCCAGGATACCGACAAACCAGGAGAGCGTTGTGAGGTTGATTGGTATGCCCATCAACTCTTCTCTAAAAAGCGGATTCAGCGCCTTGGCTCCGAGATATATCACTGTTGGGATGGTCACTCCCAAATAAATAATCACCATCAAAAGAGACATCACTAATCGGGATGTGTGATTGAAACGATACTCTAAGTATTCGGGTATCGTGAAAATACCGCTCTTGAGAAACTTCGGTAAAAAGAAAAACGCCACCACAACTAAAGTTATCGCCGCGACCCACTCATAGCTTGCCACTGCCAAACCAATTGAACCTTTGGCCGCCTGGCCCGACATTCCAACGAACTGCTCGGCAGAGATATTCGCCGCGATTAGTGAAAATCCTATCAGCCACCATTTCAGACCCCGGCCCGCAAGAAAGTAATCCTCGCTGGTTTTTCCTTTGCGGCTCTTTAGCAGCCCTACGCTAATTACACAAACGAAGAATACCGCTAATACCCCAATGTCTAAACCGCTTAATTCCATTTGTGAACTCCTTAATCTAAACCTTCCCTGCCAAAATCCTTTCCTTTTTATGCTTCTCTAATTCATTGTTTTGTTCTGATTAAATCAAATCAATTGCTATTATAACTACTTCCCCACACACCGCAACAAAATACATATCTCCTTGCCTTCCCCAAATCGTCATTCCGAGCGCAGTCGAGGAATCTGTAAAAAAACGCCGCAAATTCATTTGCGGCCTCTACTTAAGTTTTGCCCTCAAAATTATTGTAGGGGTTCTCGTTTTGGACATTTGGATTTTGTATTTGTTTAGGATTTCGTGCTTCGAATTTCGTTTTTTTCTGTCTGGAGTCTTGTGTCTGGGGTCTTGTGTCTTAACTAGTTCCTGTTGTGGAAACAGCATTTGTCATTCCTGCGAAGCTTGTGCCCGCGAAGGCGGGTAGCAGGAATCCAGGTTTTTTCGATGCAGACCCCTGCTGCCTGCTTTTGCAGGCACAAGTTTACCCCCGCGAAAGCGGGGGCAGGGGTGACATCGCCAGTTTTGGCTTTCCGCAACAGCAACTAACTACGCTTCACGCACAAAGCAATACTGAATTGCGAGCGACCCCGCTTCGCCAAAGCTATGCGGTGGCGAGAGCAAAATGGCAACCCAGGCGATCTCATTTTACATTTTGCACTGTGGTTTTACGTTTTGAAATTTAACTCTTTAATTTTTTTTTCATGCTTCCAGAGCTTCGAGCGTGTTCATCACTTCCGGAATATGCGTAAAAGCCGGCCCGCCGGCCATCATTACCGCCACTGAAGCCGCCTCCAGAATCTCCTGCCCCGTTGCCCCCGCATCAAGGCACTTCTGCGTATGGAGCCTATTTGAACTTTTCAAAAAATTCTTTTACTTCCTGTCCCATAATGCTCCCTTTCTAAAGTGAATATTGAAAACAGTAATAAAATATGCTTTCTGTCACCCGCAAATCTTGTACCCGCGAAGGCTGGTAACGCCGAATCCACACTTCGACATTCGACGTTCTTAATTCTACATTCTTAATTCTCTGTCCTCTAACTCCTCATAAACGCTCCACCCAGCGCCTCAATTATATCCGTAGCCATCAGGCTCACCTGCCCCGTCTTTTTCGCCGCTATATCACCGGCTAAGCCGTGGATATGAACACCTAGCACCGTGGCATCGAACCTGCTCAATCCCTGGCCGAGCAGGGCGGTTATAACACCCGTCAAAACGTCTCCCGAACCGGCCGTCGCCATACCCGGATTACCCGTCTTGTTTATATAAACTTTTTCGCCGTCCGTAACCACCGTCCCTGCCCCTTTAAGGGCCACAATGGTTTTGGTTCGCCTCGCCAATTGTCCCGCTTGTTCCTCGCGCTCTCCCGGCAGCGGTTCTCGAAACAGCCCCGACCATAATCTCTTCATCTCGCCCGGATGTGGCGTCACGACCAGCTTTGCCTTTAGTCCGGCCGGCCAGTCCGTAATCCCGGCCAGGTTATTCAAACCATCGGCGTCTATAACTAACCGCAGTCCTTCTTCTTCGAGAAGTTTTTCAAGCACTGTCCGTATCCCGCCGCTGATACCGACTCCCGGCCCGAACGCCGCCGCATCGTTCTCTGCCGCGATATCGAGCGCTGCGCTTACAGCCTTGCCCGATATTCGCCCCTCGTCGTCTTCGGCTAAGGCGATAGTGGTAAAAGACGGCTCTATCGAAGCGACTATCGGCAAAACGCTTTTCGGCGTAGCAACTCGCACGAGCCCGGCCCCTCCACGCAGCGCCGCTCGACCCGCAAGCGCAGCCGCTCCACTCATACCTCTGCTACCGGCGATGATACAAACCTTGCCGAAATCGCCCTTATGAGCGTCAACTGTCCTTGGCCTTAGCTTCGGGATAGATTCTATTAACTGCATATAACCTCATTTCGAGCAGTATATTACAAAAAATGCAGGATATGGTCAATAAAAGATTTGACAGGCAGACATGAAGGTTTATAATAAGGAAATAAAGTGAAGAATTTGTTTGGGATCAGCGGTAAAAGAATCCGCCGGTTTTAGTAGAGATTAAAACCTATTGAGTGAAATTATATTTATCGTTGAAAATTCCGATGAGGGTGGTTACACCGCTAAATCTCTCGGTTACTCTATTTATACAGAAGGCGAAACATTAGACGAGTTAAAAGAAAATATCAAAGATGCGATAAAATGCCACTTTGACGTAAATTAAAGAATCGTTCCAACTGGAAAGTATCGAGCAGGAATGTCAATTGCTTGAGAAGGGTCAATTTGGTAGAGTATTGCTATGAAATTCGAATGGGATCCACGCAAGGCCGACAGCAACCTGAAGAAGCATGGCGTGTCGTTTCAAGAGGCTGCGTCGGTTTTTGGTGATGCCCTCTCGATTACATACCCCTATCCTAATCACTCGGTGACGGAACACCGGTTTATCACAGTAGGAATGTCTCAATCTGGGAAAGTGCTTATGGTCGCGCATACAGACCGCGGCGACAAAATTCGGGTCATTAGTGCAAGAAAAACGACACAGAAAGAACGAAGATATTATGAAGAAGGCAAATAACAAAAAAATGTCCGATGATTTGCGGTCGGAATACGACCTCTCCAAACTCAAAGGTGGTGTACGAGGCAAGTATGCCAAGCGCTTCCAGCAGGGGACGAACTTGGTTCTGCTCTCGCCGGATGTTGCCGAGTATTTCCCTGATGAACAATCGGTGAATGCCGCGCTGAGGTCTCTGGTCAGCATTGCCAAGACCGAACTGCACCGTGCGAATTAACCCGTAGATAAGACACCAGTGAACAGGGTCGCCATCACGTGCAGGGGTCCGTGGTGCAGAAGACGGTCGGTGAAGCGGTTCATGTACTGATGAAAGAGAACTTAGGAAGTATTGCGATTGGAGTATTATCTGGAAGAAAGACCCGAAAGCGGGTTTATCTGGAAACCATATAATACATAGTTCGGCTTTAAGGAGCGTACAAGAAAGCATGACGTTCATTGCCGGTATCTCTGATTCAAAATCCTGCATACTTACCGCTGATAACGTTGTTACTGGCCCGCTGGGAACCATTATAAGAGACGGAATCTGTACCACCACTGGTGTCACCATACCCGCCAATATGGATGAACGCACATTTAAGATCATGTACCCTCTGCCCAACTGCATAATGTCATTTGCTGGTAGCGACAAGGTTGGCTATGCGCTAGGCGAAGGATCTTCAAGAAAAGCCAAGACTGAAATCCAAAGAGGATATTCAAGACTTCCTAAACAGCCACACGAAGTATCATCGGTCAGGAATTACTGCTATATTCGGCATCTATGATGGTGTTGCTCAAAGACATCTCATTCTGAAATGGGCCAGTGAAAACCCAAACACCTTAGAGGAGGATGTCTACCTCTATTGTGGATCAGGATCAAACTATTTGGGTGAGTTAGCGAGAAACTTCTCCGTGAATCTAATAACCCGAAGGGCAGAGTTCCACGGGCTTGCCCGTGGGTGAATGGGAACTCGCCCGAAGGGCGTCGAGCGAAGCTCGTAAAGTGGAAGCAAGTGCCACGGGCTTGCCCGTGGGTATCTACCTCATTTGCAGGTGCAGACAACGCAGAAGTCTGCAGCATTTTCATGTTACTTCAATCAGAAGCTTTTCCATACTACAGGAAAAAAACTGGCGTACCAAGGTGTTGGTGGATGCTTTTACAGCATGGCTCTTGAGCGATCAGATTTATTGGCTCAAGAAGATACAGCTATCATCAAAGTTGAGATCATACAGAGGAAGAAAGCGTTTGTAATTTACGTGATTAAGGTAGCATATAGGAAAGGTATTCTATTCACAAACAGTTCAGTTTCACAAGAACGCAAGGCTTACATCAACAGCTACAACTGCACCAAGGAAGCAATTGAGAGCGAACAGCTTATCGTAAGGTATGGAAAGAAAGGTCTCGATAGTCTTGGCATAGACTTCAAGGATCTCTGGGACCTCTCAAATGTTAGAAATATTGAGGTCCATTTCGATTACGATAACATTCCCTCGTTCTATGCAGCATGTGATCCGGGGGAATACTTATCTCTTGACGACACGAGAACGAAACCAATAATCACGGAAAAGCTACACGAAGAGATTATTAACTGCATTAAAACAGCAAGGAGCAAGTAGGTCCGAGTTGATGAGCACACTAAATAAGGCCAGATGCGATGCCAAATAAAGCAATCCAGCCGATGCCCTAAAGTATGCGGCTGATTTGCACGTTAGCTGCTTTGCCAAAACTCGTCAGGGCGGCCCGCTCCGGCGGAGGCCTACACCGAGCCTGAGATCCTGCCGCAGCCCGATTTGAGGTAGGGATAATATCGTACCTATCCCCCGGCAGGTCGTTAGTCTTTGGTCTTGAGTCTGAAGTCTTGCGTTTCAATTATCCTGTATCTATATTCTGTCTCCTGTATTCTGACTCCTTTTTTTTATTTTCCTGCTTCTATTTTTTTGTTTATCAAAGTGGCGGAAACAGCTGCGGAAAAACCGCCGTCGATATTAACGACGGTAACGCCTGCCGCGCAGCTATTCAGCATCGTCAGCAGCGCCGATAGCCCCTCGAAGCTCGAGCCGTACCCCACGCTCGTCGGAACCGCTATCACAGGGCAGCTTACCAGCCCGCCCACCACGCTCGCCAGAGCCCCTTCCATCCCCGCCACCACGATGACCACGTTGGCCCTCTGCAGCTTTGGAAGATGCTTGAAAAGCCTGTGCAGCCCCGCGACTCCAACGTCGCAAATCAGCTCCGTCCGCTGCCCCATAATCTCCGCCGTTACTTGCGCCTCCGACGCCACCGGTATATCCGCCGTTCCCGCCGTTACTATCGGCAGTACGGATTTCGAGGGATTCCGCTTCTTTTGTTCGAGCACAATCGCCCGGGCTGATTCTTCGTATCGCGCCTTCGGGAACTTCCCCGTCTTCGCCAGCTCTTCGAAAACCTCCGGCTCGGCTCGCGTCGCCAGAACGTTATTACCTCTTGCCGCGAGCGTCTCGAAAATTTTGATTATCTGTTCTGTCGTCTTGCTCGGGCAGAAAATCACCTCTGGAAAGCCTCGGCGTATTTGACGATGGTGGTCGATGCACGCAAAACCCAGGTCCTCGAACGGCAAATGACGAAGTTTCTCAATCGCCTCCTCGATGTCCAGCTTCCCGCCCTTGACCTTCTCAAGTAATTTCTTTAACTGCTCTGCTCTGATATTTCACCTTCCTTTCCATATATCTCATTTTTTTCTCAGCGTTCTCTGCGTCCTCATCGGTAAATTCTTCTCTCAGCCTGACGCCTTCGCTTCGAGACTCAAGTCCGCGAAAAGCCCTGCCCGATACTTATAATACGCCAGAGACCCTACCATAACTGCATTATCAGTGCAATATTGTTTTGGTGCTACCAGAAGTTTTTTAGGCTCTTCAGCCTCATCGCACATCTTTTGCAGACGGGCTCTGAGTTCACTATTCGCCGCGACACCGCCGCCTAACAGGATGGTATTCGCGCCGATTTTTTCAACTGCCCGCTGCGTTTTTGTCAATAGAACATCAATTATCGCCTCCTGGAACGAAGCCGCGATATCGGCTTTTTCATCCTCGCTCATCGAATCGACCTTGTCTTCGCCCTTCATGTCCTGCCCCCTGCAGTAATACAGCACCGCCGTCTTGACCCCGCTGAAGGAGAAATCCAGCGACTCCGGCCCCAGCAGCGAACGCGGAAATTTGATTGCCTCCGGATTTCCATTCTTCGCCGCCTTTTCGATACTCGGCCCACCCGGATACGGCAGTTTCAAAATGGTAGCCACCTTATCGAACGCCTCTCCCGCTGCGTCGTCGATAGTCGAGCCGAGCAGTTCCAGCTCCAGCGGCGATTCGCAGTCATAAAGGCACGTGTGTCCGCCCGACACAATCAGCGCCGCAGCCGGCAGCTCCAACTTCTCCTCCGCCAGCATCGCCGACTGCAGATGCGCATGCAGGTGGTTGATTGCTATCAGAGGCTTGCCCCAGACAAAGCTCAGCGTCTTCGCCGCCGTCACCCCCACTACTAATGCGATTGTCAGCCCCGGCTGGTTCGCAACGGCTATTGCGTCGATTTCATCTTTGCTCACCTTCGCCTCTGCCATCGCCTCTGCTATCACGGGATATATCTGCTCCAGATGCGCCCGCGAAGCTATCTCCGGCACGACTCCGCCGTATTTTTCGTGCAGCTTGCTTTGCGAAGACACCACGGCCGATTTGACGATTCGCCCGTCCGCAACCACCGCCGCCGCAGTCTCATCGCAGCTCGTCTCGATACCCAATATATTTATGGATTTTGCCTGCATAGAGTTGGATATTAGCCGAATAAACAGCGATTGTCAACGTTCCGGTGATTACACCTTGTTTTGAATGCACTAATGCATGCCGAATTCACTTGCTGTGGACGCCGTAATTTGTTACATTATCACTGTCCAAACCGGTTCTTTATTATTGAACAAAGGTTATGTATGAGCGAAGAGCTTGAAGTTCTGAAGACAGTTACACAACGCTTAAATGAAGCCGGTATCCATTATATGGTTTCCGGCTCTATCGCCGCAAATTATTATACCGTACCACGAATGACCAGGGATATAGATATAGTAATAGAATTGGAGCAATCCGATATCGATAGATTTGTCGGTCTTTTTCAAGGGGATTTCTATATAGACGGAGAAATGGTTCGAAGGGAAGTTTTGCGACAGGGAATTTTTAATATAATCCAGAATCAGCACGTAGTCAAAGTAGATTTTATAATCAAAAAGTATTCTCCATATCAGCAAGCCGAATTTGCTCGCAGAAAGCAGGTTCTAATCGAAGCAAGTCCTATGTGGTTTGTATCTCCGGAGGACTTGGTTATATCAAAGCTGATTTGGGCCAAAGATAGTCACTCCGAATCGCAGCTGAAAGACGTTAAAAATCTCATTGAAACCGTGGATGATTTAGACTTAAAATATATTGATAATTGGGTTGGAGAGCTGTTTTTAGAACAGATATACAAAGAGGCAATCAATGAACGACACTCATCCTGATATTGCTGCTCGGTTTCAAAATTTAATGATGCTCAATTCTTCTGAGCGGCGCTTACGAATGGGCTGTTCCATGTATGATACCGCCAAAAAAATAGTACAAAGTGCTGTTTATGAACGGCGCCCGGGGATAACTGCCGCACAAATGAGAAAGGAAATTTTTATCAGGTTCTATGGACTGGAATTCAGCCGGGCCGATAGAGAAAGAATACTTGAAGCGCTTGGCTGATTCTATAGTGCTCACGATTGAAATTTTCCCCGCCGCGGCGGGTTCGCGGGAAAGTAATCCTAAAACAATAATTTACAATCCTAATCGCGGGGATTTATTACCCTTAACCCGGATTTCCCATATGAAGTCGTGCAAAAGAAATGAAATTTGTTAGAATAGAGCTTATGGATGCTGTTTATGATAGTTTTTGAGTTCTGATCTGGAGAACCCGATGGGTGAAAGCAAAAAGGATGCTCTGAGAGTCAATTTTGATCGAAAACTAAAGGTCGAATTTCATGGAACCAGAGTAACCAGTGATGCAGGTTTATTAGCGTATCGAGAGTTAGATGAAATCCTCGGATTAACGACAATGATAGAATCAGAGCTTACTGATAGTCGAACAGGTAAGAATACCCGGCATGGGCTTTTAGCACTGCTGCGTCAGTCTGTTTACAGTCGGCTGGCTGGTTATGATGACACTAATGATGCAGAGCGTATGTCCGTTGACCCTGCCATGCGTCAAGTTGTTGGTGGAAGAGCTAAAGAACGAACGGCAGCTTCGACAAGCCTGATGGGCAGATTTGAAACAGAGATACTGACCCAGCCCAAAAATATGGAGCTATTGAAAAACCTGTCAGGTCAATGGGTAGATAAAGTTCGCCAGCGAAAGCCACTCAAGCAGATTATCCTTGATATGGACAGTTCTGTCAGTCCAACCTATGGCAATCAGGAGGGAACTGCTTACAATGGATATTTTCAATGCACCTGTTATCATCCATTATTCTGTTTCAACCAGTATGGCGATATGGAACAAGCTTCTCTTCGCAATGGAATTGTTCATAGTGCTGATGACTGGCAGAGTGTTTTGGAACCAATTATTGCCCGTTACCGAACCTCTGACATCCTGCGGTTCTTCCGTGGTGATGCTGGCTTTGCAGATCCTGAGATTTATCGTTTCCTTGAATCTGAAGATTACTCCTATGCGATACGCCTGATAGGTAATAACATACTCCAAGGCCATATTACGCATCTACTGACTCGACCTGTAGGTCGTCCACCTAAAAAGCCGATTGTGAAGTATCACAGTTTTCGTTACAGGGCTGCCAGTTGGAGTATAGATCGCAGAGTGGTTGCTAAGATTGAATGGCACGCAGGCGAATTGTTTCCAAGAGTAGGTTTTATAGTTACGAACCTTCGCTGGAAACACAGCAACGTAGTAAAGTTCTACAACAAGCGTGGAACAGCAGAGCAGTGGATCAAAGAAGGCAAGTATGCATTGAACTGGACACGGCTTTCATGTCATGATTTTGTTGATAATCAGGTTCGACTCCAACTATTTGCCCTGGCTTATAACCTCGGCAATTTCCTGAGACGTTTGGCTTTACCAAAGAGAGTAAAGGAATGGTCGCTGCGAACTCTCAGGGTAAAATTGATTAAGATCGGAGCCAAAGTTGTCAAGCATGCTCGATATGTAACTTTTCAGATGGCAGAGGTATTGGTTTCAAAAAGGTTGTTTGAGGAAATCCTTGAACGTATCCATCAGTTGAAACCTGCGGGCATTGGATATGGCTGATGATAAGAATTGCTGAAAAACTTGGATTTATAAGGGCCAGAGCGGTCATGGTCTGTGCAAAAGCAGGTATAGGAAGAAAGGTGGGGCATAAAAAAGCATGTATTCCTGCAAATTTGCGATAAAACTGCTCGAAAACGAAAATCCTTGACAGTTCAAGGTGATTTTTGTATAATATCGATGTCGAAAGGACTGAATTATGTTTTTTAAGCGTTTAAATGGGAAATTCCAGTTAATCTTGAATATTTAAAATAAAGAAGTTGTTATGAATTATAAGAGTGCCCAAAAAATTAAATTATTACTTCTGTTTCTAAGCCTGTGCAGCCTGATCACGGCCCAGGAAATTAATCTTTCCGGTACAGTCCTGGACATAAAATCGGGTGCGCCCCTGCAGGGCGTTGAGGTTTCTTTAACCGCACATCAACTCAGGGACACAACAGACGAGCAGGGCAAGTTCACGATTGTCCGCGCGGCCACACGGATATCCGGCAGGACCGGTGAAGATGGTGTCGTGAAAATCAAAACTCAGGATTGCAGAGCAAGCCGGAAAACTGCACTGGCCAAACCTTCCATATCGGAATATGCTTTCGGATTGGACACCTCGGTAAAGGACACCCTGCATTTGTCCAAACCTGGTTATCTGGATGTCAACAAACCCCTCGACACACTTGACCATGACAGTTTAGTGATCGAGCTGGGCAAGAGCAGTGAGTTTGAAGGGGGTTGGGCAAAAGTACCCGGAATCCTGGCTGTTATCACCCCGCCGAGATTTCCCGACCGAGATTTCAGCGTTACTGATTATGGGGCAGAGGGCAACGGTTCAGGCAACAATTACCTGGCTTTCAAAAAGGCCGTGCAAGCCTGCCACAGAGCAGGTGGAGGCATGGTTGTGGTGCCCAAAGGCACGTACCGGATGGAAGGGCCGATTCACTTGTTGTCCAATGTAAACATCCATCTTCAAAAAGGAGCCAAACTGGATTTTTACTGGAACAGGGACGGTTATCTTGTTGGCGATGAGGAGCACCGGGGGCGCGTGCCGGTGAGATGGGAAGGCACATGGATTTATAATTTTTCACCCTTGATATACGCCTGGAATCAGAAGAATATCGGCCTGACAGGGCCCGGTGAAATTGACGGCAACGGATTAATGACCGATTGGCCGGACCACGATGATAAAGAATTAAAGAACGGGTGGGCTCACAGCGGTGTGCCTATCGATGAAAGGATAGCGAATGCATTGACTCCTGGGACCATAGAATTCTATTTCTGCCAAAACGTATTGATGGAGGACTTTACCTCGGGCAAACCGAATGAAAGAAACGTGCATCCTGTCATGTGCAGCAACGTGACCATTCGGGGCCTGAATATCCTGCCGTCCAACGCTATCCAAAAAGAAGACGACGGCATCGATCCGGATGGTTGCCAATATGTTGTGATTGAGGACTGTAGAATACATAGTTACGACGATAATATTGGGATAAAATCGGGCCGTGATAATGATGGTTGGATAGCCGAAATAGAGGACCCTGAGGGAAAATGGTACCAGGAAATTCCCGGACGGCCAGCTAAAAATATCCTTATCCGCAACAACTGGTTCCACGGCGGTGATCATAATATGGTGGGTATCGGGAGCGATCAGGCCGGAGGTGCGGAATATATTTATGCATGGGATTGCCAGGCGGGTCAGGTAATAAACCAGGATAACATCTTGGAAATCAAGGCCAATGCAAACCGGGGCGGCGAGGTTCATCACATATACATCAGGGACATCCAGGTTAAAAATATCAAACGGATATTGACAGTAAGGCACAATTACCCGGCCTCTTATGCACCGGACGGCCCTCAAAGCCTGCCCAGAACGCACCACATTTACATAGAAAATGTTAGTGTAAAAAACGGCGGGGACATCGGCTTTATTTTTAATGGCTATGATGAGGAGCCGATGCATGATTTTTATTTCAATAATATAACTATACCACATGGCAAAATCGCAAAATATACCGGTGTTCAAAGATCAACCATAACAGCGATCAATGTAAACATTGCAGGCAAAAAGTGGCAGCCCCAAATCAAAAATGAATTTAAATAATAAAGCATTTACTTGTTACCATCCTGATATCGTTTGCATTGGCAGGAAATGCTCAAGTAAGTAAAACGGATTAAGAGTGTTCCTCGAGACTTCCTGACCCCGATCCAAGATGAATTGATCCAATCTTAAGGGTATAATCCGTGTCAATCTCAGCAGAAAGCCTCTGAAATCAATATTTTCACCAATATTTAGCCCCCAAATTTATTTGGGGGTTTTCGTTTTGAAAATCGTCCCCCGCTTGCCGTTTCATTTCCTCGATGTCCAGCTCCTCAAGGTACTCTGGCAGGTTCTCCCACACGCTGTGAAATCCGAATCCCCCCTTTATCATCTCCTCGATCGCCTCGGCCTTGCTCCAGCCCTGTATCGCTATCCGATATATCGCGCACATTGTCCCCGTACGGTCCGCCCCGTGCATGCAGTGCACAAATACAGGCATCCGTTCCTTGTCGCTGACGATTTTCAAAAAGCGCACCACCTCCTTGTCCTCCGCGTGCCAGGCTTTCATATAGATATGCTCGTATGCCAAATCTGTCCCTTTAATCTCACCCCGGTCGGAGTGGAACGACCGCAGGTTGACGATTGTCTTTATCCCCAGTTTCTCGAGCTCCCGCATCCCCTCATCGCTCGGCTGGGCGCCGCGATACAATTCGTCCGAGACCTTGTGAAAATTCTCCACACCCTCCAGCTCTATCCGCTCCGCCCACGTCTCTTTCCTTGGACTTTGAATCACGGAATTGGGGTCAAAATTTTGGAGAGATGGCCTCTGCAGATTTTTTTGCGCCAGAAACATCGCCGTAACACACACAATTGCTGCGAGTATAAGCAAAACAATGACTCGCAGGTATGCTGACTTTGCATTTTTGGAATTTGGCTTTGTCATTTTGCACTTTACATCTAAACTTTTGAATTCTTCTATCAACGAACAACAAACTATGAACCAATTAACCACTCACCAATTAACTAGTATCTGTTGCGGAAAGCCAAAACTGGTGATGTCACCCCTGCGGAAGCAGGGGTCTATATCGAAAAAACCTGGATTCCTGCTTTCGCAGGAATGACAAATGTTGTTTCCGCAACAGGAACTAACTAATCCGCTAATTCACTAAAGGGGGGTAGACGGTTAGCTCCTCTTACCTTATAATTTAGGGATGAAATTCTCAATTGATAAAGTAGCAATAGAACCGTCGCTGGTAGCGGGACGTGATTACCC
>JAUWPZ010000209.1 GCA_030611315.1 Sedimentisphaerales bacterium
GCCCCGAGCGACAAGCAACAAATTATGCAATACAAACCCAATTTACAGGAAAATCAGGTGAACGCAAATTCCGTCTTAGCAAAGGGTTATGAAGATGACATCGTTTTTTGGCCTAAAAATCCCAAAGCCAATTTCCGAAAAAGTCAAATGAATGTAAACTTATATGATACAACGGATTATGAAAATATAAGCGATTGGACACTTAGTAAAACCAAACCCAATTCAACGCCAATTAAACCCAATTCAAACCCAATTCAAAGCCAATCAAACCCAAAACAAAGCCAATTCAAACCCAAAACAAACCCAATTTTTCCCTAAGGGAATCGAAAATCGGAAATCTAAACCGCCCCCCCTTCCCCCTCGTCCTTCGCTCTTCTCACTTTGCTCTTCGTCCTTCGCCCTCCCCCCTCGCCCCCACATCTTACTCGCGAACGCAAGCAGCGGGGGACAAGCTGCTTCTAAAGGCAGTCCTTCCTGAAGCAGCAGTCGGTATATGGACAATCACCGTTGGACGTGCCATAACAAGGTATGCACCCTTCGGCCAACTGGATAGAGTGGATAAGGTCGGCTTTCTTCATTTTTCCCGGCGTTATCCCGAGCTCTTTCGCCTTCGTTCTTATTTCAGGCATTGTCATACGTTTCTCTGCTATTGCTGGCATTTCTTTTCTCCAATTAAATTAAGCTGGGCTTGTGCCCTTCGAATTCTCACTATTCATTCAACATATCGACTTATATATTTTCGTCCACTTATCGCAGGGACATCCTAAAAAAAGTGCCCGAAAATAGAGCTTTTTTACACATTTTCGCGATTTTTTGCGATTTTTGGGGTTTTTTTGCCATTTTTTCGCCGATTTTCACCCACCCCGCCATATTCTATGGAAAAACAGGCAAATCAACACTGCCACTGTCCGGATTGGCTCGAAAACCCCGGTACCAACAAAAAACGATTTGCCTCTTGGCATACCGCCAAAGTGCTATAAAATACAATATCAGCCCTGGTAAGCCTGTTATTGGCCCTGCCGGGCAAGTCTGTAACCTCCTGATACGAAAGGGACAAATAAATGCTTAAGATAGGAATGATTGGAGCCGGTTTCGTGGCTGGATTTCATGAAAGGTCTTTACGTTCGGTACGCGGCGTCGAAATAGCCGGTGTTTGCGCGCCCGAGGGCGCAAAGGCACTGGCCGAAACTGCGCGTGAGCACGGCATGGGCAAAACCAGGGTATTCAAGAAAATCAACGAACTCTGCGCCGCCGTTGACGTGGTCTGCATCTTCGCACCCAACTTCGCCCGCCTCGATATCCTGCGCAAGATAGCCAGGGCCGTCGAGTCCGGCACCGGGATTAAGGGAATCATCTGCGAGAAGCCTTTGGCCCGCAACCTCGCAGAAGCCGATGTAATGGCGAGGATGGCCCACGCACTCCATGTACCCACCGCATATTTTGAAAACCAGCTTTTCATGCCCTCGGTGGTCGAGGCCCGCAGTCAGTTGGCGGCGGTGGAACAGGGTATGGGCCCGGCGCATCTGGCCCGCAGCGCCGAAGAGCACGGTGGGCCGCACGAGCCGTGGTTCTGGGACCCAACAAGACAGGGAGGCGGCGTCTGCTGCGATATGGGCTGCCACAGTATAGCCATCGGCATGTATATGCTCACGCCTGCCGGCAAAGCGCCCAACTACCTCACGCCGGTTTCCGTTACCGCCAATATGTCGCTGCTCAAGTGGGGCAAAGAGCCGTGGCTCAGCCGGCTTCGCGATAGAGGCGTGGACTACTCCGCCACACCCGCTGAGGACTACTCAAACGTTACCATAAAATTCAAAGACCCCGAGAGCGGAATTCGCAGCGTTGCCCAGGCCACAAACTCCTGGATGTACGATGCGCCGGGCCTGCGACTGCTTATGGAAGCCTTCGGCCCGGGCTATTCTTATACCGTTAATTCTTTACAGTCGCCGGTGGGGATGTTTATCAGCGATACCGCCGCAGAAGCCGTTGCGGACAGCGAGCTTGCCCTGGAGAAGGCCCAGGCCTCGCGAGGGGCCCTTGTTCTGCAGCCCAACGAGCCGGA
This sequence comes from Sedimentisphaerales bacterium, assembly GCA_030611315.1. GTDB lineage: Bacteria > Planctomycetota > Phycisphaerae > Sedimentisphaerales > Anaerobacaceae > JAUWPZ01. The sequence goes on from JAUWPZ010000209.1 coordinate 2,063, forward strand.
CCTGTACGGATACATAGCCGAGTGGCGCGATGCGATATCGGCGTTTGAAAAAGGCCAAGACGCTACGCTCAACTTCGAGTTCGGACGACTCGTTACAATGCTCATTATGGCCGCGTATATGGCCCATGAGAGGAAGAAGACGCTCGATTTGACCGATGCGAAGGTCCTGCAGGAGCTCGAAGACTACGTACCGCTTATCCAGCAGGGAAAAGGCGCTGAAGTCCTCCTCGGCGAGTAATTTCGTCCCTTCGCTCTGCTCGAGGGCAGGATTGCGTATTTCGTCGTGCGTCCCTTCGACTGCGCTCAGGACAAGCGTGTGTAGTGCGTTGTGCGTGACGCGTAGTGCGTATTGCGGGAAAAGATAGCGTTTAGCGTAGAGCGGACAGGACAAAAAGTACAAAAAATGTATTGAAAAGTGGTTAATTATAGGTAAAATTATCCGAGGCAACTATGTGGAAGCAAACTAAAGAAAAGTGATAAAGTAAAAAGTAAAAAGTAAAAAGGGAAAAGGGAAAAAAGGAAAAGGGAAAATTGACGCGGGTATCTATTGAAAAAATTCGAGCGAGAAATAAAAATGAACAAATCAATTATCATACTTATTTTAGTTTTGTCGGTCAGCTTGAACATATCTAGTTCCTTCGGGCGGCAGCGAGCGGGGGATAACAAGAAAGAGGCTGAAGCCGATGATAATAAGCCGAAGCTTGTTAAGGTTCTCAAGCCCTGGACGGATGAACGAATAAAGCTTATGGATCGGCACCCACCGGGCGTAAATGCAATGGCATTATCACCGAACGGCAAGCTCTTAGCCTGGGGTGATGAGCAAGATAATGTTTTCCTGTGGTTTTCGCAGGAGGATAAACTCATTGTCGTAAAAGATACCACGGTTAATAAACCACCGGCTAAGTCTTCTTTTCTTTTTCTAATCAAGGTAATGCGTTTCGTAAAGGATGATATGTTGCTTTGGATTGATGAAGAAGATAACATCTGGCGTTCCGATATTAATAAATTTAAAACAGATGTCAAATTGTCAATACCATCAAATCTATCAAGGCGCGGTTTCGGAGGGGCTGTCACACCCGATTCTTTTATCCTGTGCACAAGCAGAGGTTTTTTTACCCGGACATACGAGCTAACAAAGTACGACCTGGTAAAAGGGAAAAAACAGGCTACCTGCAGGATGTACCCAAAAGTCAGAGGATATTACCATCATGTCGAAGCAATGGCCCTTTCAGAAGACGATTCGCTGCTGGCTATATCATCACAGTGTAACTCCGGCCTTGTTAGTCTAAAGGATTTCAAACTCATTCAAACATTCAATACCATAGGTGGCAATGTACTGGCTATATCTCCAAATAATTCCCTCGTTGCAGTAGAAGAAGGCGAGAAGGGAGGATTCAAAGTTTGTGATACCAAAACGGGCAATCCGGTTCGGACGATTACCGAAATAAGTGACCATAGTCACTGGCCAAGTTCTTTTGCTTTCGAAACCGAGGACGTTCTCTGGTTTTCTGCGGGATGGGAGTTGTATCGCTTCAATATTAAAACTGGCGAGATGAAGCTGATTTGGGAACGTGGCCCTCAAGTAAGAACGATTCTCCTGGATAGAGACAGCCGACGACTTTATTTTGGCGGCAGGATCGACGGCCAAGTACACATCTATGAATTGCCTTGAGTGTAATTATTGTATCTCGTATCGATATACGACATTTCACATTTCAGATTACAGTTGGGGGGATATTTCTTGACAAAACAGGAAGAGTGTTTAGTGTTGAGTTTTGAGTGTTGAGTGTTGAGTGATCAGTGATGAGTGTAGAGTTTAGAAAAATTATTGATGTATGATGAGTAATTA
>JAUWPZ010000130.1 GCA_030611315.1 Sedimentisphaerales bacterium
TCTTAGCAAAGGGTTATGAAGATGACATCGTTTTTTGGCCTAAAAATCCCAAAGCCAATTTCCTGAACGGTAAAATGAACATAAGTTACGCCATAACAAAGCATTATGAAAATGCTCGCCTCCGTGGCCGCGAAAAACCCAAACCCAATTCAAACCCAATTAAACCCAATTCAAAGCCAATCAAACCCAATTCAAAGCCAATCAAACCCAATTATACTTCCTCCATCTTGCCTATTGCCCCTTGTTTACCCACTACAGCGAGCGTCAAAACAATCTTAAATACGAAATCTGTGTTCTTAAATTCTCTTTGCCTGGTGTATGGTGTTAAGGATTCTTTGCGTAATACAATTTACTTCGATATTATACCTGCCGATATGGTAAAACAAAAACGGGCTTATCTTTACGCTTGTATCGCGGTTCTTTTCTGGTCAACCTCCGCTTCGGCTTTTAAGCTCTGTCTATCGCCCGACTATCTCAACATGCCCGTCGTATCTCTTCTATTCGGCGCCTCAGTTGTATCGAGTTTCGCCTTGTTCATTTTTTTGTTATTATCGAGGAGGCTGGGCCTGCTAAAGGCCCTTTCAAAAAAAGATTTTTTGCGTTCGGCACTGCTGGGCTTTCTGAATCCTTTTCTGTATTACACCGTCCTGCTCAAAGCATACTCAATACTGCCCGCTCAGGAGGCCCAGCCGCTCAACTTTGTCTGGCCGCTGGCGCTTGTCCTGCTCTCGGTCCCACTCCTAAAACAGAAAATAAAACGAAGGGACATCCTGGCCATACTCATCAGCTTCTTCGGCGTTCTGGTCATCTCAACCGAGGGACACATTTTAAGCTTCGAACTCACCGACCCTCTCGGCGTGGCCCTGGCAACAGGAAGCTCAATACCCTGGGCATTGTTCTGGATTTACAACATGAAAAGTAAACAGGATGAGGTCGTCGGGATGTTTTTGAATTTCATATTCGCATCCGCCTATGTATTTCTCTTACTGCTGCTGCTCGGCGAACTAAAAATCCCAAGTCTATGGGGCACACTCGGCGCAACGTATGTCGGCCTGTTCGAGATGGGAATAACCTTTCTTATCTGGCTCAAAGCGCTAAAGCTCTCCGAAACCACCGCGCACGTCACGAATCTTATCTATTTGGTCCCCTTCCTTGCGCTCGTGGTGATATTCTTTGTGCTGGGCGAAGAGATTCTCTGGTCCACAATAATAGGCGCAGTCCTCATCGTAGGCGGCATAGTATTCCAAAAACTCTGAACCGGCCTCGACAAGCTCCTGCCATTGGTGTGTCCGGGCTTAACTCATCCCGGCCCATAATACCACCAACCTGTGAGCACAAATGATTACGTCAAAATCCGTTTTAGACGCTCTCGGGCACAACGAACGGCTTGCGATACCGACGGGTAAGCAGCCTGTTGGCCCTGCGATTATTCACGAACTCCTCTTTTTCCGGGTCGAACTTAAGCATCGGGCCGAGACAGTACGTATTCTTCGACACATCGTAGCCTAATGTGCCTTTCACGGTCTGCTTAATCGTATCCCAGGATTTTGCGATTTCCTCGTGCTTGTCGAGTACGTCGGGCCTGGTCGTGCCGGAGACCTGCTCGCCGAGGCGGTAAGAAAGGTTGCCTAAGTGGCAGCACGCCGACGACAGATGCCCCTCGGCGATGTCCGCGTGGAGCTCTTCGCGCTTTCGGGAACGCACGCAGTGTATGAAATTCTCGAAGATGTCGCCGGGGCCCATCTCCACATCAACGTCCACTAAGTCTTCACCTTTATCCGAACCCTTCGGATAAAACTTCCCGCCCTTGATTACGCCTTGCTCAAGGTAGAACTCGTTGCTCACCTTTTTCGGATACTTCTTGCCATCGACTCCCGCCGCGTCAACCAAACCGATGACCTCGAATACGAGCAGCGGCCCGCCAAAATCCATCACGGTCAATTGGCAGTTGGGAGTATTGGCCTGGTCGGTAAACGGCGGATGACCCTCTGTCGATTTGACCCATCGTCCGCCCATGCTGATTACGCTCCTGGGCAGCGAACCGCCGGGAATCGCCCACCGCGCAATATCCATCTGATGCACGCCCTGGTTACCAATCTCCCCATTTCCGAAATCGAAGAACCAGTGCCAGTTGTAGTGCACGATATTCTCATGATAAGGCTGCTTCTTAGCCGGGCCAAGCCAGATATTGAAGTCGAGATATTCAGGCGGCTCTTTGGTGGGCTTAAAACCGACGCCCCATCGCCCTTTTCCATTCTTCGAGGCCCACGCCTTGGATACCAGCAGCTTGCCATACTTGCCGCTGGCGATGGCCGCCACTTGTTTTGCCCAGTCTTTTTTGGAGCGACTCTGTGTCCCGTGCTGCACTATTCGCTTGTACTTCTCCGCCGCCTCGACACACTTACGGCCCTCGAAAATGTTGTGGCTGCACGGCTTTTCAACATAAACGTCCTTACCCGCCTGGCACGCCCAAATCGTCGCCAGCGAGTGCCAGTGGTTCGTCGTCGCAATGGATATCACGTCGATGTTCTTGTTCTCCAACAATTTGCGAATGTCCACGTACGTATCCACTTTCTTGTCGCGGTCTTTGAACGACTTGGCTCGCTTTTCCAAAACATTCCTGTCCACATCGCACAGCCCCGCCAGCCGTACTCCTTCCATCTTGTCGAACGCCCCAATGTGTGACCCGCCGCGGCTGTTAATGCCCACCACGGCCGCGCGAATATCGTTGTTTGCTCCTCTCACACGGGAAAACGGGCTGGCCAATACCAGCGAAGCGCCGGCAGCTAAGCTTCCCTTCATAAAATCTCTGCGTTTGATACGTTTCATCGTTAGACTCCTGTCATCATTTTAACCTGTGTTGTTATCAGGCAATCCAAGCCTATCGAAAACCAAGTATGGACAAGAATAATCAAGAGCAGAACAAAAAGCAAGGGCCGAATTGAAAAAAGCCGGCATTTTACGCTGTCCCTCAATCCGTTTGGAACCGTCGCAGGGCCTTTTGTTACGTGATTATCTCTTTGATTGCCCGCGCCACTACATAGTCCGGCAGTTTCGCCAGAGCAGGTGCGGCTTCATAAGCGGATATAATGCTCTTATCCGGATAGGCCCCGGCCTCTTCAATCAACTCCTCTACCAGCAGCGGCAATTTTTCGTTCGTCACGCCCGCTTGCGCCTTGCTGCGCGCCACTTCGACCAGGGCCTCGAATTCCGCCCGGCCCTCATACCAGTTTAGCTGCAGCTCCAATTCAAAGGCCTCCCTCGCCCTGGTGCGGTCAAATGTATATTGAAAACCAATCGGATTGTAGGTCTCTATCCGTTCATCTATAAAGGCCAGGCCCGCATCCCGATATGCCTCATACCTGGCCTAGTCAAAATCCTCAAAGCCACGCTTTTCGACCTCCTCAGTCAACAGCTCTTCTACTCTTGCCGCCAAAAGGTCCTTCTTAGCCTCCAGCCGCTCATAGAGGGCTTCATAATACGCCTTCAAAAGCAGGCTTGTTTCGTTCATATCTTCTTCTCTATATTGCCAATTACCTGCCGCCGCCAATCCGGCTTTTCAATTCTACCACTGAAAAACCTCTAACGCCATACCTGCAGAAAAACGTTAAGATTTAATCGCCTAAATTGCTGACAAAGGTTGAGAGATAGCGGTTCTGTAAATTGCGCAAATTAACACATAAGAAAATTTGAAAAATTGGATTTTGGGGAAAATTGGAGATTTTCAGGTTTTTTTAGTTTTCTTTTGTTGCGATGTTCGTTTTTGAGCTAAAAACGGGGGTGGGTGGGTTAAGTTAGTGAAGTGAGGCAAGAAGGGCAAGAAAAAAGGCGTAAAAAATGGACATAAATTGACGTGAATTTACACTTTTTTGCATTTTTTTGCACAAAATGAACAAGAATTGCAATAAATTGACCTAAAATTGACCTGTTTTTAATCTTAACATTTTGTTAACTTGGGTGGTATGGGAGATATTAATTCGTGCGCCGCTGGTTGTGGATCGTTAGCAGGAATTGATGAATTGTTCATAGTTCGTAGTTCATTGTTCATTGTTCGTGGTTCGTGGTTCGTGGTTCGTTGATGGTGTGATGAGCAAATGCTTTAAGTAGCGGAAAATTATTTTTATTTTTTTGTTGACAGGGTTCGAAAGAGCGATTAGAATATGTATAAGATACTTTGGCGGTCATTTAATTAACGCACCAGGGATAAAGTTTTGCGCCAGTAATAGCCGGGCGGCAAGTGTACGGCCATAGCGAAATAACCGGCATGTGGAAGGATTGTGCGTAAATTAGCGAACTAAACGGGAGGTCATCCTAATGATTAAGAGATATTTCTTCATTTTCACGCTTTTGTTTGTTTTGCTGTTTGCAGGTATGACAGGAAAAGCCCTTGGCGACACATCAGCCCAATTCAAGCAGGCAAATACTCTCAAAACGAACAAACAATACGACCAGGCGGAACAAGTCTATCTGCAAATCTTAGAGAATTTTCCAGATGCCAACGATGCGCTGAAAGCGCAAAAGCAGCTTACCTATCTTTACATCATCACGGACAGGCAGGCGGAAGCGGAGACGGCCTTTGCGGAATTGACGGCCGGGTTTGTGTGGCATAAGGCAATAGCACAGGCGGTCTGGGGCGTTGGAGTTGCGTACAAAAAGGCGGGTAATAATGACAAGGCCGAGGAGTGCCATCAATACAATGTAAGTACTTATCCTGCGGACAAATACGCGATGTGGTCACAGGTGGAGATTGTCTATTCCCATATTCGCGGGGATAAAGCCGGAGATGCCGATGCGGCGGTTGATAAGCTATTAGGCGTATTTTCCAGTCAGCCGAGCTTGCCGAAAGAGATTAACCAGATAGCAAGAAGGTACAGAAGGGCCGGCAGGGCCGAGAAGGCGATGGAGCTGCGTAAATACAACGTTGCGCATTATCCGAAGAGTAAGTACGCGATGTGGTCGCAACTCCAGATAATAACTGCTCATATTCGGGACGGCAATGATACGGCGGCAGATGCGGCGGCGGAGAAGCTTTTGAGCGTGTTTTCCGGGCAGGAGACGCTTCCGAAGGAGATTCGCAAGATAGCCAATACATACAAAAACAAGGCCAAGAGGGCTGAAAAGGCCATTGAGCTGCATAGGTACAACGTCGATAACTTTCCTGACAATTCCGACGCGATGGGCTCCCAGCTTGATGTGGTCAACTACTACATCTCCGAGGCCAATGATGCAAATGCCGCGGAGGCGGCTGCCGGGAAGCTCTTAGACGTATTCTCCGACCGGCCGGGGTTCGCCAAAGAGGTCTATGAGGCAGCAGGTAAGTTCAAAGAGGCCGGCTGGGCTGAAAAGGCCGTGCCTCTCTATCAATACAACGTTGATTATTTCCCTGAGGACGCTAACGCCCTGCTTTCGCAGGTGGAGATTGCCTATTTTCACATTAAACAAAAAGATGATGCGGCTGTCGATGCGGCGGTTGATAAACTTTTGACGACTTTTTCCGAACAGGCGGGGCTGCCGAGGAAGATACGTGACGTGGGCGTGAAGCTGTACCGGAACAAAATGCTCGAAAAGGCCCTTGAGCTACACCGGTACAATGTGGAGCGTTACCCGGAGGATAAATACGCGATGTGGTCGCAGGTGGAGATTGCCTCGGCTTATATTCGCGACCCTAACGCCACCAGCGAGGCGGACGCGGCTGTTAGCAAGCTGCTCAGCGCATTTTCCGAACAGGTAAGCCTTCCGAGGGAGATTCGGCAGATAGCGAACAAGTATAACAAGGCCGGCAGACCTGAGAAGGCATTGCAATTTCATAAATATAACATTGAGAACTTTCCGGACGATGCCAATGCGATGTGGTCGCAGGTGGATATTTTCAATTCCTATATCGCCGACGGAAACAATCCGGCGGCTGCGGATGCGGCGGTGGAGGAGCTGCTGAGGGTGTTTGCGGATAATGCGAAGCTGGCGAAGGCGGTGCGGAATGTGGCCAGGACGTATAATAAGTCCGGCAGGAGCGATAAGGCGATGGAGCTGTGGATGCGCAACATTGACAATTCGCCGAACAACGTCAATGCGATGCTGTCGCAGATGGATATTATATATTCCTATATCGACCCAAACGACGGCAACGATGCTGCTGTCGATAGTGAAGTTGAGAAGCTCTTGACTGTGTTTGGCGATGAGCCGAGTTTGCCGCAAAAGGTGCACTTTATAGCGAACAGGTACAGGAAAATAGGCAAATACGAGCGGGCAATCCACTTCTATGAGCTTGTAGGCGAAACCTGGCCGGAAGACAAGCTCGCCCTAACGTCGCGGGTTGAAATCGGGAAGTTACATATTGAACTCGGCAATGATGAAGCCACTCAGGCCATCATTGACGGCTTGATTGCCGATTACAAAGAGCATCCAGCTCTGCCGAGGGCCGTGTTCCGAATTGGTGAGAAATATTATAACCAAGCTCTTTCGTATAAAAAAGATGCACTCGAGGCCAAAATGAAAGAGCATTTTGCAAAAGCGATAGCTGTATGGGAAAGAATAATAACAGAACTACCTGAATCCGGTATTACCCCACGGGCTTGCTATCTTTTGGCCCACTGCTATCTTCGGCTGGGTGCATATGAATATGCAATAGAGTATTTTGAAAAAATAATTCTTAATTGGCCTGATTGCGAGTACGCCAGGCAGACCGGGCCTCTGGTTGGATATTGCTCCAGAAGATTAGAAAGATCCAAACGCATCGTTATTTTGCCCGAGAAATTAAAATTTATTAATGTCAAGAAAGGTGAGGAATGCAAACAAACTTTCTCCTTAGCAGAGGGGGCACGATGTGATTTAGGAAATATTAAACTTGACAGTTCTAGCCCTGCTGTAATCCCAGTAGTTGCTGCTACCCAGTTATATATCGACCACGAAAGTTATTTAATCGAGGTAACTGTTGAAACCGGTATGCTTGCAGCAGGACAATCCTACGATGAATTCATTGAGGTCAAAACTGAAAATCCAAAGTACGCTCACATTAAAATTCCTGTTCATATTGAAATAGCACCACCGATAAAGGTAAGTCCCTCGTTAGTTGCATGGGGAATGGCTAAAATTGGCGAGAAACTTTCGCGCACAATACATTTATCAAGTCCTTATGGAGAGAGCTTAGAAGTCTTAAAAATTATATCCCCCGCTGATATTGAAACGGCAGTCAAAGTAATAAGTAAAGATTTAGAATTGGTCATTTCAGAAAAATTTAATAAGACCGGAAGATACGAAGAACATATGAAAATCGTTTTTGCCAAGCCCAGCGGTGTAGAAATTATAATCCGAATGTATGGTCTGGTCGAAGAATAATTATTATGTTTGATGTAATTTAAGGGTTATTATGAAAGTGTATTAGTAATGCTCTTATTGGTGTAAGTGCCAATTCGAGTTAATGTACAAATTCTTAAAATAAGGAGCAAAATAATGAAAACTTTTACGTTAGTTGTTATAATTGCAATGTTGGTGTTAGTTCTTGGGATAACAGGCGCTTCACGCGCTTGTACCAACTGTGAGACTTTCTTTAGCGGAGCTTGTGACGGCTACAACCATAGTTGTGGTTGTGACCCGATATTTGGTGGGGATTGTACAGTGAATGAAAAACAATGGTCGGTGGGCAGTCATATTGATTGTCACTACATACCAGCGGAAGTAGAGGATTATGAATCATGTGTTTTTGATGAGTATATTGTTTGCTACAGAAGTCAGGCATGCTTCAACTTTTGGTTTAGTCTTGATGAAATTTGTATGGGTGAGTGTGTCTGGACTCTCCTCGGTTTTTGCTGGGATTGTGTCCCAGCGGGACTTTCAACACCACATTATGCTTGGAATGAAAAGTGTGAAGGACCTTTTTAGAGGAGTACCTAAACGTGCTATGCGGTTACACGACGGTACCCAATCACAATGCGTTGATATATATTTTTCAAAAAAGAGTGTAAAATGTGACCGTTTATAAACAATTTTAATAGAGGAGCCAAAAAAATGAAATCCAGACACACATATATCCCATCTGACAAAAATGGTATTGTCGTAAGATCAATGATCATTTGCGCGTTTCTTCTCACAACTTGTAGTAGTAAAAGCAATGAAGCTGATAAACCATGGAAACCGGTAGCGGAAAATATGTACTTGGATATTCTCGAAATAATTGAAATGCAGACTAAAGCAAACTACGAAAAGATTAATCTATGGCAAGGAAAAATGGATATAGTAGAAAGTGAAGACTATTATGGCGATAACGCAGCCAAAAGAGCTTACATAGATGAAAAAAGTCGAGCAGCGAGCTCTAAACATATCCGTCGCATAGTAATCTCACCTACTGCATTTGCCGTCGACGTTGTTAACGATAAGCTGTATTCCAATCTTGAGCCACAAGTAAAATATAGAGCCGTTGATTTAGATATGAATGCGCCGCCGAATGAAAGCATACGTTACTCAAGGATAAGAGCAATTGTAACCCCCCAGGAATATATAAGTTATGAACCAGATCACAATTTTGGGTACAGTGATTCTATATTGGTGAGCGCCAGAGTAAGCGGGAAAGCGGCTTTTCTCGAACCCCCGGAAAAGGCGAAAGACAGACTTGGTGGCGATATACGTGACCCTCGAATGTTTTTTGACTTTGGCAAAAATAAAAAAATATGGGAGACCATTTCTACGAGGAGAAAAGTTTTATTAACCGAAGGTAACATTAAGATTGCGGGGTATCCTCATCTTAATATAGCCGAAATTGACGCAGATGGCCATACACAATATCAAATTACGACTTTATATCGCGATTCACATGATTATGTTAAAGTCAAATTAGTGGTGGATAGTTCGGTTGGCTATAACGCAATAAAGCAGGAAATGATAGATGATGGGATACCACGCATATCAGTAAAGTTGACCTATGAAAAGATTGGCGACGTATTTGTCCCAAAAACTTTCCATAAAATCTTACTGAATAGTGAGGGAAAGTGTATATTCGATTCCCGAATCACACTTACCAAATCAATAATTAATAAACCAATCTCAGAGAAAACGTTTACATATAAGAACTTGGGCTTGCAAAATGGCGTTCGATTTGTAGACAATATAAAAAGAATCGAATATTGGTACGAAAACGGTAAACTTGTCCCGGCAAGTGAAAAGATACAAAATTGAAATATTTCATTTTGTCCTTGCCTTGTTACTAACGAAAAAGGCAAGTCGCCGGGGCAAATAGATTCATTCAAGCAATCCACAGTCGTTTTCTGCATTTTTTATAATCGGGGATTAACACCACATTAGCTCTTTGACAAGTTCAGAAGGGGAAGATCTCTTACCGCGGAGACCGGAGAGAGCGCAGAGCTTTCCGACACTAATGCGATGTGGTCTCAGGTTGATATCTTCAATTCCTATATCGCCGACGGAAACAATGCGGCGGCGGCGGATGCGGCGGTGGGGGAGCTTCTCAGCGTATTTGCGGATAATGCGAAGTTGGCCAAGGCGGTTCGCAATGTGGCCAGAACGTATAATGCGGCGGGCAGGAGCGATAAGGCGATGGAGCTTTGGATGTGCAACGTTGACAATTCGCCGAACAACGTCAATGCGCTGCTGTCGCAGCTTGACATTATATATTCCTATATCGACCCGAACAATGGGAACGATGCGGCAGTTGACAGGGAAGTTGAGAAGCTGCTTACTGTGTTTTCCGATGAGCCGACTTTGCCGCAAAAGGTGCACTTTATAGCCAACAGGTACAGGAAAATAGGCAAATACGAGCGGGCGATTCGATTCCATAAGATTGTTGGTGAGAAATGGTCTAATAACGATTTTGCGACGCTATCCAAAGCAGCGGTTGGGGGCTTACATATTGCTCTCGGCGATGATGAGACTGCTGAGGCCATTCTTGATAATTTGATTGCCGATTCTAACGATCAACGTATTTTGCCCCGAGCAATATTTGAGGGGATCGGGCAGGCATATTATGGTGAGGCGCGTCAAGGTAAAGGAGATGAGTATTACCGTAAAGCTATAGCAGCGTGGGAGAGGATCATAAAAGAATTACCGCCCTCTCGGATCACACCACAGTCCTATTATGCTTCGGCTGTCTGCTATAGTCAGGAGTTAGGGGAGTACCAGAAGGGCATTGAGTACTATCAGGCGATAGTCGATAACTGGCCTAATTACGAATATGCATGGCATGCCCAGTTTTTCGTGGGGAAGTATTATGAGAAATTGAGAAATTCGCGTACTGTGCCTGAGTCAGAAGCAAACCCCAAGATAGAACAGGCTTATCAAGCGGTTATTGAAAAATATCCTAATAGTAAATCGGGTCCGTATGCTGCACTGAAATTGGGACAGATAAATTTTCAGAAAGGCCGGTGGGTTGAGGCTGCTATGTATTTCGAACTATTCGTGCAGAAATATCCTGAGGATAAACGACATAGTTACGTATTATATTACTTGGGCCAGACCTACGAAAAAATGGGCCAGTTGGCTCCCGCT
>JAUWPZ010000109.1 GCA_030611315.1 Sedimentisphaerales bacterium
GGCGGCTTTTTTTACGTCTTTTTCTTTGCCTGTGATAATCAGGCTGTCCTGTCGGGCGGTTATGCGGACGCCGAGGGATTCGCGCAGAAGCCGAAGGTGGCTGTCTGCGGGCCCGAACAATTCAAGCTGCCTGTGCGTTGAATCTAATTGTATTGTAACTTCCAAGTTTTCTCTCTATCAAGAGCCGCACATAAAGAACAAATACGCAAACGGCGCCGCTACCAGAGGCGAATCGATAACATCCAGTATGCCGCCGAAGCCGGGTATCCCGAAAGAATCGGGATTTTTCGAATCTTTCTGCTGAGCATCTCGCTTTATCATCGACTCTGCCAGGTCTCCCATATGCCCGATAAAGGCGAAACACAAGCCGAAGATTACCGCCAGCGGCCAGGGCATTATACCACAACAAACAGCAAAGAGAATAGCAGCTATCATCGCGGCAGCGACGGCGCCGGCCATTCCTTCCCACGTTTTTCCGGGGCTGATATTGGGCGAGAATTTATGTTTTCCGAAGGCTGAGCCTGTTGCGTAAGCTCCTATATCAGCGCACTTTATGACAGATGCAAACATAAGCAGGTGCCAGGGGCCAAAGTCGATACGGATTGCCAAACAGAAGCTGCTCAAAAGGCCCAGGTAGCCGATAGCAAAATAATTTGCTCCACAGTTGGCCAGGACAGCCGTAGTGCCGCAGCTTGAGTATTGGTATAAAAACAAGGCCAACAGTACAAATGCGGAGAGGAAAAACAGGTAAATCGCCGGTGAGATTTTGAGAATTTGCGGCCAGTACCAGGCGCTTGCGAATAAAATCGAGGCGATAATTGCAAGAGGGGTAAAAATCTTCAAGTTTTTTGCCGCGGCGAGTTTTGACAATTCGAACTGAGCCGGGATTATTAACAGGGCAAGGAGAACGCAAAAACCTGTTCCCTGGATGTGCTTGTCTGGCGCCGAAGCGGTCAGGGAACCGTCCAGCCAGCCATCCAGGAGTATGAGGGCGGTAAAAGCAACCGCCATCAACGTTCCCAAAAGCAATCTGTACTTGAGCATAATTTTCAGCGGTTAGTCAGTTTTGCCCGGCTGTAAGTCATACGTTTTATCGTTTCGGGCCGGCAGTCGCTTTGATATCTCCGAAACGCCGGGTTCGTTTTGCGTAGGCCAGAATTGCTTTTTCCATGGATGCTTTTTTGAAATCCGGCCAAAGGGTCCTGGTAACGTAGAACTCGCTGTATGAAATTTGCCAGAGCAAAAAGTTGCTGATTCTCATTTCGTTTGCGGTTCGTATCAGGAGGTCCGGTTCGGCGAGGTCGGCGTTGTAAAGATGCCTTGTTACGCACTGTTCGTCGATATCTTTCAGGCGCAGTTTTCCGTTCTTGTATTCCTGAGCGATTTTTTTGGCTGCATCTGCGATTTCGGTTCTGCCGCCGTAGTTCAACGCCATGGCAAGAACCATACCGGTATTGTCGTTGGTTATTTCTATGGTTTTTGCAAGTTCTGTTTTTACCTCTTCAGGCAGTCCGTCTAATTGTCCGAGGTGAACGAGCTTTACATTATTTTTCATCAGTGTCGGGCGAATCTCTATCAAGTATTGAGTGTACAGATACATTAGAGAATTGACTTCCTCTTTTGGTCTTTTCCAGTTTTCTATACTAAAAGAGTATAAAGTGAGAGATTCGATGCCAAGATCGACGCAGTGCAACGATATTTTTTCGACTATCTTTCCGCCCTGGCGGTGTCCCTCGTAGCGGGGCAGGCCTTTTCGTTGGGCCCAACGGCCGTTGCCGTCCATGATTAGGGCGATATGATGAGGCATCTGCGAGGTCGTTATCCCGAGGCGGTCGGCGGTTATCTTTTGTTTTTCTTCAAAGCTTTTCATAGCAGAAATTAACAGCGTGCGAAAAGAGAAGGATTAGACGGAAGTTATCTGAATATTGTCTGAGTTCGTTTTGGGCCTACGCCGATGATTGTGATTGGTCTTTTAGTCAGTTCTTCGATTCGGCAAACGTAATCCTGGGCGTTCAAGGGCAAATCGTTAAAATCGCGTACATCGGTTATTTCCTCTTCCCAGCCCGGGACGGTTTCGTAAACGGCCCTGGCCTGGGCGAGTTTGGCTATATTGGCCGGGAAGAAGGTTTTTTCCTCTCCGTTGATTTCGTATGCTCTGCAAATTTTTAATTCTTTCAGGCCTGAGAGCGTGTCTAAGTGCAGCAGCGCCAGCGAATCGATTGCTCCGATGGTTACGGCGTATGAAACGGCCACGGCGTCAAACCAGCCGCATCGCCGGGGTCTGCCGGTGGTTGTGCCGTATTCGTTGCCTTTGTCGCGGATGTATTGGCCGATTTCGTTGTCCTGCTCGGTTGGGAAAGGGCCGCCGCCGACTCGAGTTGTGTAGGCCTTGGCTGCGCCGATGAATTTATCGACCATTTTGGCAGGTACTCCGGAGCCGGCCGACATACCGAGTGAGCTTGAGTTCGAGCTGGTTACATACGGGAAGGTGCCGTGGTCCAGGTCCAGCAGAGAGCCCTGGGCGCCTTCAAAAAGAACAGATTTTCCGCCGGAAATTGATTTGTGGAGAAATTCGGTTGTGTCGGTTACGAAGGGTACGAGCTTTTCGGCGTAGGTTTTGCACTTCTCGAAGATATCGTCGGCGATTATCGGCTCGGCGTCGTAAAGAGCTGAAAAGACTTTGTTTTTATATTCGACAATGCTTTGCAGTTTTGTTTTGAGGCTTTCGAGGTCTCTCAAATCGCCCATACGGACGGCGTAGCTTCTGCCGACCTTGTCCGCATAACAAGGGCCGATGCCGCGAATTGTTGTGCCGATTTTATTTTTGCCGAGTGATTCTTCGCGTAGCCGGTCCTCTTTTTTGTGGTAGTCCAGGACGACGTGGGCATTTTCGCTTATAAGGAGCCGGCCGTTCAGCGAGATATCGTTTTGGGCGAGTGTCTCGATTCCCTTTATCAGGACTTCCGGGTCAATGACAACGGCATTTGCTATTACGCACGTAGTTTGCGGCCTGATTGAGCCGCTGGGCAGCAGGTGCAGAGCAAAACGGACCTCGCCGACGATAACGGTGTGGCCGGCGTTTGCACCGCCGCTGTACCTGACGACGATATCACTGTTCTCGGCGAGGATGTCGACAATTTTTCCTTTGCCTTCGTCGCCCCACTGCAATCCGATAACACAAGTATTCATTTGTCTTTTTCCCCAAATATGGTTCGAGCAACACTAATTTGCAGCCTATCGCAAGGCGGCAGCCCCAAAGATAAACCGCAACAGCTTATCAGGGTACTCTATTGCGGTCAACCGATTAATATAAAGATTCTATTGCGGTAATTCTCAACTGATTTTTTCCACGAGATGGTCCAGAATGGGCGCTAAATTGTCGAAAGTTCTCTTACTTAGTTTACGCTGGATTTCACTGCCGCTGTTGTCTTTGTACGTAATGATAAAGAAGCCCTTGGAGCTAAAGTGGGTTTTGTCTAATTTTTGTATTGAATCGTAAGGTATTGTTTCGCGAGCGTTGATTACAAGCTCATTTTCATCAGCATCGAAATACTTAGCCAACTTATCGAAAACAGCCGGCCCAATACCCGACCACGGACTCTGACCACCGTTTGCCTTGACCTGGTCCTCAACCCAGCTCTCGAAAGGATTGCCCCAATCCAACGCACTTCGGTAGTGCCCAAAAAGCCAATCGTTTCGCGTATGGGCGGGAACGCCCATGTCCTCAAGCAGATGGACTGCATGGCCGAGGGATATGAATGTTAGCGCGAGATAGTGGTCCCTCACATTGGGATCCGTTCGCGTCAACGCTTCGACCAAGTAGGCCCTGCTGTCCGGCCAGGCGAAGTAGTTTTCATATTCGATACCCCAGTTGGGGTCCTCGGTCCCCAAAGCCCTTTTCTGAGCCGATGCACCCGTCACATCAAAATGAAGATCGTACCACCAATTTGTGAACCAATCGATCTGGCTTGCCAATTCGGGGTGGTCCGTCTTGTTGTCCAACCCTGCATTTGGATTCGGGGGCACCACCTCGGGGTTTGCAATTGGCGCGTGGAAGTGATGTCTCGCCCTTGGAATAGGCACATCTTCAAGATGTGCTCCGGCTTTTAGAAAATCTAAAATTGTACAGGGGTTAGCCGGCAACTCTCCCGCTATCCTTTCTTCAAATTGGTCGGCAGGAATACGCTCAGCGGGCGGCAGGATTGACTGATCCAGCAAAAGGATGGTGTCCATCCCTCGTCGTATGCCCAGCCAGGACTTGAGGTGGCCTTGGGCAACAGAACCATATGCTGCTTTCTCCGTTATTGATTTGTGCGTTGCACCTGAAAATGCATCAGCAGCACTGCACAAGACAGGCAATAGCATGAGGGCAGAAATAAATTGTCGTTTACTGTTCGCTATCATCGATAGAACCTCCTATGGTTTCAGGTGTAAGAATACGTTTACCATGATGAGCCACCAGTGCACATTCGCAACGGCCAACCTTGACGAGTGGAATAAAAAGCGGTATGCCATTATGAGCCAGAGGGACGCAAAGACAAATGTTATGGCTGAAAGCAATATCAGGAATACCTGTAGTACTCGCCCGCCTGGTTTCCATCGTATCGTCAACACTATCGACGATATCCCCAACACGAGCGCGGGAAGCCAGCCCCAGTGAGTCAAACCAGCGTGGAACAGAAAGTCCGCAAACCCGGTCTCGTACTGGGGCACGAATAAAAAAGACGCAAGCTCGATCAGGCTTGCGCAGGTAATCAGCCAGACGATTATCGCGGTCTTACTAGTGTTAGAGAGCATTGGTCATTCTCCTTGGGTATCATTCTTCGCAGGATGAGTTTTCTTGTTTTCCCATGCGTACAAAGAGTTAAATAAACCCAAAACCAGTAACAGTGTCGTATATTTGAACTTCATTTTGATATTCCTTTCCTTGTGTTATCCAAACATGTGATCAAATAGGGATGTCTTTTCAATTATCCACCAAGATAAAAAAGAAGCTGATAGGGTAATACCAAGTAATATTAAAAATATTTTTAATTTTGGATAATTTTTAAATAATAATTTTATTACTAAACTCCAAACAATATCAAAACCCAATAAAGCCAATAGTCCCATCGGCCCTAAAAGCCAATCAGGGGTCTTTGGGCTATCTATGACTGGGAATAATAAATAGAAAGAAATAACGAAAATACCCAAAAGTACTACAGCGAATATAATCATGTCCTGTTTACTCAGAGAGAAATTTTTCTTTTCCTGCATTGATTTTTCTCCTATCTATCATTCCACTTGTTACGCAAAAGCTCCCGTTAGTGCGTCAACAATAATAAAACAGCTTAATACAGACGCCGAAAAGGTCAGAACTAAAAGCGTTAGAACCACCTTAACATGAATCTTGTCCCGCAGACATAGTTTCATTAGTACTATCCAAATAGTGTCGAAAGCTAAAATGGCAAAAGAGGCTATCCAAGTAGAAACGAAACGCTGTTGATAAGGCATATGTGGATAAAATGTATCTTCTATTGGCCCTAACAGCAACTTAACCGTACCCCAATAGAATATTGGCAATATTATTGCTAATGAAACAACTTCCAGACAAATTAGCAAAATTTTCCGTTTCTTTTCCTGCATTGATTATGTTCCTGAAATTTATTTCTCACAGCTCGCTAAAAATTAAACAGTCTCCAATTACCGTCGTCGTCTCTTATGAAGAATACGGGGAAACTCAATGTGTCCGGTCCGTCCTGATGGAGCATCTCATAAATCACTTCGCCGAATCTGTGCCGGTCGAATATCAGCTCGCCCATACCGGCTGCATAATCCGAAAGGTTCGGCTCAATTATCTGGAAAATCTCGGCGTATTTTTCTCTCGACATCTCTGCAATAAAATTAAGAGCTTCATTGACATCACCAACCGACAGAGCTTCCTTAAACGATTCGAAAACATTTATTGGGTGAGGCCCATTTAGCCAGAAATAAGCAAAAATTGCCCAAATCATTGGCATCAACGGTTCCGCTATTGTCAAAATCGCCGTCGAGGCCACTGCCCGACTTCTGCCGGTTCTCAGCGAATATTGCAAAATCGACAAAATTAACTATATCATTGCTGTCCAAATCAGGATAAGAATTCGGCTCGGGAAAGTTATCAATCCCGGTTGTTCGGCCACCAGAGGAACTCGCAGAATAACTTTTTGCAGGCTCGGCAGTTTGTGAAGTGGAAATCTGTTGTTTGGATTGCGCCTGTAGCTCCAGTTCAGGTTTTGGCTGCGGCGGTGCAAGAGCTTCTTTATCTATGCCAAATACATCGGCAAAAGTAAACAGATACCTGCCCGATGTTGGTTTTCTTGCTGGTTTATTCGGCTTTGTCAAAGCATCGAGCTTCCCGTTATCGCAGGTAACTGACATGTCTTGTGCTTTAGCTTCACTTTGTCCTGCAATGGCGATTACAAGATTGTCTCTGCCCTCTATTTCAAGCGGTTCTATCGCATCAAGCCCGTTGACTGTTAAAGTCAACTCCGCATTGGCAATCGAAACCATAGCCAAAACAACAGCAGTAATTAGAAGTGTTTTTCCCCTGCACATGATAAATCCTCTCTCTAAAATACCCCATTAAATCCATGATTATACCGCAGAATGCATGGTTTTTATTGAGATAAATTTCAACTGATTTTTTCCACGAGATGGTCCAGAATGGGCGCTAAGTTGTCGAAAGTTTTCTTACTTAATTTACGCTGGACTTCACTGCCGCTGTTGTCTTTGTACGTAATGATAAAGAAGCCCTTGGAGCTAAAGTGGGTTTTGTCTATTTTTTGTATTGAGTCGTAAGGGATTTTTTCCCGAGCGTTGATTACAAGCTCATTTTCATCGGCGAGGACTTTTCTCCTGCTTATTACAAAAAGATACACACCCAGAAGCACTGCGGCGCCGATAAATACCGGCGGGGACTTTTGATTGAATATGAGTGTAGTGTCGGGGACGCCTTCGGGGGAGTGTTTATCTATGAACTTCTCGTTATAATAGCCGTCATAGCCGAACCAGACTGTAGCGACAATACAGACGGCAATATAGATTTTGAGATTGTTTTTTTTGAACTTGCTTATAGGCGCTTCGATAGCCATTTTTGGTCCTTCCTGAGATTTACATTAATCTTTTTTGAGCGATTGTCTCTGTTAGAGGCTGGACAAAGTTCGGGACTATTTTTTCAGCCATTAATTCCTGAGCCAACCTGTGTTGATTTTCAAAAGACTTAAGCGAGTCAAATTTCTCAGTAGTTGTCGGGTACTGGCGAACTGTAAATGACAGACTAATCGCTTCGTCCGGGCTTTGTCCTTTTCTTCCCGGCTCATAGATGCTTGTTTTTGACTCTATGCTGATTCGCCCCTGAGTTCGGCTGTCTTCGGACAACGCAACGACCACGGTGGGCGAAAAGGAGATAGCTTTGGCGCCGGGCAATTCCAGAAGGCAGTTGAAGGCGGTAGGGCCGAACAGCGCCTCGGCGATGACCTCATCGTGGCTCCCGCTACAATCGAAATCCATAGCGAAAGTAATATCCATCGAATCGATATCAAGATGACTGACGCTGAGCATGTATGGGATAAGCTCGAGTACGAATCTGTCCTGACAGTAAGCCGTTTCGAAGTTCGATGGATTAACTACTCCTGAGCCGATACGGTCTATTTCGAGAGTAATCCATCGGTATTGGCCGAGGCTGCGGTCTTCTTCGAGGCAGTACTCATTATTTTCACGTCGGTAGAAGCTGGCCATCGAGGGAAATTGCTTTTGTATCCGCTCGAAGAACGCCAGGATGGTGTCGCGCTGATTGGGAAGAGCCAGCTCGGTGTTGATGTACATATCGAGATAAAAATCGTCGCAGAGAGAACTGTAACTATCTGACGTCATCAAAGAGAAAACCTCCAAAGAAGTCTCCGGGGGCATACCACCGGAGCCTTATTCAATAATATATAGTGCTCACGATTGAAATTTCCCCCGCCGCGGCGGGTTGGCGGGGAACTTGTGCCACAGGTAGTAACCTTAAAACAATAATTTACAATCCTAATCGCGGGAATTTATTACCCTTAAGGGTATAAGATTTCAAAACCTGATTTCATTCCATCACTCATTATACATTCGAATACTCAATTTCACAGATTTTTTCGATTAAACTCCACAGTTTCTGAGCATATCAATAAATTCGTCGGATTCAAGGATTTCTTTGGTTTTTTCGCTTTTTGGGCCTTCAAAGGCCGAAATACCGGCCTGAGAGACCGAAAATAGCGGATAGCGGATAGTAAAAAAACAAACACTAAACGCTATACGCTAAACGCTAAACCCTATCAAAAACCGGCTCAGGGAGTTTCAACTCCGTAACTATTGCTCCGATAGTGGACCAAATAGAAAAAATAAATGCCCGCCAGGCAAATCTTGTGATTACGCTGATAATTGCAATTGAGCCCGGGCTATCCAGAATTGCTGATACGATTGTGCAAAGCAGGGCCGCGACGAGGCCGCAAACGGTCGCCGAGGCAATTCGTTTCCACAGGACAGTCCCGCCTGCTCCGAGTGTAATCCCTGCTCCACAGACCACCGGGGCCAGGATAACAAGCCACCAGATGTCTTTAAGTCCCGGTAACCGGCCAATGCCGGTCAGATAGTAATAATCCACAAGACTGAATATTGCCGTTGTTGCCGCTGCGCAAACGCCCAGGTGCCAGTAGCGAGGCTTTATCGAAGCGCGCAGCTCAGCCCGCTTGAGCATTCGCCGCCGAATCGTCAACGGCCAGTTATAGAACAAACAAAAGCCCCAGTGCTCCAGCAGAGCCCCCCTCTCGCCGAACACAGGGACAATATGCACGGCCTCGGTCGCCCAATGCCCGGCCATAAATCGCGCCATTGCAGGGTAATGATACGTCATCTGAATCGGAAAAGCCAGGTAACCTATGTACTTGAAAAAGGCCAGAATTGCGGCGATGCTGTAGTCCCTGAAGTCCCGGTCTTTAATGACCAGGGCCAGAACGTAGAGTCCTCTGACTAATGAACCGGGCGAAATGGGGACGAGTTGGAATGCGACGATAATCCCCAGCCCTTTCGCAAAAGCGTTGGGTTCTCCACGATGCAAAAGATAATAAATGCCGGCGACCGCCACTGAGACGATTTGGGTTACCGGCAGCGTGAGAAGATGCACAACCATGCTTATCAGGTATTTCTGTATGTAGGGTTCGTTGATTTGCGTGAGAATGGTTTGTGCATCGTCGTCGCTGAGCATATGTTTCTTCTGTCCCTCAGCCACCATATCTCGAAGCCATTGTTCGCGGAGCTGACGGTTGAAATAAAGCTTAAACGGGCGGACAAATATGTATATCAGCTTTTCCTTTCTAAACCGCCGGTCCGTCAGAAAACGGTGCAGGCCGGCGGGCAGGATGGATAAAGGAAAATGACACCAGAACCGCCAGGGCTCTGCTGTTGTTTTGAGCGCCATATCGCCGCTAAGGCGTCCGGCGCGGTGCCAGAGGATGACTTTTTCAGCGATTCCGGCCCGCAGCACCCGGCGCAGATAGCCGCCGGTCAGCATCGCTGCGTAATGCCTGCGCCAGTCGGCCCGGCCCCAGAGCCGCCGCAGAAACCCGCCTATGAACGGTATCAGGCCTATGACGGAAAATACCAGCGTCAATAATTTGCTCTTGCGCAATTTCCGCTCGTGCTCATCGTCGATAAGATTGCGAACCCGCCAGCCTGTGACGGCGCTGTTGAGCATTGTTGACCAGAGTCGCCGGCTGAACAAAAGATGGATGTGATTGTGGGTGATGTCCGGAACGGAGTCCCGATACACCTGCTCGGCGGCTTTTAGCTCGTCCAGCATCGCCGTCATATCTGAGAATTCGTCGCTGTGCTCCTGGACGAAACGCTCCAGCTTGCGCGGGCTGCCGCGGTCGAACTGTACCAAAGAGCCGCGTAAAAGCCCCTTGATTATCAGCTTGAAATCGCCCGGGCTCATCGGCAAAAAAGGCAGCAGGGCAAGCCCAGCGCGGAAATCGACCGCCACCAGCCCCTTGTCCGGGTCATCGTCGGTGCCTTTGCGCTTCAGGCAGTTGGGCTGACTCTTGCAGGTTGACCATTCATACTGCCTGGCGAATTCATGGCCGCCCATATCGTGGAGGAGCTTGACGAATTCGCTCATAAACCGGCGCTTGGCGCGATATTCAGGCGAGCCAAATTTGATTTGCGATTCCCCTGGGGATAAATTTCGATTGCAGGTTTTCGATTTTAATTCGTCAATCGTCAATCGAGAATGAATGAGGTCCATTTGGTCGTCAACTTCAAGCCGCCAGGTCCGCCCGTCAATCCATTCGCTCAATTCGCCGCAACTGCCCAGCTTGTCGTCCACGAATGTTCCGTATATGTCCACGACCGTTTTTTCATCGCCGAATCGCAAGCGCGCCCCTCGTCGGATGAATTTCTGCCAGAGTGCCCCGGCCCTGGCCGCCGTGGGATTGACCTGAAGCTGAAACGGGCCCTGGAAGCCGATGCGATAGAGAACGTTGCGGAAGATCCGGGAAAATCCGGTGGGGGGAATCAGGATTTTCATTGCATAGACCCGGCCCGCTTCGAGTCCGTCTATCGGTGGCACGGCCATCCCTTCGGCTCCGCTCAGAGCCTGCCCTGAGCTTGTTGAAGGGACAGGCTTGGCCGTGTTTCCACGGGCTGGAAGCCCGTGCCACAGCCCTGGGCCCGCAATATCCAGCACCCTTACCTTGTACACCTGTCCGGCAAATCCGCCGCCGACGAACTTCTCAATAACGAGATGGACCCTGGCCGTGTTTGTCTGCTTGAGGCCTGTAACGGTGTAAGTAAGCTCATCGCCCGGGTCGAAGCGGTTGATTCGCATGGGGCGATGCACTTCGGCGGCGCGGAATCTGTCTTCAAGCTCTTTACAGACGTCAACAGAATATTCAACCGTCATAGTTGCTTCCTAAGCATCGAACCATCCAAAAGCCCCGGCGGGCCATACCTTAAAACAGAACGCCAAGACAGCCGTGGTATAAAGACCCGCCAGGAGGTCATCGGCCAGGATTCCCCAGCCTGCGGGGAGCTTTTCGAGTTTGTGAATTGGCCAGAGCTTGGTAATATCGAACAGCCTGAACAGCAGGAAGCCGGCGGCGGTGATTACACAAATTCCAGCGGTCGAGATTGCGCCCGCGGCCAAAAACGGAACCGCGAGAAACGTAAGGGCCTGGCCTGCAAATTCGTCTGCGACAACTTCGGGTGGGTCGATTTTTCCTGTTGCGGCGATTGCGGCCGGTGCGAATTTCACACAAACAGCCGAGCCTGCAAGAATCAAGGCAGCCATTACGGCTGATATCAGCACGTCCGATGCGCCGAAGCGGAAAAGCAGGGCAAAGATTATCGCCGGCGGCAGTGAAGCCCATGTACCGGGAGCAAGCGGCAGCCGGCCAAGCCCAAAACACGATGTCAGCATCCTCTTCATAATTGCCGAAGGTTAACTGACTGCGCCGGTTAAGTCAAAGACTATTAATAGATTTCAGATTTCGGATTTCAGATTTCAGATTCAAAATATATTCGTGATGCGTATATCGTATTGCGTATAGAGTACAGCGGATAGTACGCTGCTATTAGTCGTTATTTGGAAAGTTCAGACTTGCAAACTCTTCGTGGTACTTTATAGCGGCCTTGTCGTAGGCCCTGGCCGCGTCGATTTCGCTGAGGAAGGTGCCGAGATATATCCTCTTTTTCTTGAACATTATCCGGGCAACCCATCTCTTCCGGTTCTTTTCCCTGTAAATTCCTTTATATTTCGAACCGCTTGAGTTGGAGAATTTCTTCCTGTTGCGTATGTTCTGTGCACAGGTGGCGGCTCTGAGGTTTGCCCTCCTGTTGTCCATGCTGATTTGATTTACATGGTCAATCAACAGCCCCTCACCAACCTCTATAAGTTCATGGTGCATGTATATCGTAGCAAATTTGTTTCCTTTTGGCCCTTTCTCTCGTCTTACCGCGTAGAAATTACGCGTCCCTTTTTTCGAAAA
>JAUWPZ010000015.1 GCA_030611315.1 Sedimentisphaerales bacterium
CTATATTGGCTCAGGTCAAGCCCTGCTTGCAAAACCCTCTTAAGTTCGATAACCTCTATACTGGCAGCAGGTTACGGCAATTTTGGTCCAGCCGAAACCATATGGCAGAATTACGTAAAACCGAACCTGCACCCATTATTATCTATCCAGGTAGCTAAAAGCGATAAACTCCAGCCCGCCTCTGGTGGGCTGATAAAAGCAGTTAAGCGTTGCGCTTCAGGTTAAAATTTTCGAAAGTTTTTACCGGCCGTGATTTTGGGTGTGTCCAGATTTTCCGGCACACTGTAACCTTATTGACAGTAATGATTTTGTCATTCTGAGCGCCAGCGAAGAATCTGGCCTGCGGACTGAGAGTCTCCTTTGTTCGGTCAGTAACATCTCATTCTGGGGCCGGATGCTTCGCTTCGCCTTGCTGCGCTCAGCATGACACGAGAAAACTGCGATGCCGGAAAAATCAACCACACCCAATTTGGCGAAAGCTAAACCTTAAACTCCTCCGGTTTGAATTGAAGCTTTTTCCCGGCTTTTACCGCCTCATTAACCTTCAGTACGGCGACCGCCGTTTCGTACCCGACCTCCGCGGGGCAGTTGAGTTTTACCTTGCCGCCGCTGCGTATCGCCTCGAAAAAATTCTCCAGATGCGCCTGGTGGAACAGCTTGTGCGTTTCCACAGAGAAATCGTACTTCGGCGGGCGAGGCGACGTCCTGATGTCTCCGGCCGTATCTTCCTCCTTCGGCTGGTTTAATCCCTCGGCCTTGGCTAGGTATCCCTTCTTGACCCATTTGTCCCACTTGGTCTCGTCCACCCACTTTTCCCGATAGACGCTGCAGCGAGAGGCCGGGTGCTCGGTGATTAAAAGCGTCCCTTCGTCGCCCATAAAGCTCTCGAAGAATCCCTGGGCGCTGTTCGTTGTCGTGGTCTGATAAAAGGCCCTGACCGCTCCCTGTTTTGTTTGGTACTCAAAAATCGCCATAACGTTGTCGTACCACTCGTGGTCTTTCCAGTAATCGACACCGCCGTCGGCAACCACAGACTTGGGATGGCCGCCCAGGAACCAGTTGTAAATATCGATTTGGTGCGAGCCGAGGTCAACTATGGGGCCGCCGCCCAGGCCCTTAAACCAGCGCCAGTTGCGGAACTGGTGCATCGACTTGAAACCGTACTTCTCAAGTACGGCCTGCTCAACAGGATATTTTTCAGGAAAGCCCAAATCTTCGCACGCCATCTTGCTTCGATTCCACTGCCCGTTGACTGTGGTGATGCGGTTCAGCAAGTTCGCCTCTTTGATTAGCTTTTCATAGCAGAATATATAACGCGGATTGCTCCGCCTCTGATGGCCTATCTGCAGCAGCTTGCCGGTTTGCTTAGCGGCCTGCACCATCTTGCGGGCGCCTTCGAGCGTATTGGACATTTCCTTTTCGCAGTACACGTGCAGGCCCGCCTTGAGGCATGCCACGGTATGCTCGGCGTGCCGGAAGTCGGGCGTCGCAACAATCACGGCATCGAGGTCCTTCTCCGCATCGAGCATCTCTCTATAATCCACGTAAGCGTTGTTCTCGTGCCCGTATCTTTTCAGCAGGCGAGAGATGTTTCCCTGGCTCCAGGCGGTCCAGATGTCGCAGACGGCCTTGAAGCGAATCCCCGGTATCTGTCGGCATGCAACCATCAGGACTTTACCCTGGGCGCCTGCGCCGAGCAGAGCCACGTTTATTTCATCTTTCTTTTTGTTGTCTGAATTTGCCAGAACCATCGGCGACAATACCACGCCGGCACCGGCGACAGCGGCCGAATGCAGGAATCGACGCCTGTTTAAATCCTGTTTTTTCCCGTGAGTGCCCATTTTTTGTGCTCCTTTCGTCGGTTGCCGGGCCGATTGCCGGTTTTTTCCGGCATAGTTGTTTTTAATACCTTTGCGTTATTACAATTGCGCGAACAGGTGAAAAGTTACAAAAAATCTCTCGCGAAATGCACCAAACGCCTAACCTGTATTTCTCACCGCGCCAGACCGCAGAAATATTCGTTATGTAAAGGCTTGCTTGTGAAAAAGGACAGAACGTTACTTCACATACACGATAACGTATGCCCAGTTGGCAAAAAACAGCGCAACAGCCACAATCCATGCAATTATGCGCTCTGTGCGAGTCAGGCGAATTCGCACAGCCCGGGCGAAGAAGACCCGCATTGCCGTGGCGATGAAGAATAAGGCAAATACGGAAAAAAGAAGGGGATTGTAAAACCAGGCGCGAAAGACCTTGCCTTGCAGAACAGACAGTCCGCCCCGCGTGAACCCGCAGGTCGGGCACGGAATGCCGCTGAGCCGTTTGAGTATGCAAAGCGTCACCGGCCTGCCAAGATGCGCGCTGAGCAATAATGCCACAACACCCATGAACAGCCATGCCAACACTATAACAATAGCCCAGAGTGGCCATTGCGGACGCCGTGAAACTTTTATTAGTTCAATTTTCATCTATGTGATTTTTTAACATACTCCGGTAGTTGCCACGAGAAACGTTACTACTGGAAAGATTAGAATACCAGCAACAAAACGACAGGAAAAATCACGCTGGATTACGATGTATCTGCGTACATGAGCGTGGCGAGTTGAACAAGAATAAGAATCAATGATATAGCAAGGGCTACGATTGCGAGTATGACGCTGATGATACCGCATATTTTGCCCGCCTTGGTCAAACCCTCGCCGGATGGGTCTATTCTGCCGGCGGCCATTTCTCGCAGATCGTTCTTTCCCATTATCCATGCGACAATCCCGCAGGCAAGCGGTATGATGTCCAAAAGAACACAACAGAAACAACCAGGAAATGCGAAAACAAGACCGCATATCCCAAGAATCAAAATGACAACGCCGCGATGAGGCGCAAGCTGTGACGGGATTACAGTTACCGTTTGCGCGACTGTATCTTCTTGTTCTTCGGCCATAAAAACATCCTAAGGATAAAATCAGAACGAGATTTCAGCGATACTGACGCGCCGCCCAGGCATAGTCATTTCGATATTAAAGACACAACCCAAAGCAGTCATTGCTTCAAGTCAAAAAATCTTAAGCCGCTCGATTTTTATTAGAATTGGACTGAAGTTGAACTGCCGCTTGCCGCAAAAATACTACCCAGGATAACAATGAGCAGCCACCCGACTAATGCAACGATGTTCCATATGACGCCAATCATACCGCAGATTTTACCTGCCTTGGTCAAACCCTCGCCGGAGGGGTCCATTCTGCCGGCAGCCATTTCCCTGAGGTCATTTTTCCCCATTACCCATGCGATAATCCCGCAGATAACGCAGCAGACGATGCCGAGTATCCCGAGAATCAAAATGACAACGCCGCGATGGGGCGCAAGCGCCTGTGGCTCTACCGGCACAACGCGGGCTTCTTGTTCTTCCGCCATAATAATCTCCCATAAAAAAATCAGTGTTAGATTTCAGTAGTGCTGGCGCACCGTACAATCCCAGCCAAGTCAATATTAAAGACACGGTCCGAAACGGCCATCGCTTAACGCCATGAAACCTGAACCACTTCAATTTCCGTCGGAATTAGTAAGGCTACGACTGTATCGCAACCATACCGCCTCCCGCAAGCAACATAAGCAGCCAAATGACAAATCCAATGATTTGAATTATGACGCTTATCATACCGCAGATTTTACCCGCCTTGGTCAAACCCTCGCCGGAGGGGTCCATTCTGCCGGCAGCCATTTCTCTTAAGTCGTTGTTGCCCATTACCCACGCGATAATCCCGCAGATAAAGCAGCAGACGATGCCGATTATCCCGAGAACCAAAATGACAACGCCGCGATGAGGAGCAAGCTGTGACGGGGCCTCGGTTACCGTTTGTGCGGCCGGGGCTTGTTGTTCTTCTGCCATAATAATCTCCTAACAAATAAAAATCCCAATATGAAAGTTCATTGTTTACATAACTTCACCGCCACTCGCCCGGACAAGCGTCACCGCGATTACGGCACTAAGTATATCAACTGTAAAATACCCGAAACCTGCCAAAACGACAAGGCAAATTCCGTTGCCGTCCGGTCATAACCGTATATTGGTCTGCTGTCAACAGTTGTCAATTGCGCAACGAAATGCCGATTAAGCTAAGCATGCGGCAAAAACGCCGCCAATCAACGCCACCACAAGCAGGCACAATATCAAAATGGTGGGTATGACACTGATTATTCCACAAATTTTACCCGCCTGTGTCAATCCCCGCCCGCGCGGGTCCATTGTCCCCGCGGCCATTTCTCTCAGGTCGTTGTTTGCCATCACCCACGCAATAATGCCGCAGATGAAGCAGCAAAGCAGCCCAACTATCCCAAGAACCACGATGCCCTGCCCACGATGCGGCTTAAGCTCTTGCCAGGTTTCCTCCGAGACTTGCAGATTCCCTTTCATGATAGTCTCCTGCAAATATTCCCTTATAATCCATAAACTTATCGCGATTTCGATAGTGCCCGGCAGAAAGTTACAGCCAATCGGCTCTACGGACAGTTCGAACGTAAATTACCTGAATTCTCCGGCAGCGCCAAGCTAAAACCGCCGGATTGTTCGTCACGGCGTGATTTTTGCGGGTTGATTAGCGAATGACGGCGGCAGAAAAAACTTGTTTATGATTTTCTAAAGACAGCGACTACGTTTTCAATTTCCACGACAAACAAGCGATTATCACCCTCGAAATCGACCGGGATGGCGCCTTTGGGATTGAAGAGCACTTTGTCGTATTGACGCAGCGGGATATCCGGCGAGTTTTCCACCTCAGCGGAGATAGTTATGATTCGGCCGGTTATCGTGGGGATTTCTATGTTGTCGGGCAGTTGGATGCCGCCTTTGGTTTGTTTCTTGTCCTCATCCTTGCGAATCAAGGCGCGTTTGCCTATCGGCTCGACCGTCTCAAGCGGTTGTGTTTTGGTTTGGTCTTTTTTACCCATTTTGCGTCGGTCCCGGTAAACAACCTGCCTCGAATACGACATCCATCCCTTACTGTCCGATGTGAACTTATTATCTCATACTGACCGATTTTAACGTTGTTATTGCGATAACATTCTTGAAAACAATAACTTATAGCAATGTGCCGAAAAGACAAATTGCCCGCTATGATTCTTAATTTGCTGTAAAATCCTTATTCTGACTTCTAACTTCTGTCATCTGACTTCTGTCATCTGTTTTCTGTTTTCTGACTCCTGACTTCTACCCTTTTCAAACTGGCCGACCGGTCAGTTTGAGTTATTATACCTTCCGCGAAGCAATTTTGCAACTTTTGTATTTTCTTGAGAACCCGCCGGATTAGGCAAAAAAAAGTGCATATTTCCCCCCAACCATGTAGAATGAAGCCGTTGCAATTGGGTGCTGATATTGACGGCAGGGCAGGATGATTTTAAGTTTGAAAAAACCGGCTGTACTGAGAAAAGAAATATTCTATGCAAGAGCCAAGAGGAGGCAGCCTTAATGGCATACCGCAAATTACTCACAATTCTAATAGCCATTTTTGTAATGGTGTGTGTGCATACCGCAATTGGAAACGATATAGAGATTTACAAGTCGAATCCGGCGTATTGGCAATATCACGGCAGGGCAGTGCTTTTGTTGGGAGGAACGGTCGATGACAACCTGTTTCAGATTCCCGACCTGAAAGAGCATTTGGACCTGCTTAAGTCAGTCGGTGGTAACTACGTGCGCAATACCATGTCAAGCCGGGACGTTGGTAACATCCGGCCTTTCAGGAAAGTGAACGCCAAATACGACCTGGACCGATGGAACAATGAATACTGGCGGAGGTTTGAGAGGTTTCTCGGCTTAACTTACGAGCGGGACATTATCGTGCAGATTGAGGTCTGGGCGACTTTCGACTACTATCGCGACAACTGGGCGGCCAATCCGTTCAATCCGAAAAACAACATCAACTACACCGCCGCCGAGACCGGACTGCCGGAACAGGTTACAACCCACCCCACCCGCACGGAGAATAATTTTTTCCGGTCGGTGCCGGCGGAAAGAAACCGGAAGACCGTGCTGAAGCACCAGCAGCGATTCGTTGATAAGATGCTTTCGTATTCGCTGAAGTTCGGTAACGTCCTGTACTGCATGGACAACGAGACATCGGTAACGGCCCAGTGGGGTAAATACTGGTCGGAATATATCAAGGCCGGGGCGAAAGCGGCCGGCGTTTCGGTCCATACGACCGAGATGTGGGACCCGTGGGACCTGGCGCATCGGATGCACAGCGCGACCTTCGACCATCCGGAGACCTACTCGTTTGTGGACATTTCTCAGAACAATCATCAAAAGGGACAACAACACTGG
Organism: Sedimentisphaerales bacterium; assembly: GCA_030611315.1. Lineage (GTDB taxonomy): Bacteria > Planctomycetota > Phycisphaerae > Sedimentisphaerales > Anaerobacaceae > JAUWPZ01. The sequence continues at coordinate 6,314 of JAUWPZ010000015.1, forward strand.
GACAATGCACAGCGTCAGCGCTCGCGAATAGCCGGGAAGATTCGCCCGCTGAACAACGTGAAAATCTACGGGGCCGATGCGGGCAGGTTCGGCAGCGACAGAGACGGCATGGAACGGTTCTGGCGCAATATCTTCGGAGGGATGGCCTCGGCACGGTTCCATCGGCCGGAGTCGGGACTCGGGCTGGGTAAAAAGGCGCAGGCGAATATACGCAGTATGCGGATGCTTACGGATAAGATGGACGTCTTTTCGTGTGGGCCCGGCAATGATTTGCTCTCGGACAGAAAACCCAACGAAGCTTATTGCCTGGCGAATCCGGGCAGGGAGTACGCGGTCTATTTCCCGGACGGCGCCGAAGTAACGCTGGATATCGGAGCGTTGAAAAAGCCGGCCACGGTGAGGTGGCTCGATATAATGAAATCTAAATGGTCGGAGGCCAGCCGAATTGAGGCCATGAGCAAGCTGACCCTGCGGTGCCCGTCGCGAGGGTATTGGGCGGTCCTGATAACAGGTAACCGATAAACAAAGGCTTAGGGCGTATCATCAGCAAACCGATGCAAAACAAAACCAGGATATATACCGTCAGCCAGATTAACTCGCTAATCAAAGCGGCCCTCGAGGAGAAGCTCCCTTCGCGAATGTCCGTTACCGGCGAAATCACGAACTGGATGATTGCCCAAAGCGGACACGCCTATTTTGACCTGAAGGATGAAAACGCCCTGCTGCCCTGCGTTATATGGAAAAGTAAATTGGGCAGGGTTAAATTCGGGCCGGAGAACGGCCAGGCGGTAATTGTTAAAGGCCACATCGACATTTATTCTCCACAGGGCAAGTATCAGTTCTACGCTGAGTCGATGGCCCCGGCGGGCATCGGGGCTTTGCAGTTAGCTTTCGAGCAAATGGTCAAAAAGCTCCGCGCCGAAGGGCTCTTTGACGATAAGCACAAAAAAACGCTGCCGGCGTATCCCCAGAGAATAGGCATACTGACAAGCGAATCGGGAGCGGCGGTACACGATATAACCGATAGTATTCATAACCGCTGGCCTTGCGCGAAGCTGTTCTTGTATCCGGTTCCGGTGCAGGGCGAAAGGGCCGCCGAGAAAATCGCCAAAGCGCTAAGAGACGTCAACAAGCGTAACAGAAAACTCAGGCTCGATGTTCTGATTGTCGGCAGGGGAGGCGGCTCGCTGGAAGACTTATGGGCGTTTAACGAGGAGGTCTTGGCCAGGGCGATTTTTCACTCGACAATCCCCATCATAAGCGCGGTCGGCCACGAGGTCGATACGACAATAGCCGATTTGGTCGCAGACGCCAGGGCTTCTACACCGACAAAAGCCGGGATGGAGGCGGTCCCTGACGTGCGGGAGGTTTTAGATGGATTGGCCGGTGCGCATATCAGACTAAAGGGCAATATCAACGCCAGAGTAAAACTCGCACACCAGAATCTGGAAACGCTCTTAGCCAGTTCCGTATTCAGAAACCCTCTTTTGCCTGTTCGTAACGGCCAGCAGCAGTTGGATGAGCTGGCCGCAGAACTGACAGAAGCCGCAAAAGAGCTGCTCACCGAGGCCCGCGCAAAGCTGCACAGAAGTTACGAGCAGGTCGTCAGGATTGAGCCGCATCGGCTGTTAGGCAGAAAAACGCTCGGCCTGAATAACCTGCAAAATCGGGCCAATGCGCTGATTTCAGCAATCGTCAATAACTGCCGGATGCAGCTCACCGCCCGGGCGAACAAGCTGGAAGGCTTGAATCCAAAATCAGTCCTGCAGCGAGGCTACAGCATTACAACCAACAAAAAAACGGGTTTGGTGATAAGAAAACCCCTGGACGTGCAAATCGGAGATTTGCTCATCACCGAACTCGCAGACGAAAATCTGATTGAAAGTAAGGTAACAAAAAAGTAAAAATGCAAGATTGTGTAATCACGACTCTGTCGGAATGGCTGTTTCTGTTATTTGAGTAACAAAAATCGGGCTTTGCGAGCGGCTATGTCCTGATCAGGGAGTATTGTATTATTATGCTGGCTAATCAAAAGGAATAATTATGGATCCGTCTAATTATATTGGGATTGCTGTGGGCATTATAGGAATTGTTTATGCTGTATATGAAAATAGGACTAAGAAAAAGCTTTCAAACTACATTCGAGCTCAAAATTGGCATCTTTATTCAAAAGCCAACAATGCAAGTGGCTCAGTTCAGCTTGCTTTAAATAAATACAAGGAAATGTCACAAGATTGTATAAATCCTGAGGCGTTAGAGTGGTTATCTAAAGCCGACGCATTCAGCCAGGATGTATTTAAAGATGTAATTCGTCAAATACAGGTTTCTGAGCCAGTTTTCGACTACAAAACGATTAAGAGATGGGTTGCCGAAGGGCGTGTTGCAGCAAAACATGCACCGCATTTCAAAATGCTTATACCAGCAAACCAATTGCCGGAGAGGGACAGCGTAGAGCGCCGTCCATGAGCCGCAGCATTATCATCCGTTGTTTGTCCGCCTGGGGCGGATAAATTTTTAATCAGTTCGTTGATATAGTACATGCTTTGATTCACAAAAGAAGTATAATGGCAGCATAAAATCAGTGTTTAACTTGTGCCATAGGTACCCGTGAGATGTCGGCTTTACCTATCTCACGGGCTGAAGTGTTTTTTATATTATTATGTTGGAGAAGGAGAAATGAGTGAATCAACACAAGAATTGGCAAGTCGTTGGAAACGACTGGGAGGCGCGTTGCTTGACAGCGTCATCGCGATGGGTATCAACTTTCCTTTCATGATGTTTGCCGGTGTATTCAAACAGTTAACTCAAGGCCAACGGATGACCATTGGTCAATATATCTTCTTCTTCTTTTTCGGTTTAGCCGTTTTCCTTGTCGTCAACGGGTATCTCCTTGCGAAACATGGTCAGACTGTGGGCAAGAAGCTCGTTGGCACACGCATTGTCGCTAATGCCGACGAGCAGATTCTCTCACTTGGCAGAGTGTTTGGTCTTCGCTATCTGCCTTTGTCTCTGATCGTACAGATCCCCATCGTCGGCGGTCTGTTCTGCTTTGTTGATGTTCTTTTCATCTTCCGGAAAGACAAGCGATGTATCCATGATCTGATCGCTGGAAGCAAAGTTGTAAATGCATAGAGACTTTCGAACCACCGCGTTATGCCTTGAATTAGTCTCGACAGCTAAATCGGCCTGAATCAGCCCAAAAGCGCGTTTTTGGCCAATACATGAGGTTTTGGGTATTTGCAACGTCATAAAGTCAATTCACTTTGCCTCTGCACAGTGTGCGCAATCACAAAGTAAGCCTTCTTTGCCGTGTTGGGTGATAGCCTCCTTGAGGAGGACATGTTTCCCTAACGCAAGATGTAGTGAATAGGACTTAATCTGACATAATATCAGGGTCTTTCGGGGAGACGGTCTTGCCCGTGACGGCGTGCTTCTTTGTCCATCAGCTTTGTCAAATCATTTTTAGCTGTCTCAGGCAATCTGCTCGGCTGATAGCTTTTCAGCAACTTGTCCACTTCATCATGCAGTCGCCGGGCAAGGTTTTTGGCGCCCTGCTGTTTCCACCGTTCTCTGTTTGCACGGTCAATGGCCGGACCCGGAAACCATATCTCTTTATCACGGTGCCGCAGGGTGTGTTCGGAAATCAGCAAGTGCTTCTCTCTGAGAAGTTCCTGGAGAATCGGCACAGCGGGAAAATCCTCTCTGGGTGTAATGCCCTCGAGCATTCGATAAGTCATACGGCAAATTTCGTTGTCCAATACCAGTTTTTCCAGCGACTGGCAACTTTCAAAATCAATCATACCCGGGCCTGATATGCTGTTTATTCCGGCCAAAGCCGCTAAAGTCGCCCCCATACCGCTTTCCAGTCCCGCTTGAGCATCAAGTTGTTTCGCGTCACTCATGGAAATATAAGCCTGCGTGGGCAAATTAAGATATTTTCCAATTTCATTATAGGCGCAGTCTATCATCATTGTCTCGACGGCTCCCATGGGCGGTGTCTCATAACGAACATCAAAAACAGCCGGTGAACCCCCATATAGAATCGGAGCACCTGGACAGGCCAACTGGCTTATAACAATGCCGCTGAGCGTTTCAGCCGTATGTTGAATAAGTGTTCCCGTAAGCGTTACAGGAGCTATGAAGCCGGACAGAGGCATCGCAATGAATTCCACCGGTATATGGTATCGGGAGCAGTCAAGCAGGTTTTGTGACGTCACTTCACTCCATTTCAACGGCGACGTCGGACAGCAGGAGAAAATAGTAAGCGGCTTTTCCTCCAATGCCTCCTCCGTCCCTCTGACGGCAAGCTGAAAATCCTTCATGACATCGAACGATTCAATCGTGAAAGCTCCCGTGACCACCGGTTTCTCACAGTAGAGCAGGCTCAGGAAAAGTCGATAGCTGTCGGAGATCATTTCGCAAACATCTGAAGTTATGAAGGCAGTGCTGCTCGAGGCGATGTGTTCAAGCCGACTTATCAGTTTGGAAAAATCAATGAAGTCCGCGGTATCCGCTTTGCGCATATCTCCTGTCTTATAATCAAGGATGTTCAGCGCCGTGGAGCCGGGCGTATAATATACGTTCTGACCGGCAAGATTATGCGTTTCATTTCCCAGCACATCGTACAGTTTGAATGACTTCGGCGCCGTCTCCAATGCCTTCTGTATATTCTCTTCCGTCAAAACCGCATGGAATCGGTCCATGTCAACTTTGCATCCGTAATCTGAAAGCAGAGACAGAACCTCTTTATTGTGAATTTCTACTCCAAGCCTACCCAGGACATTGACAGCCTCATCGATAATCTGTTTGATAAGTTCGTCGTTCAAGAATCTAACTGTTGGTCTCATTGCAAAGGGCCTTTCTGGGGATAATTAAAGGGGCCAGGAACCTTTTCTGTAAACTAAGGACAGTCACCTATTCTTCTTCTCCATTCTAATTCGTTCATCGATTTCAAACAACCTTCATCCACTATATCACCCCTCCGCCCGGTAAGCAACCAGTAATTTCAATACCCAGTTCGTCATCCGCCGTCCGTCATCCGCGACTCTATTTCTTTGTATATCGCTGCTTTTTGTACGAAGGGTTATTCAGGGACGAGCAGTTGTGTTTCATACAGACTTTGATACAATGCACAGTCCTTTATCAGCTCCTCGTGCTGTCCCTGGGCGATAATTCGGCCATTATCCATCACAACTATACGGAATATGATTGTTTGTCCGGGTGTTTCAAGGTCCTGTTTTATGCGCGGACTATTCGGAAGAATTATCTTGTTTCGTGTACCAATCGGCCTCGAGATTTGTGTGGTTTAAGAGGATTGCCACATCATTGAAGTCGATGACGCCGCTGGTATTGATATCGCCGAGCAGATAACTTTCGGACGTTTGCTGGCTCCTTATCAAATTTTCAATCAAAATAAAAATATCCAGCTCGTTGACAATGCCGTCGGCATTGAGGTCATACCAGAAGATATTGTTGCTTTCCTGCCGGTCGCTGAAGTTCCAGGCCAGACCGTAACGCTCAGTTGCGTCCGTTTGGTTGTCAATATCGCTGTAGGAGACGACGATTTCATAATCGGTATAGTTGGCGTCCGCGGGGGTGTAAATGTGCTCCACGTTGTCAATGCTGCTGTCGCTGTAATCGAGCAAATAATCGTTGTCGGGATTGTTTGGGTCGATGGCCCAAAGTTCGAGTCGGAGGTTGGAGTCTTTCTCGGGTGCCGGCTCGAAAGGATAAACGTTGTTGTAGTGCATGTTCCAAACGACTGTGGCGGTAATGAATTTGTCAGCCGGTTCCGTGAGAGTAATTTTGTAGATATTTTGCGGTGTTTTGTCTTTTTGCAGCAGGTTATTGTCCCAGCCTGTTGTCTTGACGCTGCCGGGTTTGTTTTCTCCGGCAATCAGATGTTCGTATGCGCCGAGGGCATTTACCATGCCTGCTCCCTGAATATGGTCCAGGGGTGAGGTGTGGTCGTCGTCGGTATGGAGTTGACCTTTGTGCCAGTAGGGCAGTTTGGTTGCGGAGTTCAACAAAAGAGCTTTGATTACGCAATTGCCGCCTTGCGGTGAAACAGCCGGGTTCAAATCCGGTTCCTGCTTGGCCTTTTGGACGAGCAGCCCGATGGTTCCTGTTACTATCGGGGTCGAGAAACTCGACCAGTTACCGGTTGGCTCGTAGCGGTTGGGCTCGTTTGCATCTGCTGCGAGGCAGTTGCCGGGGGCAACGATGTCGGGCTTGCATCGTCCGCTGCCGGTCGGGCCGAAACTCGAATGCTCCGGATAGGCCAGGGCGAAATTTTCGAGATTAGCTGCGGGATTTTCGGTGTTTATCGAATTGACTACACCAACTCCAATGACGTTTGCCGCGGCGGCGGGATAAAGAGGAGGGTCATAAGCATTGGTGCCGTTTCCTATTCCGGCCACGACGATAAGGCCGAAATGTTCGACCATTGATTCGATGCCCCTCGTCCACCAGTCTTCCAACTGGTTGCCTATGCTTGCGGTTAAAATATCCGCATCCGGCGGTGAGTTCGGGAATACATTATTGATTAAGAAATGCCAAAATTCATAGACATCGGCCTGGGCTTGCGGGACTGTGCCCTGGTAGTAAAATTCTCCTGCACCCATCGGCGCGGGATTGGATGCGTTGGGGTCCTCGCCGAAAAGTATGGAGCAGATGGCTGTCGAATGTGGTGAAATGCCCGCCGGTAAACTACCATGGTCATGGAAACTAAGTTGAGCGGCCCGGAAGCAGTTATGCTCGATATTGGGGCGGTAATCGTTTTGTGGTTCGCCGTCGATGTAAGTAAAGCTTCGAGCGATAACGGCGAATTTGACCCCAGCACCTGTCAAATTAGGGTCTATCTGTCTTAGGGCATAGATGCCGGCGTGGTTGAGTCCTTGCGGCTGCAGAGGTTTTATCCGGGGCTCTTCGACTCCGGCGACGGCGCTGAAAGGGATTATCAGTGCTGCCAGGCAAGCTATCAGGCCCGGCACGAGGTTTTTATTTACAATTTGTACCATTCCATCACTCCGGGGCGGCGGTAAAACCCAAAAGGACAAAGTTATAACCCCCGGTCGCAAGCATCCTTAGCCCTTTTCATTGTCTCCTTTACATGTCATTATGATACCATAACGCGTCATCGATTTCAAGGAAATTATCCGGTTTGTTCTTGTAATTATAGCGTTTTTAGTATTGAAAAAGGGGATATTGAAAAGTTATGTGAGAAATCTTGCCTTTATCGGCCGCAGTTGCTATACTCTGGGAGATATTTGGATTTATTTGAATATAGGTTTGCCGTAATTATGAAGATAATTTTGGATTCCGGACAAATCGAGCAAATTCTCAACGATTTGGCAGAACGTATTATCTCTCAAATCCCGCCCGAGTTCGATATTGCTACAATTGGTATTCGCAGCAGAGGCGAGGTCCTCGCCCAGCGATTGTCGAGCCTGTTATCAAAGAAACTCGGCAAAGAAGTTCCGTGCGGGACTTTGGATATCACTCTTTACCGTGACGACTTGAATTTGCCCCAGGGCGCCGCCCAGCCGCAGGTTCGAACCACTGAAATCGGCTTCGATGTAGATGATAAAATCATAATTCTGGTTGATGATGTTCTATATACCGGACGGTCGGCGCGCGCAGCGATGGATGCTCTTATAGATTTAGGCAGACCCAGGGCGATTAAGCTGGCAGTCCTTGTTGACAGGGTGGGCAGAGAGCTGCCGATACAGGCAGACTTCGCCGGCTATAAAAGCGATGCAGACCCCGGCAGATTAGTGCAGGTCAGTCTTGTCGAATCGGACGGGAAAGACGAAGTCGTTATTGAATAATGAATATCGAATCTCGAATTTCGAAGTACGCAATACGCAATACGCAATACGCAACACGAGATTATGGCATTAAAAAGAAAAATTAAACAATTCAAGTGGCATCGTAAGCATTTACTCGGCCTGCGTGAGCTAAGCGCCGAGGAGATAACATTTATTCTTGACACGGCCGAGGGCTTTGAGCAGATAAGCACGCGCTCGGTTAAAAAAGCTCCACCTTTGCGCGGCAAGGTAGTGGTGAATCTGTTCTTCGAGGACAGTACCCGCACTCGAAACAGTTTTGCCCTGGCCGCGAGCCGATTGAGCGCTGATATTATCGAGTTCACGGAAAAGTCCAGCTCCGTCAGTAAGGGCGAGACGCTGTTAGATACTGCCAGGAACCTCGAGGCGATGGGGATTGATATTGTTGTGATTCGGCACGGCGCCGGTGGTGCGGCCAAGCTTCTGAGCAGAAGTATCAATGCCTGCGTGGTCAATGCCGGTGACGGATACTGTGAGCACCCGACGCAGGGGCTTCTGGATGTCTATACCATTCGTAAAATCAAGGGGACGCTTGAGGGCTTGAAGATAGCGATTGTCGGTGATATAGCACACTCACGCGTCGCCCGGAGTGATATGTGGGCCATGACCAAGCTCGGCGCGGAGGTGATATTCGTTGGGCCGCCGACCCTTATGCCGACACAGGCAAGCCGGCTGCCGGTCAGTGTATGTTATTCACTTGACGAGATTATTGAAAAGGTTGACGTTATAAATATGCTTCGGATTCAGTTTGAACGGCTCGGCGGCAATCCCTTCCCGTCCATACGGGAATATTCCCATTATTTCGGACTGACGGTCGAGCGTATGAAGAGGGCAAAATCCGATATTATGGTGATGCATCCGGGGCCGATTAACAGGGGACTGGAGATGGAAAGCGAGGTGGCTGACGGGCAGAACAGCGTTATCCTTGAGCAGGTAACCAACGGCTTGGCTGTACGAATGGCGGTGCTGTTCCTGGTCAATCAGGCGGCAGCACAGAAAGCGTAAAACTGAAAACTAAAAATGCGAAGCCAAAACTCAAAAGTTAAAACGCTTCGTGGAAAATGTCAGGCAGGAGATTGCCACGGCCCTTCGGGCCTCGCAATGACATTTTACAAAGGTTTCAACAGAGCTTTTTGAGTTTTAAGCTGTGGTTTTCAGATTTTAACTTTAGGTTTTTAGTTTAAAAATGAATCCTGAACTTCTGATAAAAAACGGGCGTGTAATTGACCCTGCCAACGGCATCGACAAAAAATGTGATGTTCTTGTTGTCGATGGCAGGATAGCCGAAATCGGCAGCATCGAAGGGCCTCTGGCCAGCTCGGCCGAGAAGACTATCGACGCAGCCGGCAAGCTCGTTACGCCGGGGCTGATTGATATTCACGTTCATTTTCGCGAGCCCGGGGATGAGGAGGAAGAGACGATAGCGAGCGGCTCGACGGCGGCGGTGGCGGCGGGTTTTACTTCGGTCGTCTGTATGCCGAATACCAACCCTGCCATCGAAAATGAGACCGACGTCGAATATATACATCGAAAGGGCCGGAAGACGAGGAAGACACACGTCTATACGATGGGGAGCATAACGAAAAAAAGGGAGGGCGTTGAATTAGCGGAGATGGGGTTGATGACCGAGGCAGGCGCGGTCGGCTTTACCGATGACGGCAGGGGGGTGCAGGACCCGGCGGTTATGCTGCGGGCTTTGAAATACGCTTCGATGTTCGATGTTGTTGTGGCCCAGCACTGCCAGGACGATGGTTTTGCAGGCGAAGGCGTGATGAACGCGGGCTATTATTCGACGATACTGGGCCTGCCGGGGATAGATGCATTAGCTGAAGATGCGATGCTATGGCGGGACATTCAGCTTGTCAAAAAATTTCCACCACAGCGGATTCGCTACCACGCCCAGCATATATCCACGGCCGGGTCGGTCGAGCTTATCAGGGCCGCCAAGTCCGAATCTCTTCCGATTAGCTGTGAGGTAACGCCGCATCATCTGCTCTTGACCGAGGAATGCTGCGCCGAATACGACACCAATTACAAGGTCAATCCGCCTCTGCGGGGGGCAAAGGACATCGAGGCCCTCAAGCAGGCCGTCGCCGAAGGTCTCATCGACGCTCTTGTGACCGACCACGCTCCGCATCTTCAGAGCGAGAAGGAGCTGGAGTTCCTGGCCGCTCCATTTGGGATAGCGAGCCTGGAGTGTGCTTTGGCCCTTTACGTCAAGGCCCTGATTGAGCCGGGCGTTCTGGATTGGCCGGGCCTTATCGGATTGATGACGGCAAAGCCGGCCAAGATAATCAATATCGACAAGGGCACACTTTCCAAAGGCGCCCAGGCCGATATCACCATCATCGACCCGGATGCCGAGTACAGGGTCGATGTCAACAAGTTCCGCTCAAAGAGCAGAAACTGCCCCTACCACGGCTGGACACTAAAAGCAAAAGTCGAAAAAACAATCGTCCAGGGCGAGATAAGATTTTCTGCTGGTGACTGAATAGATGCCGTTCGTTATTGATGGTTACAATCTGTTGTATTCGATTGGCAATGTGGACGAGGAATCTGAGAACATAAGTGATGTCGGGTTGTGCAGGATTGTCGGGCGATACTTGAAGCAGATAGGCCAGGCGGGGGAAATTATTTTTGATGGGACCGGGCCCAGGGATACGAGTGCCTTTGATAATATGGATGGTGTCGAGGTGTTTTTTGCCGGCTACGGGACCGATACCGACACGGTGATAGAGGACAAGATAAAGGCGAGCACGGCGTCGAAACGCCTGATAATAGTCAGCAGCGACAGAAGGCTGCGAAAAGCGGCCAGAGCGAGAAGCGCCACAGCGAAGAAGTCGGAGGATTTCTGGGTCGAATTACAAAAGCAGCTTAGCCGGAAAAGGCCTAAAGGAACGAGAGAGCCGCCGGCCAAATCCCAGGGACTGAGCCAGAGCGAGACCGACCAATGGCTTGATTTCTTCGGTCTTGAGTAGTAGCCTTGGGGCAGGTGGACTGCATTTTTCTTTGGTTTTGGGCTAATTTTTGGGGACAGCGGGATAAATCGCCGATACTTATGGGGACAATGGACTTTATGTGGACCTTTTTGGAGGATTACAGAAAATGAAGTGTCCGGCGTGTGGAAATGAGTTAGAGGAAATGACAGCAGGTGATGTAGCGGTAGATGTGTGCAAAGGCGGCTGCGGGGGAATTTGGTTTGACTGGCTCGAGATGAAGAAATTCGATGAGCCGCATGAGTCTGCCGGCGAGGCCATCCTGGAAGTCGAACGGGACGACAGCGTAACCGTGGACCACAGCAAAAGGTTGAATTGTCCGAAATGTGACGGCATTGTGATGATGAGGCACTTTTTCAGTATTAAAAAGGAAGTCGAAGTGGATGAGTGCCCGGGCTGTGGGGGCTTTTGGCTGGATGCCGGCGAACTGGGAAAAATACGCAGTCTTTTCAGTACCGAAGAGGAAAGGCACAAAGCTGCCAAAGAGTATTTTGATGAGGTTTTCGGTGAGGAGCTGACTGCGATGCAGGCTGAAGATGAAGCCAAACTTGCCAAGGCGAAAAAGGTCACGAATATGTTCCGGTTTATTTGCCCATCGTATTACATACCGGGCAAACAGGAGGGAGCGGCTTTTTAGCTTTGCCGGATAGTATTTGCACAAAGTGCCGCAACTGATATTTGCTTTGCCTGTGCTCGGCGGACAGGGGCCGTAAAGGCAAATTGGGTATTTCTTGCGGCATTTTTCACAATTTGCCGGTGATAACGGCGGGGGAGTGGTGCTTAGCTTCTTACCTCGGAGGGGCCTGTAACGCGGGGGTGTCAAATCGCAATTAAGTTGCAGTGAAATTTTATATTGCCAAATTTGGGAAAAGCCTGTATAAAGGTTTTTCCCCGGTGTGCTGGGCAATGCTTGAAGGCTGATGTACTTTTTTCTTTACGTTGAGTGTATCGGATTAGAAATTTCGTTGCAGGCGGTGTGCAAGCCTGCCGAGAGGGGCGTTTTGGGATAAATATTTTGGGGTTCTTAGATTAAAAAATGGAGAAACTATGAGTCGCAGAATGATTACGATTGATGGTAATGCGGTGGCGGCGTATGTAGCCCATGCCACGAATGAAGTTATTGCAATTTATCCGATTACTCCGAGTTCGTCTATGGGAGAGATTGCCGATGCAAGGTCGGCCGAGGGCCAGGCGAATATATGGGGGACGGTCCCTTCGGTTACAGAGATGCAGTCGGAAGGCGGAGCGGCCGGGGCCGTTCACGGTGCATTGGCGACCGGAGCTTTGACGACGACTTTCACGGCTTCGCAGGGACTTTTGTTGATGATTCCCAATATGTACAAAATTGCCGGCGAACTGCTGCCCACTGTTTTTCACATCTCAGCTCGCTCGTTGGCGTGCCAGGCGCTTTCGATATTCGGCGACCATTCCGACGTGATGACCTGTCGTGAGACCGGCTATGCTTTACTTGCTTCGTGCAGCATTCAGGAGATTATGGATTTTGCGCTTATCGCTCAGCAGGCGACATTGGCCACGCGAGTGCCTTTTATTCATTTCTTTGACGGCTTTAGAAACAGCCACGAGGTCCAGAAGGTCGAGGAATTAACGTTTGATGATATGCGGGCGATAATCGACGACGAGCTTGTCGCAGCGCATAGAGCCCGAGCGCTGACGCCGGACAGACCTATGCTCAGCGGCACGGCCCAGAATCCCGACGTTTACTTCCAGGGCAGAGAAACAGTGAATAAATACTATTTACCTGTGCCGCAGATTGTTCAGCAGACTATGGATAAGTTCGCCAGGCTCGTTGGCCGCCAGTATCATTTATTTGATTATATCGGGCCGGAAGATGCCGACAAAGTCATCGTCATTATGGCCTCAGGGGCCGATACCGCCCACGAGACCGTAGAGTATCTGGCTGACAAAGGCGAGAAAGTAGGCGTTGTGAAGGTTCGGCTGTACAGGCCGTTCAGCACTAAGGATTTCATTGCAGCTCTGCCAAAGACCGTAAAGAAAATAGCCGTCCTGGACAGAACGAAAGAGCCCGGCTCTCTCGGGGAGCCTTTGTATATGGATGTTCGCACCGCCATCGGCGAAGCGATGGACGAGGGGAAGACGTTCTTTGATGACTATCCGCTGATTGTAGGCGGGCGGTATGGGCTGGGCTCGAAGGAGTTTACGCCGGCCATGGTAAAAGCCGTTTTTGATAATCTCGATACCGCAAAACCAAAGAAAGGTTTTACTGTGGGTATCATCGACGATGTAACGAATACCAGCCTGGAAGTTGACGAATCTTTCGAGATTTCCAGTGAGGGATTCTACTCTGCAATGTTTTACGGCCTCGGCTCAGACGGGACGGTGGGGGCAAACAGAAACTCCATCAAGATAATCGGTGAGCAGACGGATAATTATGCCCAGGCTTACTTCGTATATGATTCGAGGAAAGCCGGTGCCGTTACCATATCACATCTGCGGTTTGGAAAGGGAATTATCCGAAGGCCCTACCTCGTGAGCAAAGCCGATTTTGTTGCGTGTCATAACCCGAGTTTCCTGGAAAAGTATGATATGCTCTCTGCTGCGCGTGAAGGGGCCACATTCCTGTTGACCAGCAGCCACGGAAAGGATGAGGTCTGGGACACTTTGCCGCAGGAGGTGCAAAGGCAGCTCATCGACAAGAAGCTGAAGTTTTATGTTATTGATGCGATTGGGCTTGCTCAGGAGCTTGGCCTCGGGGCGCGAATCAATGTAATTATGCAGACGGCCTTTTTCAAGATAAGCAATATTATCCCGCTTGATACCGCTGTCGAAGCTATCAAGGACGCTATCAAGAAGACTTACGGCAAAAAAGGCCGGAAGGTCGTCGATATGAACAACGCCGCTGTTGACGGTGCCCTTGACAAAATCTATGAGATAGCTGTCCTGGATGAGGTTACGAGCGAAATCAAGATGCCGCCGGTCGTTCCGGCCGATGCGCCTGATTTTGTCAAAGAGGTAACCGCCGAGCTTATGGCGCGTCGCGGGGATAAGCTGCCCGTGAGCAAGATGCCGGTTGACGGTAAGTTCCCGACCGGAACAACCAAATTCGAGAAACGCAACATCGCCGTAAATATACCTCAGTGGGAACCGGATGTTTGTATTCAGTGTGCGACGTGCTCTTTGGTTTGTCCACACGCTGCAATTAGGATAAAGGTTTATGGGCAAGAGAATCTTAAAGATGCCCCATCGACTTTCAAGAGCGCCGACGCCAAGGGTAAGGACTTTGCCGGTATGAAGTGTACGGTTCAGGTGGCTCCGGAAGACTGCACCGGTTGTGGAGCATGTGTCGCCAAATGCCCCGCTCAGGAAAAGGACGAGAATAAACAGCCGACCGGCCGAAAGGCGATAAATATGGTGCCGCAGGAGCCCATTCGAGCCTCCGAGCGTGAGAATTACGACCATTTCCTCTCCATTCCGAATACCGACCCCGAGCTTTTCAAAGCCGGCACCGTGAAGGGAAGCCAGTTGATAGAGCCGTTGTTTGAGTATTCCGGCGCTTGTGCCGGTTGTGGTGAGACGCCTTATGTCAAGCTGCTGACACAATTGTTTGGAGACAGGGCTTACATCGGAAATGCGACCGGCTGCTCGTCGATTTACGGCGGCAATCTGCCGACGACGCCTTACACGAAGCGCTCTGACGGCAGGGGGCCGACCTGGAGCAACAGCTTGTTCGAGGACACTGCTGAATTTGCGATGGGTATGCGGCTGACAATTAACAAGTTCAAGCAAAGTGCTCTTGAGCTGTTGGACAAGGTCGTAGCTAATGGATGCGTCGATGCTAAGCTGGCTGGAGAAATCAGCGAGGTGACATTGGCCGATGACTCCGCGCAGGATGCTATTGAACAGCAGCGAAGCAGGGTGGATAAGCTCAAAGAACAGTGCACCGGGAGCGGCTGTGACGAATGCAGGCGACTACTAAGCGTTGCGGATTATCTTGTACGCAAAAGCGTTTGGGCTCTCGGTGGTGACGGATGGGCCTATGATATCGGATATGGCGGACTTGACCATGTCCTGGCCAGCGGGGCGGATGTCAACATGCTTGTTCTGGATACGGAGGTGTATTCGAATACGGGCGGGCAGATGTCGAAGTCCACACCCAGGGCGGCGGTAGCCAAATTTGCTGCTGGCGGAAAACCGGGGCCCAAAAAAGACCTCGGACTATTGGCTATGACTTATGGTAATATTTATGTTGCAAAGGTTGCGATGGGTGCGAATACCAATCAGACGGTAAAGGCGTTTATAGAGGCCGAAGCCTACCCGGGTCCATCGCTCTTAATTGCGTACTCCCATTGTATCGCTCACGGCTACAATCTTGTGAACGGTTATGACCATCAGAAACAGGCGGTCGCCACGGGGCACTGGCCTTTGTACAGATTCGACCCGCGACTTAAAGACCAGGGTAAAAATCCGCTGCAGCTCGATTCGAAGGCCCCGACGCTCGCCTTCGAGGAGTATGCTTACGGCGAGAACCGTTATCGTTCGCTGAAGCAGTCGAAGCCGGAAGTGGCGGCGGAGTTGATGAAACTTGCCGGCAGCGATGCGGCCCATAGGTATGCTTTGATGGAGCAGCTCTCGAAACTGACCTGCGGATGAGTTTATAGTTGTGAGTTCGTAGATTACGAACAATGAACAACGAACAATGAACAAAATATAAGGCAGGGGATTAAAATGATGAACGGGTTTTCAAAGACAATTTGTTTGGTTCTTGTGGCGGCTTTTTTGGCCGCGGGATGTGAACGCCAATATCGGCAAAAAGAGTTGGCTTACGGGCCCGACCCGGAGACGCTTGTTGTTCCGGCCGATTATGCGGCCCGGGCGATTGAAGCGACCGGGGGGATGAAAACCTGGACTGAAACGAAAGAGCTGGAGCTTGATTGTGTTGTTTCTTTTGACCAGCCGGACGGCAGCTTTTACCTGACAGAGCACCACTATGAAATTTACCCGTGGTCGAATTCGATTCGAATCTCAACCCGGGAGCCGCAGGGAAAATTTGTCTGGCAGTTATCGCAGGGTCAGCTAAGTGTTTTGGAACGAGCCGCGCCGGATGATGCCCTGCCAATTGCGATGGACAGTCGCAGATTTGCTGATGTGATATTAAATGCCGTGACGGCGCCGGTACGTTTTGTAGATACATCGACTCGATTTGTGAAAAGGACCACGCCCGTCAAGGTCGAAGGACTTTTGTATGAGCAGCTTGAGCGATTCGCCGTTGCCGACGAAAAGCCGCAAAAAATCGAAATTGAGCCGTGTTGGTCCAAAGCGGTTTTCTATCAGAACGAGGCCAGCTCTTTGGTGGATATACTTTGGTTTGTCGAAATTGATAAAAACAAATTGTATGTTGTTCGCGGATATGACTATAGCGAGGTTGGAAAAGGAGCAGTTTCGATTCCCACAAGGATAGAAATATTTGGAGCTGATATGCAGGGCGCTTCGTCGAAGCGACTGGCCAAAATTGTTTTCAAGTAGTCTGCTCGTCACTCAAAAAGGACACAGTTGATATTGGGTACATCTCAAGAACGACCGGGATGTTGCTTTGTTCTGATTGAGAGGATTTTTTCTCCACCTGCGTTGGGATTCTCAACTCTTTATAAGAATAAAGACCGGTTTAGATATAAACAGTTTTTATCGGTTTTGGGATTTTTTTTTCAATCGAGACGGTCATTTTGACTACACTGGTATAGCAATAATTATCGGCCCTAAGCAGATGGGGACGATTGAACAAGAGCTGCATTCAAAAAACATAAATAAAATTCTTGAACATTTCTTAGCAAACAAACATCACTCTCTTAGGTTCATCGGGCGGAGCTGTTAGTTTCATAACTGCCTTATCAGCTTATAGTTATAACAACAAAATAGTCTAAAATCTTTTCCTGGTGCTTTGGTGTTATCATCCGGTAATTACAGCCATGTTGGTGTTTTTGAGCGTGCATCAATAGCGATGTCGATTTCCTTGGAAATATTGCCTTTAAGGCGGCGAAAAAAGTTAAGCGGGCGCACTATTGAACCGATAAATTTCATCGTGTGAAAAGGTATTTTGAACATTTTAGAGCTTTTGGGCTAACTGGGAGCTCGGTATTTTTTTGGAAGTGTAGAGCTATGAAAAGGATACGAAATACAACTAAAGACAAAGCAGTTTACTTCTTGTTCGCTACCTGCATTTTATTTTCCCTGATTTTCTCAGCTGGTTGCGGCAATAAGTTTTTTGACCCGAGACAGACCGGCAGGTTTCGTTCTGTTCCTGTGGTCAATGTGATACTGGACTCATTGGGTGTGGCGGAGGAAGAACCATCACTCTGGGAAGCTGCTGAAGAACCGCGATTAGATGATGTAGTAGCCCGTGATGGCGACTATGTGTTTAGTTCCGGTGATACTGTGATGGTATCCATTTTTGAACTGCTTCAAAGTGGAGTACTTTTTGTAAACCAATATGTAATTACCGAGACCGGCAGGATGTCCACCATACCGGAAGTTGGGGCAGTTCAGGCCAGAGGATTGACCGAATCGCAACTCGAAGAAGAGATAAAGCGAATTCTCGATCCGAGCATACTGAAAGACCCGCAGGTTACCGTAACGTTGGTTGGCTCACAACAGCGTACGTTTTCAATATCGGGCACCGGTGTGCCGGTACCCGGCAGATACGCTATTCCGCGATATGATTTCAGGTTACTCGAAGCGATAGCGACTGCCGGGGGAATAAGCCAGTTTAACATTGACAATGTTTATGTCACACGTTCTGTTCAGGATGAAGGGGTGCCGGCCGAAAGGATTGGGATGCCGGGGCTTGGTGAGTTGGAACTTATTGAACCCGGGATAACTGAACCGGAAAATATTGAGCCGGAGAACTTAATCGAACCTGAGAGGGAGATGCTGGAGATTATAGCGCCTCGGGTGCAAAAAAATCGATATAAGTGGCCTGAAAGTAAGGTGGTTGTCACTTCTTCGGAAATGGCGACGGATGGGGAATATGAAATAGTCGTTATGCCGGAAGCTTTTGGACGGGTAAACAATAGAAGGCGGGGCTGGGATGGTGCCAGAACAGTACCGAAGTTATCTGCCGGGCCGGTTGATTCGGATACGGTGGATGAGCCGCTAAAAGATGAGCCGGTGAGTGTCAAAGACATTTTGAGAACGCTGGCCGAGAAGTCTCGTCAAGACAACGCCGTCGAGCCGCAGGTGGGCGTCCAGGACTCGATGAAAACACCGATGGCAACGGACTCGCCTGGTGAAGAGAATACGGAAAATGAGATAAATGTCGATGAGATATTGAGGACATTGTCCGAGCGGTCCGCTCAGGACAGGGCGGATGACCGAATTGCCCCGGAGAAAGTGGATGAGCAGATAGATGTCGACGACATACTCAAATCATTCGATGAGCCGGAGCGCCCTGGAGAGGTAGAAGAACCGATAGGTGTCGAAGAACTGCTCAGATCGCTCGACCAATCGGAATCGGCTCCTCCAGCCGAAACTAAGGAGGAGCAGATAGATATCGAAGAGATGCTCAAAACGCTGGGCCGGCCCGATGAGCCGGGGATGATAGATGAACAAATAGGGATGGAGGGCGTAGTAGATATATTGGATTCGACTGAAAAGCCGGTGGAAACAGAATTAGGGATGGTTCAGGATGAGGAGGAAGCCGGGCGAATTGAGTGGATTTTCCAGGATGGCAAGTGGATTCCTGTACAAGTCGGTAAGCCGAAAGTACAGGAGCCGGTGATTGAGATTGAAACGGAACAGCAGCCTATTGTTCCGAGCCCGGGTCCGTTCGTGAAGAAGTTGGTGATGGAGTTAGAAGGTGCTCCGGGAACTCGAACGCGCGTTATCAAGATTCCTGCCCGTAAACTGAGTTCCGGTGACCCTCGGTATAATATTGTGATAAAACCGGGTGATGATATTCAAGTGCCTGTTAATGTTATTGGTGAATTCTGCATTATGGGTAACGTCAATCAACAGGGATACGTTAATATGACAGGCCGACCAATGACTTTGAAAATGGCTATAGCTGCCGCCGGCGGCTTGGGACCGCTGGCATGGCCAAAACGCTGTGAGGTGGTTAGAAGGATAGGCAATAAGAAAGAGGAAATAGTCAGAGTGGATTTGGATAAAATCGCCAGTGGCGAGCAGCCGGACTTCTTTATTAAACCAAACGATTTAATCAATGTCGGCACGCACTATAGCGCCCAATGGCGTGCAGTCTTGAGAAATGCCTTCAGGGCTACTTATGGATTCGGCTTCCTTTATGACCGTAATTTTGCTTATGACGATTACTACAGCAGTCGCCGCATTGATTTAAAGGAAGCTATTAAGTTGTTTTAACGGTCTCCGCTTGGGAAGGAAGGTTTTGGTTTAAAGTAAGCCGCAAAGCGGGGACGTGGCCGACAATCCCTGCGAAAGCAGGGGGCTTAGTTATGGTGGACAAAATTGCCTCTTCTGTTGCTGAAATGCCTGGAACAAGTACACCTCTGCGAAAGCAGGAGTGGCGCGAGCTTGGACTGCATAGTTATATTAAGCTCCTGATAATAGGGGGGCTGTTCGTCTATCTTTTTTACAATGAGATTAGCGTTATTGTCAACAAATGGATGACAGACAGCAGTTGGTCGCACGGTTTTCTAATCCCCGGTTTTAGTTTATACTTCATCAACCAGCACAAAAAAGAGATTCTCAACCTTTACAGCAGCGGTCTTACCAGGCCGAATTACTTAGGTTTGGCCCTGCTGATTCTCGCGATTTTGTTTTATCTGTTCAACAAGGTCAGCCCATCCGGCTATGCATACTTCCAGCGTATTAGCGTAATAATGGCTCTTGGAGCCGTGGTATTGTTTTTAGGTGGGTGGCCTTTGACAAGATACATGTGGTTTCCAGTCGCATTTTTGATTTTTGCCGTGTCATTGCCGCAGAGATACTATGTTAGCCTGACTATGCCGATGCGGCATCTTGCTGCTTATGTAGCATCTACCTTGCTTAATTTGGTCGATAGTATAGAAACAACTGTCAGCGGCGTGGTTATAGAGGTGTTTTATAAAGGCCAGCCGGTGGAGCCTCCGCTCAATGTGGCCGAGGCCTGCAGCGGAATGAGGCTGCTGATGGCATTTTTGGCCTTGGGCGTTGCTATGGCATACTTGCATTACAGGCCTATATGGCAGCGACTTGTCCTGTTGGCAAGCACAATACCGATAGCGATTGCCTGTAATGTCGTACGCGTTACAGTTACAGGCTTTATTTATGTGCTGATACATCCGAAGTACACTCAGGGTGTTTATCACGATGCGCTTGGGCTGTCAATGTTGCCGTTGGCGTTTGCCCTGTATGGTTTTCTTGCCTGGTTTATGTCAAGCTTATTTATTGATGAGGCCGAGGCGGTTGCCGAGGATATTGTGGTTCGAAAGCATAATGCGTGATGCGAGATGCGACATACGAGTTTATTTACAGCCGGCCTTTGTGATATGTGCAGTTGTGCTTATAGTAAGTAGCGTCGTTATCTCGAAAATAGAGATAGAACCCGAACCCTGGCCGTTGAAAAAGCCTTTAGACCTTTTGGATGAGGATGACTTGGCGCCTTATAAAGTAATAGAAAAAATAAAAATACAAAATGAAGAAATAGTCGAAGCATTAGGCACGAAAGACTATATTCAATGGGTTCTGGAAGATACAGATGAGGCGGCCGGCAGTAACGTCAAAAAATGCCTGCTGTTTATTACTTATTATGAGCTTGCCGATAGGATACCGCATGAGCCCAAGTTTTGCCATTTAGGGACCGGACATCAATTGCTGGCAGAGGATGGCTTGTCGGTCGAAATAAATGGACAAGACGGTAATGAGAATATACCGGGAAGGCATCTTGTTTTTTCGAGGACAAACTCCGGTATATGGCACCGGGGCACTAAGTTCTCAGTTTTTTACCTTTTTAGTGTAAACAGGATTTATGCCAACAGCAGAGATAGTGCTCGTTTGGCTCTTAATAGGAATATTTTTAGCAAACATTCGTACTTTTCCAAAGTCGAATGGAATTTTTTAACGAATGCCGGTGTGAAGACTTACTTGAGTAAAGAAAAGGCTGTTGCAGCGAGCGAAAAGCTTTTAGCTGTAGTTTTGCCTATTTTGGAAAGAGATCATTGGCCTGAGTGGGAAAAGGCCGTGGAGTGAAAAATTGGAGTGTATAGTAACCTATAAAATAGATAACCATGCCCTGTTATTGTAGTTTATCGCAAAATGGGGCCCTGCAAAGCTGCTGGAGATGCTATTTGAGTAAAAGGTCAGGAAAGACAATCTCCGTGGCAGTTGGCTTTGACAGAAGAAAAGGAGAAGATTTATGGCAAAGAGGAGGTTGAATAAAAAAGTCGCACTTGTCGGCTTGGCGATTTTTGTGGTCGTTGTCTTGATTGCCATTTGGGCGATTTTGCATTTGAGCAGAGACCCGGAACCGTTTATCGAAGACGGAAATGCAGCATTGCTCGCAAAGGATTACAAAAAGGCCGAAATCAGTTTTCGCAATGCATATCAGCGGGCGAAGGATGATTCGCTCAGAGAAGAGATACTTGTCAAGCTTGTGAATATGTATATCGAAAGTGACCAATGGAGCTTTGTGCCGTCGTACTGGGACCAAATAATCAGAATAAATCCGAAGAATGCGAAAGCTCGATACGGCCTGTTGAAGTACTTTTACACATGGGCTAACAGCGGTAGTAGGGGAGCTTGGCAGCAGGTTCGTGAGCGGGCATCGGATTTCCTGGAAGTTGCCGAAGGTACAAACCTGCTTATGGAAGAGACAGACAAGTTGGAATCTTTTGGAAAACGGGAAAAAGCAACTCAAGGACGCCTCCTCGGCCCATATTTGTACCTGCTAAGGGGAAGAGCTGCCTTTGAGATGACAAGGCTGGGAATGGTAACAAACAAGGAAGAAACGCTTGCCCTGGCAGTCGAAGATTTGGAGAAGGTCAAGGAGCTTGATAAGGGTAATCTCGATGCATACTTGTATTTGGCGCAGGCAGCCATCACAAGGTGGGAAATTTTCGGTTATTCTGGCAACATTGAAGAAAGGGACAAAGCTGCAGAGCAAGCCTTGGCGTTTTTAGCCGAAGCAGTTGAAAATGCAGGTGATAAACCGCAAGCACACATTAATCTTCTTGCACTGAAGCTTTCGTTAGCTCAACAGAGCGGCGCTACGCCCGTGAAAGAGAGAATTGAATTGCTTGAGCCTGAATATGTATCAATGGCTGACAAGTTCCCCTCCAGTGCTGAAGTATTTACGGCGATTTCCGGATTCTATGCAATCTATTCAGCATATTCAGGTCCTCAAATCAGCTCAAAATATCTTGATAAGGCTATTGAGTCGATAGAAGAAGCGATTAAGCTGGACAATGAAGAGGTAGCTTATGCAATAAATGCGGCCAATTTGTACTATCGGAGATTCTCTGTTTATGGACAAAAATCGGCGATTGACAAAGCAACAAAAGCGGCGAAGGATGCACTGACTTTACCGGATACACAAGATACGGAAGGGCCGCGAAGTTACGCAAACAAAGTTAATAAATTTTTGTTACATTCTTTTCTTGCGCATTGCTGCATCGAGCAGGTAATCGAGCCTGCCGAGAAACAAACGAAGTCTCAAAAAGAAGCCTTGCTGAGAGATGCTGAGCAGGCAGTGCACGAAGTTGAGCAAATCCTTGGTATGGGCGAGGACCCGAAGGTTATGAAGTGGCGGGGAATGCTTGAGCTTGCGAGGGGCAATAAATACAGTGCCGTCAAGCAACTGTATGCGGCTTATGAACAGCTTAAAGCGGTTAAACCACCCGAACCACCTTGGCCGAAGGATATAGGATTTGCGAGACTTTCTTACACCCTTGCGAAAATTTTTCAGAATACTTCCGAGGTTGGGGCAGCTATGGAATTTATGGCAAGTGCGCTTTATTCGGGCATTACCGATGACAAACCCGATGCGCGTTTGGATTATGTTGAGGCGCTTTTCAAGCTCAATGTATGGGCAGTGGCTTTGGGTAACATCAATGCTTATGAGCAGAATCATGGTCCTAGCGAGAGAAGTGAAATACTTCGCGTCAAGACTTATATCGGTGCAAACCAGTTTGATGAGGCCGCAACGGAATTGGCAAAAAGACCTGACCCGGATGACCCCGAAATAATTAAGCTTAGCTTTGCTCTGGTGCAGGCCAAGATTGGGCAAATTAAACTTGCTATTGCAAGGCAAGCCAGAGGCCAGACAGCTCTTGACCTACAGGAGACGGAATCCGACGACAAAAGGACTGTTGAATACAGAGCTTCTTTGCAGTTAATGAAAACTGAATTGAACGACCACATAAAACTTCGAGACCAGTTGGTGGAAAGACTACTGCCAAAAGAGCCGAATTCCATCGGACAGTCTTTACTTCTGAGTATTTGCGAAGATTACATACAGCAAGGCCTGACGAGTGAAGCCAAAGCTTTGGCCAATCAATTTTTGAAGTATTTTCCGGATAGTACAGCAGTTCTGATTTACGAAAAGATGCTTCATGAGCCTGAGCCCAGAGATATCTCGCAACAAAGGCGCAGGGAAATAGAAGAGCAGACACTGTTGAAAGTTGCTGACCCCGTTAGTAGGGCTTTGAAACTTGGCATATTTTATGGCAGAACCAGAGAAACTGAGAAAGCCATTGCGGAATTCAAGAAGGTCCTTGAAGCGGGAACTTTGCCAAAGGTTGCGCCTGATGGGAAGACTTCTGAGAATACGGAAGAAGCAGATATGCGGCGCCTTGCAGCGAGCTATCTTTTTGATATAGCAATTCAGAAGAAGGATTGGGATCTGGCAGGACAAGTTATAGATAAGGCCAAACAAGAAAATCTCGATAATTGTGAAGGCCGGGTTTTTGTGGCCCGTTTCGCTGTGGCTAAAGAAGATTACAAGGATGCGTTGGAAGAGCTTAACGAATGCTTGAAGCAAAGGCCTATTTTTTCACGCGCTTATATGCTCAGAAGTCGGGTCAATGCCGCTCTTGGAGTTGAACGGGCGGCTATTGATGATGCGCGAAAAGCGGTGTCGTTGAACCCTCTGGATAGAGCTATTGCAAAGGGCTTGGCCGATGTATTATACCGTGGCTATCAAAAGCTTGGCTCCGATGCCTCGCCCGAACAAACGCTTAAAACCAAGGTCGCTTTGGAAAGAGCAATCGCACTGAACCGCGGTGATGTTCAGTTACTTAGTCGCTACACCGAATTTATAAAATCGAAAGAACCAATAAAAGCAATAGCGATTCTGCAGGATTTACAAAGGGCCGCCCCGAGTCTACAGAATGCTTTGCGCCTTGGGCGACTGGCAACGAAATCGGCACTTGAAGAAACGGATTCGACAAAAAAGGACGCATTGTTTGATATTGCTGAATCAACTTATGCTTGGGCCTTGAACGTACAACCAAACGAGCAGGAGGTGCTCTACAATTATGGAGAGTGCCTTCGAGCCAGGGGACGGTATAAAGAAGCCGAGGAAATGTTCCAGAAATCGAAAGACAGCGAATTGCTCTGGGACCATTATTATCAGCAAGGTAAATATGAGGATGCCAAAAAGGTTTTAGAGCAGTTATATAGAAGCGGAAAAAAAGATATTAATGTGGTCAGAGGCCTCTTCCTTATTGCTGAAAAAACCAACGACAAGGAGGGTGTGAAGCAATATTCCGAAGAACTCTTATTACTTGATAACAATATAGAATACCGCCTTCTGCAAATTCAGGTTTTTCTCAAGGTTGGTCTTATCAAGGAAGCTGAATATAAATTGCAGGCTGTTCAGGAAAAGTTCCCGGGTGAATCAAGGACACTGCTGCTTGAGGCGTGGTTGACGATGAGGCAGGGTCAACTTGAAAAGGCATTGAAATTGATAAATCTAAGTCTTGAGAGTGATAGGGACAACGCGGCAGCGTGGCAGTTAAGAGGCGAGCTGCACTTCTTCAGTTCAAATTATGACCTGGCGATAAATGACCTTAAGAGAAGTAAGGAATTGTTAAGCAAGCCTTCTACTCAACTGTCTCTGGCGAAGGCTTATCTGCTGGCGGGCCGGGGTGATGATGCTATGACCGAACTTAAAAATACCATTGATGCACCCGGTGCTCCCCCACAGGCCAGGCTGTTGCTTGAGCAGCTTTACTTGCAGTCCGGCAGGAGAGCCGCGCTAGAAAGATTGTATGAGGATACGCTGAAGAAATTTCCCGATAGTGTACGCTGGCATAATCGGGCGGGGGCTTTGGCCATGACTACAGGTGAATACGTCAATGCAGAGCAATTGTACTTAGAAGCGTATCGCAAGAAACAGCAGGAATATCTGGGGAAAAATACGAAAGACTGGATGGAGGATGTGCAATACGTAACGGCGTTCGACGGCTATTTGAGGGCGCTTGTGGTGGGTGCCGGGACTCCCAATAAAGTGGGGTGGAACCCACAAAAGTTGGACAAGGTCTTTGAGGAGTGTGAAAAATATCTTGACGGTGTTTTTGCTCCAATAGCTTTTTTAAGAATGGCTGAGGCGAAGTTGAAGCTTGATGATAGCAAAACCGCCACAGAATATTTCCAAAAAGCTGTCGAAAAGTCGGGAACCAATGAGGTGCTTGCCTCGGAAGTTTTGCTGAGAATGTTCCTGATGCTCGGCCCTGATGAAGTTTCAAGATATTGCAGGCAGAAGCTTGAAACCGACCCTGATTCGCTCGCCGCCTATTTTACACTGTTTAACCTGGCGAAGATTAACTCCCAGTACGACAAGGCTATCGTGTATATTGATAAGTGCATTCAACTCTCCGACCCGTGCAGCTTGGGCATGATTGATTACACGCTGAAAAGAGCGGAAATCTTGACCATGGCATATGAAAAAACTTCCGATAATAATTATCTTGAAATGGCTATCACAGATTACGAAAGTTTATTGGCTAAAATGCCGAATAATATCAGTGTTCTGAATAATTATGCGTATATGCTCGCTGAGAACAATGAAAGGCTTCCACTGGCTCTTCAGTGTGCCCAGCAGGTAATTGGCTTAAAGCCGAACGAGCCGACTTTTTTGGATACTTATGGTTATGTGTTGTATAAAAACGGAAAAACTCAGCAGGCTGCCGAGTCCATGGTGGCCGCAATACAACAGTATGACCGGGACCAAATTTCCATACCACCGGAGGTATATGAACATTTAGGTATGGTAAGAGAAAAACTTGACGCAAAAAATGAGGCGCTCACTGCTTATAAGCAAGCGCTGGAAGCGGGAGCAAATAGGTTGTCAGCGAAAAGTAAGGAGCGAATACAGAAAGCTATTGAACGTCTTTCGCCATGATGTGCCGTACCTGACGCATCGTGCGGAAAAATATACGTGATAATGATAAGATGTTTGCTTTATTTGCTTAGTTCTGATTGGAGATTAAAATGGTTGAAGAAAGGCCAATAGCTTTAAATAAAACAACAGCACCGGCTGGGCGTAAGCCCCCGGTTGCTGCCGGGATGACACCTAAAGAAGTTCTGGGCGTATTGCGACGGCACGTGTTGTTGATTGTTGCTCTGACTATATCGGGTTTGTTAATAGGCGGCGCCAGTTGGTATCTTTTGCGCGAATATAGCCCAAAATATGCCGCGAGAACTTATATGGAAGTTCTCCCGTCCGTCGATGTAGACCCTACAGTCATTGAGCCAGCTGTGGTCCAGAAGGAGATTCGATACGGCTATCGTCTGACAATAGCCAGCCTCATCAAACAGCAGAGTAGTTTGCAGAGATTGCTTGGGAGCGACGAAGTTAAGAATACCAAGTGGTTTCGAAGCAAAGGCAATGAGCGAAAACGCGTTAAGGATTTGGAGCGCAATTTTGAGGCTGTCGCTTACAGAGACGGTGATTTTGTCGAGATATCAATGACCTGTAGTGGCGAGGACGCCGATAGAGAGTCGGCATTGATAGTCAACGAAATGTTGGACCAGTTTGTCGGTCAACAAGGCGTTACTAAAAAAGCAGAAATCAAAGGAAAGCTGACACAGCTTAATGATCGGTTCAGAATTGTTCAAACAGAGCTGGACCGTGCCAACGCGGAGTTGGATGCGGTTCGTAGGGATAAGAATATATATGATCTTGATATGCCTGCCGGCTACGAGTACAGGCACACAATCACAATAAGATTGAATGATTTGGAACTTGAGCAGAGTGATCTTCTTCTGGCAATAAGCCAGCTTAGAGCTGTCGTAGCAAATTATGTGGAACAGGCGCAGGGGGCTTATAGCGACCAGGTTGAAATTCTAATACAGAATGATCCTATTATGCTTTTGCTTGCTCAGCAGCTTGCTCTTCAAGAGGCTGACCGTCAGGGCAAATTAACAAGGCTCGGGCTAAATCACAGAACAATGCGTCAACAGCAGGATACCATGAATAAAATCAGCGAGGAGATAGAAAAGAGGAGAAAAGAAATTGCAGAGCGGACCCGGCAGGCGAATCTCGAAAATGCAAATGATGGCTTGATCGTGTTGCAGCAGAGGTCTATGGAGCTGGAAAAATTGCGGCAGAAAGCGGAAGATGAAAAGAGAGACCTTGACATGGCCCGCATACAGTATGCGGAGCGGGTGGCTCGAAGAGACGAGAGAATCATAATGCTTGACTCGATCAAGCAGCAAATCGAGAAGTTGAACATAATACATGATGACCCGGAGACGCCTAAGGTGAGAAAAACCGGAGATGCTCCGGTACCTTTGGATATGGTGCTATCCCGGCAGTGGCACGTTTGGTGCCCCAGTGGAGCGGTGCTGGGATTTCTCCTTAGTGTGGGTCTTGCCTTCCTTATTGAGTTGGCCAATGACCTCGTGAGGACGCCAAGAGACGTAGGAAGATATTTGCATGTTCCGCTTCTGGGTGTTATTCCTGATGCGGCTGAAGATAACCAGGTTCGGGGTGTCGAGCTTTGTCACGTTGTCCGTCAGGCGCCTTATTCTATTATAAGCGAATCCTACAGGCGGTGTCGGACCAACTTAAAACTTTCCACGCCGGCGGAATCTTTGAAGACCGTTCTTGTCGGCAGTGGTATGGCAGGGGACGGCAGGACATCGGTGGCCGCTAATCTCGCGGCAACTTTTGTTGCTGAAGACAAGAAGGTGCTGTTGATAGACGCTAACTTCAGGCAGCCGAGCTTGCATACGCTGTTTCCGAAGTCGGCAGGCGAAGACATGGGAATCGAGAGTTTTGATTTCGGCTTGAGCAGTGTGCTGACCAAGCAGTGCGGTTATAATGATGCGGTAAGGTCCAGCGGTATTGAGGGACTTGATATAATCGATTCGGGGCCGGTGCCGAGTAATCCGGCTGAACTGCTCGGAAGCACACGCATGGAAGAACTGCTGAAAGAGCAGCGCAACAACTATGATTATATTATAATTGACACACCGCCGGTGTTGCTTGTCAGTGATGCCAAGGTCTTCGCAAAGCTGGTTGATGCGACATTATTGGTATTTAATGCTGCCGCTACAAAGAGAGGCGCCGCTCTGAGGACCATTCGCGAAATGAGAGAAGTCGGCGCCACGGTAGTTGGCTGTGTGCTCTTCGGCGTAAGGTCTATGAAGGGTGGCTATTTCCAGGAGCAGTTCAAGTCTTACAGAAAGTATCAAAAGGTGCAGCTCGCTGCTGCTGGCACGGCCTAAAAAGAATCCCGAACGTGAAAATGGGCGTTGAGGGATTAGGAACGCTTCTTGGCAGTAGCTGATATTAATATCGGGTTCCCATTTTGCGATAATCCGCAAAATGGGAACCTTTTTATACACCAAAGCTTGGTTTAAGAGGCAGCTTAATGGAGAAGTTTTTAGTCACCGGCGGAGCCGGTTTCATCGGCTCGAATATCGCAGCCAAACTGGTTTCACAAGAATGCTTTGTTCGGGTCATTGATAATCTGCTCACAGGCAAAAAAAGCAACCTTGCCGCTGTTTCAGACAAAATTGAGTTTATTGAAGCCGATATGGGCGATGAGGCAGCCGCCCGTGAGGCGATGAAGGATATCGATGTCGTTCTGCATCAGGGCGCCTTGCCCTCGGTGCCGCGCAGCGTTGACGACCCTGCCGCAACGCACAAGCACTGTGTCGATGCGACCTTCACACTTCTTTTGGCCGCTCGCGATGCCGGAGTAAAACGTTTTGTGTTCGCCGCAAGTTCTTCAGCTTACGGAGACACGCCGACTCTGCCAAAGGTCGAGACCATGCTGCCCGGACCTCTTTCGCCTTATGCAGCGGCCAAGCTCGTCGGCGAGTACTATGCTAAAGTTTTCTCCGATGTATTCGGCCTTGAGACTATTTCGCTGCGGTATTTTAATATTTTCGGTCCGAATCAGGACCCGACCAGCCAGTATGCCGCCGCCATACCGGCTTTTGTTACCGCTATAATAAAAGACCAGCCGCCAACTATCTATGGCGACGGCGAGCAGAGCCGAGATTTCACGTATATTGACAACGTTGTCGAGGCCAATTTACTCGCCGCAAGGGCCAAGCAAACCGCCGGCCAGGTAATAAATATCGCCTGCGGCCGGGCCGTAACTGTCAACGAGATTATTGATATGATTAACACGTCCCTCGGCAAAAGCATAAAGCCGACATATACCGACCCACGCCCCGGTGACGTAAAGCATTCCCTCGCCGACGTTACCGCCGCCAAAAAACTAATCGGCTACAAACCGATAGTGCAGTTTGAACAGGGGTTGAAAAAAGCTATTCGCTGGTATCGCGATAACCTTTTGTAACCTCCGTCCTGTTCACTGCACGCTATTCGATATACGCTAACAAGGGCCTGAAACTGGCAATAGGTTGGTATAGGGATAATCTGCTGTAAGTAATCGGGTTACGGGCCACGAGTGACAAGTTACGGTCTGTCATTCTGAACGCAGTTGAAAGTCTCTTGGTACGCAATACGATATACGCACGACGCGATACGAATATGCCATTGCGGCCTTCTGCTTTTGGTCTCTGGTGTGATTGTGGAGCGCTATTCCAGCTGTTTTTTGAGTTCCTGGGCTTTTTTGATGAGTTCTTCCCGGCTAATTTCTTTCTTGGGGGCCAGCTCGAACATCCATTCGTACTCATCGACGATTCTCTTCGGATTGAGGATTTGTGCGAAGAAATCCCACGGAAACTTGTCATGCCCGGGTCTTTCCAGTTCGCGGTGGGTTTTTAAGGTTTGGTAGCCCTCTTTACTTATTCGGACGTTGTAATCCCCATACCAGTTAAACGGCACCGTAACGGGCGATTCGCCTATTTCCTCATCGTTTAGCACCACTACCGCACCGGATGGATTGGTGTTGATTGTCAGCTTTCTCTCGACACAGCCGCCCAGAAGTACGCTCAGAATTGCGCCAGCAGCCGCCAGAGCCAATATACTGCGATTTACCATACCAGTACCCTCAAATCGTTTTTTTGCGTTACAGGCTGTATTATAGATAAATCTCGAAAAGATAAAAGCCCAAAGTTTCCTAACTTGAGTGTATAGGAATTCGTATTTTTCGGACAGGATTTACAGGATAAGATACGATTTAAAAGAAATCTTGTTAATCCCGTCAAAAATAAATTGTTTTTCAATCAGCCGGGACGCATCTGCCCTTGGCCCAGGCAAGCAGGCATTGTACGCTTTCAGCCATTGTTACCGACAGCGGCGGTGAAGTCTCTACCGCCGAGATTATTCGGCTCGTATCCAGCTTGGCTTTGTCCGCATAGGCCTCGTGCAGGGCCGATATGACGGCCTGTTCTATTTCGGAACCGCTGTAGCCTTCGGATGCCTCGGCGAGGGCCTTGAGGTCGAATTTCGACACGTCCCGTCCGCGTTTCTTCAGATGGATGGCGAATATCTCCTTGCGCACCGTCTTGTCCGGCAGGTCAACGAAGAATATCTCGTCGAATCGCCCTTTGCGAAGCAGCTCGGGAGGCAGCGCCTCGATGTCGTTGGCCGTAGCAACGAGAAAGACCGGCGCTTCATGCTCCTGCATCCACGTCAAAAGGCTCCCGAACATCCTCTGCGACAGACCTCCGTCGGCGCTGCGACTGGCAGCCGAAGCGAATGCCTTTTCGATTTCATCAATCCACAGAATCACCGGCGACATCGCTTCGGTTTGCCGCAGCGCCTCGCGCAGGTTGCGTTCGGATTCACCGATAAAGCTGGCGTATAGCGCCCCCGGATCCATTCTCAACAGCGGCTGATGCCACGCCGTTGCGATTGCCTTGGCGCACAGGCTCTTTCCTGCGCCCTGAACGCCGAGCATAAGCACGCCTCTCGGCGCTTCGAGCCCGAACTCGGTCGCATCCCGGCCGAATGCGTCTTTACGCTGGTTGAGCCATTTCTTCAACTGCCTCATTCCGCCGATTTCGCTCAGGTCCAGCGGCGTCTTGACGTACTCGAGCAGACCTCCCTGTTGAATCATTTGCCGCTTGTTCGCGATTACGACGTTTATGTCATTGTCGTCGAATCGCTGGTCGGCGGTTACCGTATCGCTGATAATTCTCACCGCCTGCCGCCGGGTCAGCCCGCGAAGATTGCGTACTATTGTATTCAGGCCTCTTTTGGTAATGCCGACCTCGATGGGCTTCTTGCGGTGCAGGCGCAGCAGCGTCGCGCGGATGATGCCCTTGAGTTCTTCTTCGTCGGGAAAGGAGATTTCAAAAGGCCTCGTATATGATTTTATGACGTCGGGCACTTTGTCGGTGCTGTCTATCATTACCACTGTTACGCCGGTCTTGTCGTAGTTCTCTATCATATCTCGCAAAAACCGCAGCGCCTTGCCGCCCTTGAGGTGCTCGGCTAAGTCGAGCGTTACGCAGATTGAACCCGGTTTGGCGCCGGAAAGGTTCGCCAGGCCCGCCGCGGGTGTATCGGTACTGTTTATACCGGGGCTGCCGGCCAGAATGCCTTCCTTAACTCCCTCGGCGACCGACCATATCCACATATCACGGTCCATACTCATCGCTGTCTGCCGCACTATTTCCAGGGCATACCGCTCCTCGTGCGTAGCGATGGATATACAGGGATAACCGCCGTTCATAAGTTGTCTAAAACGCTCGAAATCGTCCATTGGACGGTTCTCCACTTCTTTCCATAATCTGCACTATATAATAGCCTGACAAACCCTATTATAACCCAAAACTAAGCAGGCAAAACTACAAAGTTGATATTATCGGGTGCGACCAGATTTTCTGGCGGGGCGATTTCTTCGTGTCATGCTGAGCGCAGCAAGGTGAAGCGAAGCATCTGGCCAGAGAATGAGATGTTACTGACCAAGCGAAGGAGCCTCTCGGTCCGAAAGCCGGATGCTTCAC
>JAUWPZ010000078.1 GCA_030611315.1 Sedimentisphaerales bacterium
GTGAAGCATCCGGCTTTCGGACCGAGAGGCTCCTTCGCTTGGTCAGTAACATCTCATTCTCTGGCCAGATGCTTCGCTTCACCTTGCTGCGCTCAGCATGACACGAAGAAATCGCCCCGCCAGAAAATCTGGTCGCACCCCCACGATTCACGAATCACAATTTTCTTGATGAATCCCTGATGTTGCATATAATAAATCTTTCGTAATCAGTGTATTGAATATTTCAGCCGGGAGATGTTGAACCGATGGGACTTTATCAATTTTTTCGCAGGACCCACAAATGGGCCGGGATTTTACTATCGTTAGTCTTTTTGAATATGGCGGTTACCGGCATTTTACTGTTGCAAAAGAAGAACTTTCCCTGCATACAGCCTCCCACCCGGACCGGCGCCGAAGGGCAAATTGAGGATTTTATCCCTACCTCGCGACTCTTCGAGATTATCTTCAGCCGGGGCGGCCCGAATTTCCGGACCCTTGATGACATCGACCGGATTGATTTTCGCCCGGGCAATCGAGTATTCAAAGTCCACTCAAAGCACAACTATGCCGAGATTCAAATCGACGCTGTCACCGGAAAAATTCTCAGCTCCGCCTGGCGCCCGTCCGATTTGCTCGAAGATTTGCACGATGGCTCCTATTACGCCGACTCCCTGCACGATGTGATTATGCCAGCCGCAGGAGCAGGACTTCTGTTTTTGACCATCAGCGGATTGTACCTCTGGTTCTCGACCTGGCTGCGAAAACGGCGGCAAAAGAGAAAATAGCGACTCGCTCCGAAGAACTATACTCTAATAAAAATCGTGAAAGGTCCTCGAATGAAAAACTCTTTAGCTCAGAAATTTCGGAACATTCTCGAACGAATGAGTCTCTTGGAAAAAAGCGTTCCCTTTGTCGGATTTCTTGGCATCGCTCTGGTAGCTTTCAATTCATTATGTTCCGATGCCCTCGGTAATCCTTCACAAACCAAACCCACCGACCCTATATCTCGCGCAAAGTCCTGGGACTATCACGTAAAGCTCAGAGAAGAATCGCTCTTTGCAAAAATGAAATGGCGGACCGTCGGCCCTGCCTATCAAGGCGGAAGGATAGAGAGTATTGCCTGCCCGGATGGTTACACCTCGACCATTTACATCGGCGTTGGCTCCGGAAATCTCTGGAAATCCGTAAATAACGGCACCACCTGGAAACCAATTTTCGATAATGAATCGACCTTCACCATCGGTTCCGTTGCCGTCTCAAAATCCAATCCTGATGTCGTTTGGGTCGGCACCGGCGAGGTACTTATGGCCAGAAGCTCCTTCGCGGGAACAGGCGTTTTCAAGTCCGTTGACGCCAGCCAAACCTGGCAGAACATGGGGCTCGACGACACTCATCATATTGCCAGGGTGCTCATTGACCCCGTTGACCCCGATGTTGTGTACGTCGCCGCGATAGGCCATAACTATTCTTTTAACGAGCAAAGGGGCTTGTTCAAAACCACCGATGGCGGAAAAACCTGGGAAAAAATCCTTTATATCTCCGACAAGGTTGCCTGCGTTGAAGTCGTGATGGATCCTGTTGACAACCGAATCCTTTATGCCGTGATGTGGGAGAGGGACAGAAAAGCCTGGAACAACGTCGCAGCCGGCCCCGGCAGCGGGCTTTACAAGAGCACGGACGCTGGAAGCACTTGGAAACAGTTGAAAAAAGGTCTGCCTCGCGGAAAAAACGTCGGTCGTATCGGCATTGCCGTTGCCCAATCCAATCCGAATGTCGTGTACGCGCTTGTGGACAACCACAACATCCGCCCCGATGGCAAGAAGAGCATCGCAGGTGAAGTATATCGTTCGAACAACAAAGGCAAATCCTTCAAAAAGGTCAACAAGGACGATTTGCAGACATCAATCAACTATGCTTTTTGCCTTATCAGGGTCTCGCCCGACGATGAAAATCAAATCTATCTTTTAGGAACGTATCTGCTCCAATCCAATGACGGCGGAAAGACATACGCCAGGAACCAGGGGAAAATAATAAATCTCCTCCCGCACGATGCCAAAGTCATTCACCTGGACCACCACGATTTATGGATTGACCCTTTGAATCCCGACAGGCTGATTGACGGAACTGACGGCGGACTCTACACCTCTTACGACCGCGGCAAAACCTGGCTGCGCCTGAACAATATACCTGTCGCCGAGGTATATGCTCTGACCGTCGATATGGCAGAGCCTTACAATGTTTACATCGGCACTCAGGACGATGCCGCTCTTTTCGGCCCGGCCGCTTACACCCTTACCGATGGCGTTCGTTCCCCCTGGAAGCACGTTTATCTCGACCAATGGGGAGGCGGCGACAGCTATTTTACTTATGTTGACCCGACCGACCCCGAAACCATATATTATGAACACCAGTTTGGCTCAATGAGGCGCAAAAATATGAAAGACGGCTCGACAAAGTCCGTAGCGCCCAAATCCCCGAAAGGCGGCCCGGCCCTTCGACGCAATTGGATGACTCCTTTTATTATTTCTCATCATAATCCCCTTACCCTCTATTACGGAGCCGACAAGCTCTTCAAATCGATAAACCGGGCCGACGACTGGACCTGCATCAGCGGTGATTTGACCACCTCTCCCGGCCCGGAAAAACAGGGCAACGTCCCCTACGGTACGATAACCACAATCTCCGAATCTCTTCTCAAGGCCGGCTTGATTTATATTGGGACCGACGATGGGAAGGTTCAGGTAACTAAAGATGATGGGAGAAACTGGACGGATATAACCGCCGACCTCCCCGACAAATGGGTAAGCCGCGTTACCGCCTCTCGACATGACCTTGATACGGCGTATGTCTCTTTGACCGGTTATCGTAACGATGACTTTGAAAAATATCTTTATATGTCGCAGGATTCCGGCAAAACATGGAAATCCATCGTCGCAAATCTTCCCGCCGAATCAATAAACGTCATAGCAGAAGACCCTCGCGACAAGGACATTCTCTACGTAGGCACGGATTTGGGAGTATATGCGACCATCGACGGGGCCAAGACCTGGCACTCTCTCTGCGGCAATTTACCCACGACCCCTGTGCACGACCTCCTCGTCCATCCACGCCAATACGAGCTGGTTATCGGGACCCATGGAAGGGGCGTTTTCGTTTTGGACGTGAAGAATATCAAAAAGCCTTGAACAAAGCTCTAATCCGGCCGATAGATATATAGTGCTCTCAGTTGAAATTTCCTGTTTGTTCGCGGGTAAGTGCCTTTAGAACAATAAGTTACAATCTTACTCGCGGGAATTTACTACCCTGAAGGGTATAATTATGAAACGCGTGGCCAATATATCGACAACAGCCGTAGCGCTGCTGGCGTTCATCATCACGGCCGCTTTCACTGTCGGCTGTGACAAAGAAGGAGCCGAAAATATGGCTGGTTCGGATAAACAAAACAACACTCTCAACGCAGCAAAGCAGCCCACTCAATCCGACAAATACGAAAAAGCCACCTTCGCCGCAGGCTGCTTCTGGGGTGTCGAGGCCTCCTTTAGAAACGTCGAAGGCGTCCGGGCAACCTCAGTCGGTTACACGGCAGGCCGCCTCGAAAATCCTACTTACGAAGACGTCTGCACCGACAAAACAGGCCACGCAGAAGCCATCGAAATAATCTACGACCCTGCTAAGGTCTCTTTCGAGCACCTGCTCGAAATCTTCTGGAAAATCCACGACCCGACCACCCTCGATCGCCAGGGCTCCGACGTCGGCACACAGTATCGCTCCGCCATTTTTTATCACAGCCCCCGGCAGCAAACTCTCGCCCAAACCTCGATGGAAGAACTCCGCAAATCCGGCAGGTTCGACAAGCCCATCGTAACCCGGCTCGTCCCCGCCTCGAAATTCTACAAGGCCGAGGAACATCACCAGCGATACCTCGAAAAACAAGGAAAAACAACCTGCTCCTCGACAATAAAACATTGACCCCACGCCCTTATAAAATGAGGATTTCCCATTCAATCAACTACGTATCGAAGAAGCAT
Source organism: Sedimentisphaerales bacterium (assembly GCA_030611315.1). Lineage (GTDB taxonomy): Bacteria > Planctomycetota > Phycisphaerae > Sedimentisphaerales > Anaerobacaceae > JAUWPZ01. The sequence goes on from JAUWPZ010000078.1 coordinate 4,008, forward strand.
TGACCGCGTTAAGCTCGCTGCGGAAATAGCCGATATATCGGTAGTTTAAGCCAAAGGGACTATAGATTGGTCAGGGAGAAACTCATCCCCAATCCTTACGGCCTAAAGAGCAAGTTAAAGAGGTTCTGTAAACAGGGAGATTTGCCATGTTCGAAAGAAATCTTGACAATGTTACAATCAATGGATTGCTGGGAAATAAACTGTTCACGGAAAAACTATGTCCGGATATTGAGAAAGGAACTGTATTCCCTGCGATTAGAGGAGAATATCTATGTTTTTATTATAAAGGGGGGAACCTTTTTTCCTATACAAATAAAAAAGGATTTTCTACACACAAGAAATATGCTTCCGCCATCAGGTCTGGCAGTGACTATATTTCAGAGTCAGATTTGCACCAGAAGGTTGAAGTCATTACCAATTTCTTCGATGGATATGAAGAGATCAAGGAGAACTGTTCCCTATACTCTGGTGTCGAAGCTGAGGGTGTTTCAAGGCTCTATCATAAGTACCCTTTCACCAAGAATGACTTAGATATCGTTGTTTTAGATATTGAAATATCATTCAAGGCAAAATCGAAAGAAAGGTCTCAGGATCGTATTGACATCTTGCTCTTTAACAAGAAGGCTAAGCAACTCAGGTTTTATGAAGCGAAGCATTACTCCAATTCTGAGCTGTGGGCGGTGGAAGGAACTTCACCAAAAGTAGTATCTCAAGTTCAGCGGTATCAAGAACAGATTCAGGAGGAGGGCAAAGATATTCTTTTCCAATACTGCAACTACGTGAGAATCATGAACATTCTGTTCGACTGTGATATTCCTGAGCCGGAAAGCATAGATAAAAAAGTAACTCTGCTTGTTTTTGGCTATGATAGAGACCAACAGAAAGGACGTATGCAGAGGCTGCTCCTTGAGGATGAAAGTCTTGCTGGAATTCAACACTACTTCATCGGAAATATTTCTGCCGTGAAAATTGACAATATGTGGAAAGCTGCCAAATGTTGCTAACCATCCACAGAGGCTCAAAAGAAATTGGTGGTTCCTGTGTAGAACTCCAATCAAAGCAATCCAGAATATTGATTGATTTTGGACTGCCCCTTGTTGATGAGAATATGGGGCGATTTGACTCCAGGAAGGTCAAGGGCAAATCAAAAAAGGATCTAATCAAGAGTGGTGTGTTGCCGGATATGGAAGGACTATATGAAGGTGAGCATCCGACCGTTAATGCAGTTTTATTGAGTCATCCCCATCAGGACCATTATGGATTATTGCCTTTCGTCCATCCCGACATTCCCATCTATCTCAGCGAAGGCTGTAAAATATTGATTGAAGTCTCACATTTCTTCGGGCAGACGGATTTCAAGGCAACAAACGCCAAACCAGTTACGGTTTGGAAGCAGTTCAGGGAAGGGGATTTCAAGATAAGGCCATATTTGGTTGACCACTCCGGCTTTGCTGCTCTGGCATTTCTTATAGAGGCAGAAGGCAAGAAAATCTTTTATTCAGGTGATTTCAGGGGGCATGGAAGAAAGAGCATTCTATTTGAGAATATGCTGAAACGGCCTCCAAAGGACATTTCATATTTAATCCTTGAAGGCTCGATGTTTGGCAGAGCAAAAGGACAGTATCAAACTGAGCAGGAGGTAGAAGATAGATTAGTAGAATTATTCAGAGATAAAGAGCAGTTGTGTTTCTTGGCCTGTTCCTCTCAGAATATTGACAGGTTAGTATCTGTTTTTAAGGCTTGTAAGAGAAGCAATAGGATTTTTGTAATAGACCCTTATACAGCTTCTATTCTGCACAGGTTGAAAAGGATTTCTCCTCACATACCTCAGTTCGACTGGGGCCGGAACATAAGAATATTCTTTGTTCCTAATCGCTGCACAGACAAAATGGCTGAAAATAAGAGTTTGTTTAAATTTAAATCAGCAAAAATAACTTATGAGCAGATGAGAGAACTCAGAAACAGACTGGTTGTGAAAGATGCCTGTCTGACCAGGAAGATTTTTTCAAAAAAGAAAGATTTAGAGAAAACTACTTTGATATATTCTATGTGGGAGGGATACTTGCCTGATGTAAAGCCGTTCTGGGACAAGAATAATGTGCCCGTTTTGAAGGTTCATTGCAGCGGCCATGCCTATGTAGAGGATTTGCAGGAATTTGTTAAGGCCGTTACTCCAAAATATATCGTTCCCATTCATACCTTCTCCCCGGAGAAATATTCTGAACATTGGGGCAGTTGCGTTAAGATGGTGGGGGATGGGGAGACGGTTGAGATATGAGCAGGAATATCACTTCTTCAGTCTTTCATCTTCTCTCGAATTTCTTTAAGTCGTTGTAAGATGGTGGTGATATGTCCTTCCTTAAGTACACAGGCAAGATGCCCTTCACAAAAACGCTCTTGTCGAATGTGAGCCGTAAGCAGCTTCTGTAGGGTCTCGATTTCCGCTTTCTTCAGGAGTTCAGGTTTTTTGTAGAGCTTCTTTCCATATCGCCAACTGCTCCAGTTGAAAAAAACAATGAATCTCTCTTTGTAGAGGGTCTTAATAAAATCATTGACCTCTCTACTATATTCACAAGAGGGAAAATAGGCCGTGCCGTTTTCAGAGGATTTGGGAGAATGCCATTTGGAGAACTCGTATCCCTTCTGCTCAAAAATAGGAAGAAATTTCAACAACTTATCAATGCTTCGGGTAGTAATGGTTTTTGGCTTCCTGCTCATATAGGAAACAGTTTATAGGAGAATTGGTGGGAAGGCAATGGGCTGTTCATGGCATTATTGACAGAGACGTTCTATGAAGAAGTGATAAAATCAGATGTTGCTATTGCCTATGAGGATGTTGAGAAGATTGCTGAGGAGGGTGGTAAGCTGGAAGAGTATAGGGAGCAGGTGGCCAGTTTTTCTTCTGGCTTCTGACTTCTGTCATCTGCCCTCTGTTATCTGTCCTCTTTACCCCTCTGTGTCTTTGCCCCTCTGCTCTTTTTTGCCTTTTCCCTTTTTACTTCTCTTTTGTGCCTTCTCGCCGCTTCCGATAATTCCCGACTAAAGTGACGGATAATTAAAGCCGATGAATTAATCTTGAGTAGGGCCGTGAAGATTCTGTATTTAAGCGGCCGTTTCATGTTGATTAATCAACCAAAGGGCCGGAATATGTTTGAAATTGTTGAACATCCCACAGAAATCATATCTATCAGCCCTGATGATACCATTCACGCAGCCGCCGTTAAGATGTTCACTAATAAAGTCGGTTGTCTTGTCGTAAAGAACGAAGATGGAACCCTTGCGGGCATCGTAACAGAGCGCGACATAGTCGGCCACATGGTCAATTCTTCTGACCATGATATGACCACAGTAGAAGGAATTATGACTACTCAGGTTATTTCATGTTCGCCCGATACCCCTGCAACTCAAATCCGCCGGTTAATGACCACAAACAAGATTCGCCATTTGCCTGTTACCGATAACGAAGTCGTTGTGGGAATGGTCTCCACACGCGATATAATGGCACAGCAGCTTCTTGAAGATAGGGCGGCGGCCCAGGAAGTTGCAATGCTCTCCACTTGTCTCAAGAGCATTGATTTGAATGAGGTCGCCGGGATCGTCACAACGGAGGTCCCGAAGCTCTTCCATGCCGAAAAATGTGTCCTGTATTTTCAGAAAGATGTCTCTGCACGCAAAGATTCTTCACTGCTTAGCTACAACAATTGTTGCTGTCCCGAAGACTTCCTTCCTAATCAGAAGGCTCTCCCGCAGTCATCGGACGAGTCCGAATTTCACTGTGACAAAGTCCCGGCCACTTGCCGGGAGTATGGGGCACAATCTCCGCGATTGTTCATTCCGCTCACTATTTCGCTGCTCAAGGAAGCCTCATCACGCAAAGCCGAACCATTATGCGGGTATTTGTGCATGTGCGGCCTGGCCCCTTCCATCGCCGCGAACACCGAGCCGACCTCTCACAAGGCCAAATTGACAAGAAAAATCCTCAATTCCCATCTGACCAACGCTAAGCTCTATCAGCAGGCAATGCTCACTTCACTGACCGATGCTCTCACCGGCGTCGGCTCAAGGAAGCTCCTTGAGGATAGGCTTCAGGCCGAATGTGCACGCGCAAAGAGGTACAAATCTGATTTCTCCGTCGCAATCATAGACCTCGACAATTTCAAACACATCAACGATGTATTAGGCCACGCCGCCGGCGACGATGCACTCAGAGAGCTTGCCGCCTGTATGAAAAACTGCAAGAGAGCGCCTGACATAATCGCACGCTATGGCGGCGATGAATTTGTTTTTCTAATGCCCGAAACAAAAGCAAAAGATGCCCTGGTTTTACTCGAAAGGCTCCGAAAAAGCGTCAGCGAAATCAAGGTTGCAAAGGACCTGCCTATGACCGTCAGTTGCGGGATTGCCCAAAGCCTCCCCGACCACTCCGGTACTGCCGGTGAAGTCATCCGCAGAGCCGACCTGGCGCTATACGAGGCCAAAAGCGCGGGGAAAAACTGCGTTAAGCTCTGGGAGGAAACCATGTCTAAGCTATTAAACGTGAGCGACATCGAGAACGAGAAAATCAAAAAGCTCCAGCGGCGCGTTGCAGGACTCTCGGAGCAATCTGAGAAAATGTTTATTCAAAGCATCTGGGGCTTGGTACAGGCCCTTGAAGCAAAAGATGCTTACGCCAAGTGGCATTCTGAAAACGTAATGTATTATGCCGTCGGTATTGCCCGGGCGATGAAAATCCCCCCTATGCAGGTCGAAGTCATTCGCCGCGCAGCTATGATTCATGACATCGGAAAAATTGGCATACCCGATGCGATTCTTACAAAGCCCGACAGCCTTACGCCGCGTGAGCGAAGTGTCATTGAGCAGCACCCTGTTATAGCCGTCCGCATCCTTCAGAAGATGAGCTTTCTCGAAAGGGAGGTGGCTATCATTCGCCACCATCACGAGAAATGGAACGGACAGGGCTACCCCGACGGCTTGGCCAATGCCTCGATACCTCTCGGCGCCCGCATTCTCGCCGTCGCTGATACCTTCGACGCCCTTACCTCCGACCGCTCTTACCATAACTCGCGCTCTGTTGATGAAGCTATGGGAATTGTGGCCGATTCATCCGGATACGATTTCGACCCCGAAGTTGTGAAAGCTTTTGTTTCCTGGGTCGAAAATGTTCGCAGCCGATTCGACAACGACGACCGGTTCACCCCGAGCGAGTTACTGGATTCACAAAAGCGCCTCGACCGGAACTCGATGGCTCCATTTCTCGCCGAATCAGCCGCCGCAACTTCCGTCTCCTGACGTCCCTTGTTGATATAAAAACCCACAATTCACATTCTACATTCTAAATTCTACATTCTGCATTCTAAAATTCTTGCACTCCCCGGCAATTTCGGTTAATATAGCCGAATCCAGGCTCAGCGGCGTAGCTGGGCGGATTGTATCTCGGTAATGTCGGGTAATACGAAACATCAGAACTGAAAAACCTCAGCGATGTTAAGAAATGTGAAAGGAGCTGACAATGTACAAGACCACAGTCTCATTAAAACTTTGGGTATTTTTAACGCTGGCCCTGACCTGCCTCCTGGGCAATGTCCTAAAGGCCGATGACCCCGCGGTCATTTTCGAAGGCAAGGACGGACCCGGCAAAGGCAGGCACATCGTTTTTGTCGTCGGAGATGATGAATACCGCTCCGAGGATTCCATGCCCATGCTCGCCAAAATCCTCGCTGTCCACCACGGATTCAAGTGCACCGTCCTCTTTTCAATCAATAAAGAAACCGGCGAAATTGACCCCGGCGCACAGGACAATATCCCCGGCCTCCAGGCCCTTAAGAAAGCCGATTTGATGGTGATGTTCACTCGCTTTCGCGAGCTGCCCGATAAGCAGATGAAATATATCATCGATTACACCAACTCCGGAAAGCCAATCGTCGGCTTCAGGACCGCCACACACGCCTTCTACTACAGAAAAAATATGGACAGCCCCTATGCGAAATACAGCTTCCGAAACAAGGATTTCAAGGGCGGCTGGGGACGGCAGGTCCTCGGCGAAACCTGGGCCGGCCACTACGGAGGCCACCAGAGAGAAAGCACACGCGGATTCGTCGCAAAAGGAATGCAGGACCATCCCATTGTCAAAGGTTGCGAAGATATCTGGGGCGAATCCGATGTCTATACTATCACTACCCTCACCGGCGACAGCAAGCCGCTTATTATGGGTGCGGTGCTCGAAGGTATGAAACCCGATGATAAGCCCAACACAAAGAAGCCGCCCGTCCCCGTCGCCTGGATAAAAACTTACACCGGCGACACAGGCAAAACCTGCCGCGTCTTCACTACCACTATGGGCCACTCATTTGACTTCTTCAGTGAAGGATTCCGCCGCCTCTGCGTAAATGGCTGTTACTGGGCCTTGAAAATGGAAGACAAAATCCCCGCTAAGAGCAAGGTCGATTTAATCGGCGAATACAAGCCCAATCAAATTGGAATGGACGGCTACAAAAAAGGCTTGAAACCTTCCGACCACAAAATCAAGTAATACGTGAATTCGCTTTATAGTGCTCACGATTGAAATTTCCTGTTTGTTCGCGGGCAACTTGTGCCACAGGTAGTGGCTTTAGAACAATAAGTTACAATCTTACTCGCGGGAATTTATTACCCTTAAGGGTATACAACTGATATAAATGCTTACCGAGTCATCCGGTTCTCCTCTGGATGACTCGGTTTTTTCTCATCTTAAAAATCGCCGCATTTTTTTGCGGCCTTCCCCTTCGTTTAGCCCTGCCACCTGTGGGCGGGGTCACCCTCAACCCGCTATACCCTATACCCTATACCCTATACCCTATACCCTATACCCTATCTTTTATACGAGATACGCTTCACGTTTTATAATATATAGCCCCCAGTCCTGTGCTGGGGGGATTTTTGTCCTTTTTACTTTTAATTTTTTACTTTCCTTCGCCCCGCTTGTCGCAGATCCGCCCGTGGCGGACCTATAAGGCAGTGATGGGGGGTTACCCAATCAACGCCTGCCGTCAAGGCGTTGACACTTAGCCCCCACCCCGCGCGGTGGGGGGCACCAAAAACCCGGCATCCTTCGCCGGGCGTATTTAGCCCCTCGATTTATCGAGTGGGTTCCGTTTAGCAGTCGCCGATTCGGCGACGGTACAATCGCATCTTTTTCATTTATTGACAGTCGTGAGTTAGTTTGGTAGTATTTTTGTGGATTAACGCTCATTTTACTTTTCTAAATAGTTAGTGAAGGGCAAGCAATGACTTCAAAGGAAAAAGTCCTATTTCCTCAACTCAATACAGCTCGGTACGGCGAAAACCGCCCCCATCGCCCCCTTTTCTTACCGAACTATCTGAAACAAGAATCACGCAGCTATCTCTTGAAAGGAGAGACCCAGGACCAAGCATACGAAATAGTCTGCAGGTGGGCCGACTTGGAATCCAGCGGAAAGCTCGAAAAAGAAAAGGAAACTGCACTTGAGGGAGAGTTCTTGACTCAGGTTTTCGGCGATGCCTTAGGATACACCCTCTTTTCTGAAAATAAAAAACAGTGGAACTTGAAACCCAAGTTTTTTGTTAATGGCGGCACAGCCGATGCTGCTATCGGTTTGTTTGAATCAGAACATAAACAGCCTCCTCGCGCCCTAATTGAACTGAAAGGTCCAAAGGTAAATGTCGATAGAGATCGGTTTAACGGCCGCACACCCGTTCAGCAATGTTGGGATTACCTCAACGCCGTACCAAAATGCCCTTGGGGAATCGTCTGTAACTATGTGAGCTTTCGCCTTTACCACCGAAATCAAACTCCTCGAGCTTATGAGCTTTTCACGCTACAAGACCTGCGCAAAAAAGAAATATTCGAACAGTTCTACTATTTATTTCAGCGCGAAGGCTTTCTTCCAATCGCCCCCGGCCAGACGCCACGTGCCGATGCCCTTCTCGAAAAAACGAACCAACGCGAGCGAGAAGTTGGCGATGAATTGTACAAATATTATCATGACAACCGAGTTGCATTGATCCAGCACCTACGCGAAGAACCACACAAAAGATCTCTCGACAAAGCCATATATATTACACAGAAGCTTTTAGATCGAATTATCTTTGTTGCATTTTGCGAAGATAGAGGTCTCCTGCCCCGCAATTCTATATATAGGGCTTGGAAAGAAGTCCCTCCCTTCTACCGTGTAACCAATCCTAAATGGCAAAACTTTCTCGACCTGTTTCGCAGCATCGACGAAGGTAACGAAGAGCGAGATATTTCTCCGTACAATGGTGGTCTATTTCGCAAGGACATAGAAGTTGACGAGCTAAATCTAGACGATGAGTGGACCCTCTTCTTCAAAGATATCGGCGACTACGACTTTCGACACGAAGTCAATGTCGATGTTTTGGGCCACCTCTTTGAAAAGTCTATTAACGACATCGAGATAATTCGTCGCAGTGTTTTGTTTGAAACTGTAACCGATAATCAGGTTATGCCAAAGATGGCCGGGTCAGCCGAGCGTAAGCGAGGTGGTATTTACTACACACCTCCAGAATTTACTACCTTTATTACAAATAACACTGTTGTCGAAATAGCAAATGAGAAAATCAAGGCCGTTGCTGACCAATACGGTATCGACCCTGAAAATATTCCGGCCTCCGATCACGACCCTAAAATCATCAAATATTGTTCCGATTGCATCGACACACTCCGCCAAATCAAGATTGTCGACCCCGCCTGTGGCAGCGGAGCTTTTCTAATCCGGGCTTATAACGTCCTCGAAGAAAATTACTTGGATATTGTTGATAATCTCACCTTCCACGACGAGAAACTGGCTGAGAAACTTAGAGAAAAAATCCCGGACTTTATCCTCCACGATAATCTGTTCGGCGTCGACCTTTCCTCCGAAGCTGCTGAAATCACACAACTTGCCTTGTGGCTTCGCTCTGCACAAAAAGGCAAAACCCTTGCAGACCTCTCGAAAAATATCGTCCGCGGAAACAGCCTCGTAACTGACCCTGAAGTCGACCCACATGCGATGGAATGGGAAAAAACCTTTCCAGAAATCTTTTCCAGAGAAAACCCAGGTTTTGATTGCGTAATTGGCAATCCGCCTTGGGAAAGAATCAAACTGCAGGAGAGAGAATTTTTTGACGCTATTGCTCCCGAAATTGCCTCAGCTACTAATGCTGCAACAAGGCGAGAACTTATTACCAAACTCCAAAAAACTAATCCCGACTTTTACGAGCGCTATATCGATGCAAAATCCAAATCCGAAAATACGCTTGACCACGTTCGCAAATCAGGCCGATTTCCTCTTACCGGCAAGGGCGACATCAATACCTATGCTGTCTTCGCCGAACTTGCCCACAGTATCGTTGCCCCCAAAGGTATAGTTGGATTACTTGTACTCTCCGGCATCGCCACAGATCACACTACAAGAAATTTCTTTTCAAAGTTGACAATCTCCAAATCCCTTATAGGCTTATATGACTTTGAAAACAAAGCCGCCATCTTTCCGGATGTCCACCGCTCCTTGAAATTTTGCGTCTTGTTCTTTGGAGGTTCCCAGATTAAGTCTGATTTAGCCGATTTCGTTTTCTTTGCGCACACGATGGAAGAAATAAAAGACAATAATCGCCACATTGCACTTTCTACCGATGACTTCAAACTCCTAAATCCCAATACGCATACCTGTCCAATTTTCCGCTCCAGCAGAGATGCCGAACTGACCAGAGCTATCTACCGCCGCGTGCCTGTGCTGGTGGACAAGAACCGCGAAGAAGGCGGTAATCCCTGGGGCATCAAGTTCTTACGAATGTTCGACCAGACCAACGACGCCGAGCTTTTTCAAGTCGCCGACCAGCTCAAAGCCGAAAAATTCAAACGCGAGGGCGCTCGTTGGAAAAAAGGTAAGAAAACATTCCTGCCCCTTTATGAAGCCAAGATGATTCAAGCCTTCGACCACCGCGCTGCCAGCGTTATTGTCAACCCCGAGAACTGGTTCAGACAAGGACAAACAGATTCGACTTCTCTTGTCGCTCACCAGAATCCCGAGTTTTCTGTCAGCCCCCGTTGGTGGGCTGATAAAGATGTTATTGAAAAAGCCCTTGGTGACTCTATACCGCCAGCACTCTTAGCTTTCAAAAACGTAACAAGCCCCACCAACCAGCGAACAATGATCGCATCATTCATCCCGACTGTGGGTGTCATAAATTCTGCCCCTCTGATTCGGTTCGACAAGAAATTAAGTCCAATCCTTCAGTGCTGCCTACTCGCAAACCTTAATTCGTTTGTTCTCGACTATGTAGCAAGACAGAAAATTGGTAATGTCAACCTCAATTTTTTCCTTGTGGAACAGTTTCCGATGTTTCCCCCAGGCTTTTACGCCGACCGTTGTCCTTGGGATAGTCGGCAGACGTTAGAGAAATGGATTTCTGACCGCGTTCTAAAACTTACCTGTACGAGCAACGATATGAAACCACTGGCCGAAGCTGCAAAGTTTGACCCGCCAGTCCATAGATGGAACCCTGCCGAACGCCTCGACCTTCAAGCCCAACTCGACGCCGCTTTTTTCCTCTTGTACGGAATACAGCGAGACGATGTTGAATATATCCTCTCTACTTTCACTGGTGCTCAAAAGCAAAGCGAATCAATGTTCGGCCCATCCAGTGCCTTTGACCGAATTCTAAACCACTACGACAACCTGCGGGAAAAGTGCAAGTAGCAAAGACCACCCACCTATTTTTCCTTTTCGTCATATAGATTCCCGAGGTCCATTTGATAAGTTATATCAGGTGTACAAATGCGAAGTTTAGGACTCCCGAGTTTGTTGTCAAACTTTAACAAATCGTTGTCAAATGTATTAAGTGTAGGAATCTTTCGAAGAATGGCCGTTGCAGCATGAATTGAATCTTTTGGGGCAAATGAGGAATGTTTCCAAATCAAACGCCGAGCATATTCAGCAACTCTCCTGTCTACATTGTGTATAGTAACGTAGTTGTGCTTAAAGAAATCAACAATCATTTGTTCCTTATCACGTAGGAGGCGCTTCTTTCCTTTTATTTTAATAACTTCTGTCAAGGTAATCGCAGACGTGTTGATTTTTAATTCGCCATTCTCTGCTTTTTCTATTGTGCCTCTGCATTTAGGCGCCTTGTCTGGTTCGTCACTAAATATGCCCAGAAAGCAATTAGCATCCCAATAGACTTGAATAATGGCCATTTTAATCTTTCAATATTCCTGTCATGTCAGAAAAACTGGGAAGTTCTTCTTCAGACGGAAACACGCTTAATTCTTCAATTTCTATACTTGCGGGCTCTCCATTTTTGTGATATCGGATTAACCCATATACAGACACACGTTTCCTAATGGCTGCGATAACATCATTGTATATTTCGTCGCCAAAAAAACATCTTATAGGTTTGCCTGTAAAACTGTCGTAAACCGAAAAATTCAATCTTCCTTTTAACTTCAAAGCCAAAAGCTCGCCTTCAATCGTTCCGTAAGCACTGCTAGGAGTCCCCAATATCTCATCCACATATGCAACACTCGCCGGAGAAAGTTCATTCCACGATTTCTCGATTCCGATTCTGACGTGGTCTAATCCTTTGTCGCCTAAGCCTACAATGCTTCCAAGTTCAAATAGTTTCTTAAGTGCATTATCTGAGAAATGAGCTGGACGTCTCGTTCTCTTGCTTATAGCCTTAATGCCATTTTCAAATACCTTAACGGTACGAGATCCAAGCTGTGGCGAGCCGTTAACGCACTCAGCTGTAGCACATAAGCCAATGCTCCCTGGCTTAACAGATACAATCCATTCTATAGCTCCGCGTTCTCCAGCAACATCCGTCGCGACATCATTGATTAAATCAAAAAACGTTCTAACGCTTCGCGTAAATTTATCAGCAGTTATTTTTGGTCCAGATATTTCTAACCTGATAGTGTTCTTTTTGGAAGTTTTCTTGCTCATGATATCCTCGCCTGCCAACACTAGTCTTACTAAAGTAATCGTTTTCCTTCAATTACATCTAACACAATACAGGCCATAAATCCATCATGCAACCTTCTCATATTATACCTAAAATCAAGTTTATTTTACCGGCTAAATCAAAACTCGCAACTCGAAAATCGCAAATCCCTCGTCTGTCTCTTATCCTCTGCCTAAATCCGCGTCCAAGAAAAATTTACTTGACACATAACATTTATTATTGTATAATACATATCTAACAAATAAAGACAAAAAACAGGATACACAACGAACAACGAGCGACGAATAATGGCCAACCAACCCCAAAATTTATCCCATAGGGGTTTATCCCCAAGCGAATCCTCAATTGCCATTCGACATTCTCAATTCTTCATTCTCAATTCTTTCCCCCTTTTCCCTTCTCCATTCTTCATTCTACATTCTAAATTCTACTGTCTCTCTGCGACCTCTGTGGCTAAAAAAACTTCCTATGTTTCCCAACTTGACACAAATGTTAAGATTCAAAACACGTCAATTTCAGGTCATTTTATTGCAATTCTTGTTCATTTTATGACAAAAAGTGTAAATTTCTGTCAATTTATGTTCATTTTTTACGCCTTTTTTCTTGCCTACTTTACCTAAGCCCTACAACCTAACGTGCTCACCCCCGTTTTTAGCTCAAAAACGAACATCGCAACAAAAGAAAACTAAAAAAACCTGAAAATCCCCAATTTTGATGCCTGCGTCAAAAGTAGTCACCGTCAAAAAAGTGCTATAAGTTGTTGTATTTTGGGGAGTTAAATCATTTTTTGGGTTGACAGGCAATGCGGGTTGTATATAATATAATCTGTTATA
>JAUWPZ010000163.1 GCA_030611315.1 Sedimentisphaerales bacterium
CTGTCATGCTGAGCGGAGCGAAGCATCCGGCTTTAGCAATACAACTACTTTCAATGTGCAATTGAGATTCTTCACTTCGTTCAGAATGACAAGCTACATATTCAATCATGACAGACTACTAGGGCACAAGTTGCCCGCGAACCCGCCGCGGCGGGGGAAATTTCAATCGTGAGCACTATACAATATGAATTATCTGTTATGTGTACCGGATTGCAAGAATTTTCTCTCCGAATACGTGAAATTTACAAATTTCTCAAAAATAGTAAATCACGGGAGTTTTTTCGGGAGGCAGCAAAAACTCCCAAAATTTCTGCCTCGTATGCAAAAAACTTGACATCCGAGATGTTCCGGCATAGGATTCCCCTGAATTTATAAGCTTTTTTAGGAGATAGTTATGGCTGAAATTAAGCCGAGAATAAGTGTTGAGTACTCCGAGAATGCAACGATAGTTACTTTTACAGACGAAAAAATTCTCGAAGAAAAGGACATTCAGGCAATTCAAGAGTCAATTATGTCAGTGGTTGAACAGTCGGAACGGATAAATCTGATTTTGGATTTCTGCAATGTCCGGTATTTATCCTCTGCTGTTTTAGGACTTTTAATAAGAGTCAGCAAAAGGATTTGTGAGCGTGAGAGCCAACTGAGACTTTGCAATATAAATCCGAAACTGTACGAGATTTTTAAGATAACCCGACTGAACAAGGCCTTTGATATTTACCGGGATGTCGAAAGTGCGGTCAAAGACTTGTCCGAAGAGACTTAGCAGCGGCTGTTTTTCTTTGCTCATGGGGGCAGAGGTTGCCTGATAATCGGAGCCGGGCACAACTGATTTGAATACTAATCTTTGGTAAAATGGATTTGTTGGGGATGATTTTCGTGAAGAAGAAGTTATGGCGCCAGAAGAGCCAATAAACCGCTCGGTAGTGGTCGAGAGCGAACCGTCTGTTATTGCTGATGTGTGCAAACAGGTTTTGTCTGAACTCGAAGTCAAAGGTTTCAGCAAAGATGACATTTTTGCCGTACACCTGGCTATGGGGGAGGCTGTCATCAATGCCATCAAGCATGGTAATAAAATGGACCCGGGCAAGAAGGTTACAATTAACTACTCGATGGACTCGGATAAAGTTGAAGTTTCAGTTAGCGACGATGGCGAAGGTTTTAATCCGGAAGTTGTTCCTGACCCGCGATGCGGCGCTAATCTTTACAAACCTCAAGGCAGGGGACTTTTGCTTATACGCTCGTATATGGATGTAGTCAAATTCAACGAGAACGGCAATGCAATTCATATGGTCAGATACAGGGAAAGACCGCGTCTGATAGAAGACCTGAGCTCCAATCATACATAATCGGCAGCTAATCCCCGGTAATGGAATCAAGGACAGGGGGGTACGAATTAAGGATTGTGATTGAAGGATGTTTGGCAGAAATTTTATTATTTGTAGTTGTGTATTTGTTCTGAGCGGTTGTACATATAATGATGAGCCTGTGCCCGAGATAGTCCGGGGCAATATCAGTTCAAGACCCCGACTTATACAACCGAGGGTGATAAATCCAAAGCCGTCGCCGAAGAGTGTTTACGGAAATGTTCCCAAAGATTGGCTGCCGCCTTCTCGGGTGGAGAAGAAATGGACGGCCATTGTGATACATCATTCTGGAACAGGAAATGGGAATGCCGCCATCTTTGATAAGTGGCACAGGGAAGGCAACCATTGGGATGGGGTGGGCTACGATTTCGTAATAGGTAACGGCACAGACAGCGGCGACGGCCAGGTTGAGGTTACGTTTCGGTGGCGAAAGCAAGTTCCCGGCGCTCATTGTGGAGGGACCCCCGGAAATTGGGCCAATGAGGATGGAGTGGGAATTTGCCTTGTGGGTAATTTCAACAACACAGAACCTACCTCACGACAGATGCAGTCTCTCTTGAAATTGGTCCGCTTTTTGCAGAGCCGCTATAATATCCCCTCAAGCCGTGTTTATGGTCATAACACCACTCCGGGGGGACGAAAAACCGACTGCCCCGGTAGGAAGTTTCTGATGACCAGGTTCAAATCAATGCTTGGTTCTTGATGTTCAACCACTATCGGCGTTTGGGTCCGCCTTCGGCGGATTACGTCCCATAAACTCATTTCCAGACTCAACGATTGCGCTTTTTCGGCGGAATAAGACCAAAAAGGCTCGGCTTGGAAAGTTGCCGTTCAATTATACCGAAATCTTTGCAGGTAGCATTGCATTAACAGTTAAGCAAGGAGCAAAATCTGATGGATATGTATGATTCGCTGTTTTCTTCGAGTCGTGTGCTGAATGAGCAGATTGCAAGGCAGATTTTTGACATTTTGCCGGAGCATGGCCCCATTATGGTCATTATGGACAGGGATGGCAACTGCTGGCCCAGCGACTCTGATAAATTTTCCAAATTGGACGTTAGCGAGTCGTTTTTGAAAGAACTGTGCGCGAAGATAGATGATGGCGTCGAGCCGGTTGTAACTCAAGAAGGTGATTGCAGTATTATCGCGACACAATTGGCTACCGACCAAATAAATTGCGGCTATGTGATAATTGCTCTGCCGCAATACAGCCCTGAATCGACCCTGATAAACATCGACTTGATTGAGATAGTGCTCAATCAACTTGGTTTGATAGCAAAGCTAATCGAGAAAAACAATATACTTTGCGAGCGTCAAACGAAACACTACGGCGTGCACGGTCAGAGCGAGGTATCTTCAAACTAACAATCCCGGTAGTGTCAATCGGAACGCTGTCCGCCTTCGGCGGATTAAACCTCATTCATTCTTCCTGAAATCACCCTCTTTACGGTATTTATGACTCGGGCTCTCTGTATTTAGAGCCTACCCGAATAACCTCGTTGTTATGAGGCCGAGCGAAAAGTTCGAGGCCAATGCGGCCGCGCCGAGTACAGATTTTTTCATAAAGGTACGCCGGGGTATCAGGTTTTTTCTGTTCAACATTTTTGCTCCTTCCTTTAAGCTAACGATGGTCCATAAACAGGAAAACCGAAAGAAATTTATGGCTGATATTGTAACCGACGGGAAGTTATAATATCAGTAAAAATTTTCCGGTGGGTGTGCTGAGCTTGAATAATAATCAGAATCGATGAAAGGCAAAAGTTTGGATTGCATTGAAGGATGAAATTGCTATAATCAGGCAATAGTAACAGCATAAGGCAGACAGGTTATAAATGTCTGGTTGTTCCAGGGTAACGAAACTTAACGCAATACGCTAATAAGTTGAGGTAAGAAGTGAAATTCCAGGTTTTTCAGAACGGCAAAGTTGTTGGTAAATTCTCATTATGCGGTGCTTATCTTTTCGGGACCGATGGAATTGGCATTCGCCGGGCGCACATCACCTTCAAAAACGGTTTTATCCAGTGTAAAAGGCCGAATCTGGAAACATCGGGACTGGCTTTGTTGTGGCCTATCGATGGTTTCGGCAAGGTGCTTTTGCCGACAACCTGCCTGCCCGAGAGAGCTCACCCATATAATTTGAATGTCGAGTTAGCCCGGGCAAGGCTGATGCAAGTTGTCAACAAGCGAGAGGACTGGTCGTTTTTCGACGGCATAGAGGGCCTGGGGGAAATTTCCAAAAAGGCCCAGGATTTGTTCATTCAGGCGATTCAAAATATAAAAGAGCCGGCCCTGGCTGCCAAATTGGCGGACGAATCACTTAAAGAATCCATAGTATTTTCTGAAAAGCTGGCGATAAAACAGGCAGAGTCGTTTCTCGAGACGAGGAGTATGAACCGTGACTTTGGACGAGGCTGCTTTGGGTGCAGGATAGACCCTCGGCAGATTCGTAATCCTGAGTATGTTGAGAAGGCGTTGGCATTGTTCGGCTCCGTGACGATACCGATAAACTGGTCACAGATAGAGTCCCGTAGAGGCAGTTGCGATTTTTCAACGCTTGATGCCTGTATTGAGGTGCTCGGTGAAGAGAAATTGGCAATCGGTGCGGGTCCGCTGCTTTGTTTCTCGCCGGATTATCTGCCGAAGTGGCTGTGTCGCAGCGCGGTGGGTTTTGAGAAAATTCGCGAAACTGCGTATCAGTTCGTCTCACAGGTGGTCGCTCGGTATTCCGGCATTATTCGCACATGGTGTGTTATAAGCAATCTTAATATGTTTAACCATTTTGGGTTCAGGTTCGAGCAGATATTGGAAATGACTCGTGCAGCCAATATGGCCGTAAAAGCGGCCAGCGACCAGGCTTTAAAGATAATAGAAATCAGCAACCCGTGGGGGGAATATTATGCAGCAACGCCTAACAGTATTCCGCCGTTGGTGTATATGGATATGGTCGTGCAGAGCGGGATTCATTTTGATGCGTTCGGGCTTCAGATGCGATTCGGCAAGAATCAGTCCGGCATGCACGTTCGAGATATGATGCAGATATCATCGATTCTGGATTACTTTGGGCCCATTGCCAAGCCTCTGTATGTAACTGCTGTGGAGGTTCCAAGCCGAAACGGAATGGGTTTGCACAGGCCGGAAGTTGCCGGTATTTGGCACGAGGAGTGGGACCAGCTGCGGCAGGGACAGTGGCTCGAGCAGTTCTATAAAATTGCTCTGAGCAAACCGTTTGTCGATACAGTAACATATTCAACCCTTACCGATACCAAGGACGGCGACTTGGCCTACAGCGGCCTGCTGACGAAGGATTTTGAGACCAAAGTATCATTTCAAACCTTGAAGAAACTGCACGATGCTATTTTCAGTCGGTGAATAAATCGCCGCTCGCGGCCCGTAACTCAAAGGAGTAACGCAATACGACATAAGCCGGGCAATATGGTAACAGACAGGCTTATCCAACAACCTGATACCGCGCAGAAGAGGATTCAATCGTTTGCGTTTGTTATTAGTGTATTCGCGTGCGTTTTGTTCTCTCTGGGTTTCGTATCGGACATTGTTGGATTTGGCCCGGCTTTTGACGGACGCGAAATCGTGTTCGAGAGCCGGATAAATCCGAACGATGCACCTGTAGCAAGTTTGGTAAGGTTGCCCGGAATAGGTATTTCGCGGGCAGGGGCAATAGTGGCGTACCGCGAAAATTTCGGCGGGCAAGGAGGCAGGAGGCCTGCCTTTCGAAATTGTGATGATTTGCAGAACGTCAAAGGCATAGGGCCCAAGACGGCGGCAAATATAAGCGAATGGCTGAAGTTTGAAT
The DNA here is from genome assembly GCA_030611315.1 of Sedimentisphaerales bacterium. Lineage (GTDB taxonomy): Bacteria > Planctomycetota > Phycisphaerae > Sedimentisphaerales > Anaerobacaceae > JAUWPZ01. The sequence goes on from JAUWPZ010000163.1 coordinate 5,176, forward strand.
GATTAACGCAGAAAAGTTTTCGGCAAAAGAGAACAGCCTTTGTAATGCTCACGTTCATATTTGATAGCAGAGAAACGAATGGATGAGTGGGAAATTAACAAGCCGCTCGGTCAATGCTGGGGCAGCGGCAAGAAAATTGGGTACGGCGAAGAATACTTTGGCGCCCTGGTAGAGACCGGAGAAGGGCTGCAAAGGCGAGATTTTTGCCCTACTTACTGGGAACAGCAGAAACCGGATGCGTTTTGTTACTGGAAGACCAGGATGCCGCATCCCGACCAGAAGAAACAGATATTTGTCGATGATGAAATGCTGATGGCCTTTTTTGAGCGCCTTGCGAAAGAGACCGAGCGGGAAAAAGTCAATTTTCGCTTTGTCCTGGCATTAGTCCTGATGAGAAAGAGGCGTCTGAAATACGATTCGACGAAGACCAAAGACGGCAGTGAAACCTGGTGTTTGAGAGTAACGGCCGATAAGCAAATAGTCGAGGTGACGAATCCTCATCTTGACGCCGAGCAGATAGAGAAATTGTCGTCGCAGATAGGCCGGATATTGCAGGCGGATTTACAGGAGTGAATCACATGCAGCGTAGTTACAGGGCGTTTTATTGTTTAGTTTTGACGACGGTTGCTCTTGCAGGCTGTGCGAAGCCTTTGAAGATTTGTCCGGGTAAAGGCTCTGTCGCTGAGGCGATATCTGTTCTTACGGAGCGCTCAAAGAACGCAGTGCCGTTTAAGGCCAATGGGCGGTGTCGTTTGGAGTATTATGTTGAGGACAATCCGAAGCCGAAAAAAGAAAGCTTTTTTGTGCAGTTCTGGGTGAATCCGCCGAGCGAAATTTATTTGCAGGGCAATGTGGCTTTCGACGCAAGGGGCCTTGTTGCAGGCTTGAACAAAGATGAGTTCTGGTTTTTCATCAGGCCGAAAGAAATCAGCGGTTACTGGTGGGGCCGGTGGTCTGAAAAAATCTATTTCAGAGAGTTGATGGTTAGCCCGAAGATAGTGCTTGAGGCCCTTGGAATTGCGGTCCTCGGCGGTGATGAAGACAGCCGGGAGAATTGGTCGCTCTCGGACGAAGGGGCCTTTGATGTGCTTACGAAACGCAATGAACAAGGCAGAATTCTTAAGAAGGTCCATATCTACCGGTGTGACTATCTGGTTCACAAGATTGAGTATTTCGACGTTGATGGGCGGCCCAGCTTTGTTGCGAAACTCCGGGGCTATCAAAAGCGCATCAAGGGATTTTTGCTGCCGGGCAGCATAGAGATTATCAGAATTACCGGGAGCGGCAAGGAAGATTCGGTCAAGATAGCCGTTACATCAGCCAAATCGGCGGATTTTAGCCCGAAGCTGAGAGATGCTCTTTTCACTCGTCCTGAGCCGCGAGGTTTTGAGCACGTTTTTCGCAACGAGAACGGAATTTGGGTTGAAGAGCGTTAGTAAACAAAAGAGGTGACGGAGTTTATCATGGCCGCAGTGAGTTTGAGAGAAAAAATAGGTGAGGGGTTTTTGTTGTTGGATGGTGCGATGGGGACGCAGTTATTTGCCCGTGGGATTGAGGCGGGCACGTGCAACGAATATTTGAATGTCGAATCACCCGAAGTTGTTTCGGATATTCACCGGGCCTACCTGCAGGCAGGCAGTAATGCGGTCATTACAAATACGTTTGGCGCCAACAAATATGTCCTGGGACGGCATGGGCTTGCCGATGATGTTGGCAAAATCAACCAGGCGGGCGCGCAGGTTGCCCGTCAAGCGGCTGGAGAGGACAAGTTTGTCCTGGGTGATATTGGGCCGAGCGGGGATTTTCTCGAGCCTTTGGGGAGTTTAGAGCCGGATGAATTGAGGGCCGCTTTTGCCGCCCAGGCCAAGGGGCTTTTGGCCGGGGGAGTGGATGGCTTTATAATCGAGACGATGACCGCACTTGATGAAATGACAATAGCCGTCGAAGCAGCGAAATCAGTTTGCGGTGAATTTCCCGTGCTTGCGTCGATGTCTTTCGACAGGGCCGGCGATGATTTTAGAACGATGATGGGCGTTGACGTCGAGGGTGCGGTTTCGAAAATAGTTCCGCTGGGAGTTGACGCGGTCGGGTTTAATTGCGGCATGGCCTCGCTTGACGAATATGTTGAGCTGGCCGGGAAGTTTGTCTCGGCGGCCAGGGCGTTATCGAGCAATGTGAGGATTTGTGGCCAGCCCAACGCGGGAAAGCCGGAATTGGTTGATGGTAAAGCAGTTTACAGAGTATCACCCGAGGAATTTGCGGCAGCGATAGAAAGGATATACTCAGCGGGCGTTAGCATCATCGGCGGCTGCTGTGGGACAGGGCCGGAGCATATCGAAGCAGTGGCAGGAAAGTTGAAATAATCCAACATATTTTGTCGCGGTCATAGCAATAATTTTTACTGAAGCTAAGGACCTGTAAATAAATTATCTTCCATTTTTGGCCGGCTGTGGCTTCGGCTGGCGGTGTCAGCAAAACTCGGACTACCAACCAGTAGGCCTGCGTTTTGCTTCCTTGCCAGCCTTGTCCTCGCTGGAGCCAAAACGA
>JAUWPZ010000178.1 GCA_030611315.1 Sedimentisphaerales bacterium
AATTTTCAGAAAGGCCGGTGGGTTGAGGCTGCTATGTATTTCGAACTATTCGTGCAGAAATATCCTGAGGATAAACGACATAGTTACGTATTATATTACTTGGGCCAGACCTACGAAAAAATGGGCCAGTTGGCTCCCGCTATAGCGGTGTATCGGCAATTTATAAACACAGCCGACCCGACTGAGCCTCGTATAGAAGGTGTAAAGGCTAAGATTGAAGAATTGGGAGGATATAACAAATGAAAAGAAAACTTCTAATTGGCCTGCTTTGTTTGCTATTATTCAGCCTCAGCGTGCCGGTGATAGCGTGCGAATGCGATCCCTCGTGTGAGGGCTGCCAGAGTTGTGAGGCGGGTGTGTGCGTAGATGATCCCAGTTTGTGTATTCCTTGCCAGAATTGTGAGGGCGGCGAGTGCGTAGACGATGATGATTTGTGTTTCGGTTGCGAGCGTTGTTCATTCAGCTATTGCATAGACGATAACACTAAGTGTAACTCTTGTCAGAATTGTTCGGGCGGTGATTGCATATTAAAACCGACTTCAGAATGTGATGAAGATTCGGATTGCGGGCCACCGGGCTGCTGGAACTGTGTAAACTGCAAGTGTGAATACATATGTAATTTCCTTGAAAACTGTGAAGTGTGCATCGGTGGCGAGTGCATAGTATGTGGTGTGATAAATGAAACTCATTGCTGTGTAGGCGATGGGGAGTGTGTTGAAAAGTGTGATCAGTATGGGGGTAATGTGTGTACTTGGACAAACCCACCAGTCCAAGATCCGCTTTGCAATTGGATGTGGGATACAAATCCAAATTGTCTAAACCCCGGTGCAATCTGTTCCTGGACAGTAGTTGGGGGGCCAATCTGGAACGACGTTTGTGCTCCCTGTGACCCAGGCTGCTCTTTGGGTACAACACATTGTGTTAAGTTACAGCCAAAGAAGTGCAAGGAAATATTCATACCTTTTATGGGCATGGTTTGTTATTGTAGGGAAGCAACAGGCTCTGAATTGGCAGGTACGCGATATACCTGTCCATAGCGTCTGTGGTACGAAGAATAGGTTATAGAGTAGTAAAAAGAATTGTGCTTAACTATTTTTCAGTATAAAAAAGGGGTTACGCTATGTTTAGAAAGCTAATTTCAGCTAACAACAATTTGGCTTTTATATTAACATATTCTTGGTACGCGAAAGCGATTTTACAAGTCGCCATATCTTTCATTTTACTGAGTTTCTCGGTGGCTACCCAAGCGGAAGAATCAAGGTCTGCGCTCTCAATTACAGAACTAACAGACTTGGCTCCGAAAATCGAGGCTGTGGAAAGTAGTCTCATAAACATAAAGCTTGACTCAGAGGTGTGGGTGGAGACAAAAGCTGACTTATCCGATCCCTGCGAACCGTGGCAGCGAACGCCAATTTACGCCTCGTGCACCGCATGGTTCGAGGGGCATCCTGAAGGCAGGGTGAGAGTAGATATGCATAAGCAAGTCCTTAAATGGCGAGACGGCGCTGCTCCCTATGGAGAGAGCAGCTATTCCGCTGGTTTTGATGGACAGTACGGCAGGGTTGTCCATCATACAACAGGACATAGTGGAAAAACCCACCTTATAAAAGAAGGGAAGATTTTTCCTGATGCTCCCAATTGCTTGACAACCGGGTGGTGTGAAGGCTTTACGGGAAGAGCTTTTTCATTAAATTTTTTCTTTAGTGAGGAAGGGTATACATTTTCTGACCTCTTTCGGTGGGCCGATGACCCTAATACCAAGGTTCTATCCTCTTTTGAGTTCATGCGTGAAGTATTTCAGAGGGTCAAATGTATTAAAATGGCTTCCCGAGGAACAAAACGCTCTCAACAGAGCTGGTGGCTCGACCCGTCGCGTGGCTTCGCACTGCTGGGATATAAATGGACGGGCGTATATGAAGATGGGAGTGAACGGCTGATACGGTTTATAAAGGTAAGCACACTAAAAAAGGTGGCCCCCGGTATATGGTGGCCAACGCAAGTAACTTCTGTAAGGGCCTCTTTCGAGCCTGGCGAACCCTATCGAAGGTTTGTCTATCGTGCTTCTAACGTTGTTGCAAATGACCCTAACTTTGCTGATAGTATTTTCACGGTTCCTTTTCCTGATGGTTATTTAATCGACGATAAGGTAGCTGGTAGAAAGTACCGAGTTGGAGAAGATCCCAACGCACCCAAAAACCAATCAAAGAAATAAGCATATTGTTGATTGTGAGCTTTATCCTGCTGCAAAAGAAAAAGGCAATCAGCCGGGGCAAATAGCTTCATTCAAACAATCCACAACTGTTTTCCGCACTGTTTATAATCGGGGATTAACACCACATTAGCTCTTTGACAAGATTTCTCTCTAAATGCCCTTGCCTGAGAAGCAGGCAGAAGCTATAATCCAGGGCGACAAGTATACTCTTGAAGGGTAGTAAATTGGCGCGAGTAAGATTGTAACTTATTGTTCTAAAGCCACTTACCCGCGAACAAACAGGAAATTTCAACTGAGAGCACTATAAATAGGCCTATGGCCTAAAATTCAAAGAATTTTATTTAACGGGGTAAACATAAACATGCCCTCCTTAGCTACATACCAACCTGCTGCGCCAGGTGCGCAGCACGGCAAGAGCACCTGTACTACTCTGCGAAGCAGCGCTCACTGCTCTGCTGAAGCTACGCAGTGCGGAGCAGAGTCGCTGCGAAGCACGAGTCGTCTCCGACAGCATCCTGACATTTATCACTACGAGTGATGATGCCTGTCTCAGACAACCATAAACAAAACACGCAACAGAGAATTTTCACCAAACCCTGTGCCTGCCTAAAATAACCTGGCACTTATGAATTATTATAACCGATTTTGGCTGCCAAGCAAGATTTTTTTTGACGAAATAGTCAATCAAATCGTCTTAACAGCTCAAAATCGGCGTATTTACCCCGTGAATGGCAACCACGTGTTAACAAGGTGTTACAATAGATGCCAATACAAAGCAGATATCTTCTTGAAAAACCCCTAAGTTTGAGCGTCGATGCTCACCGAGCCTTTATTTTTCGGCCAGTCGTACTCGGCAGGGAACTTGCCGCCGCCGGCTCTTCGAATTTAACGCCCACTCATGCAGACGACCCGGCCGTCTCTTAATGAGAGGTAGAGTCGTTTGTTGGCGGCTATCATACCATCGAAGACAGGTTCGTACGGAAGTTTATATTCGGCCAGTTTATTTCCGTTCTCAGCGGATAGCGCCCAAAGCAGTCCGCCCTTGCGCCCATCAAACGCAGCGTACGGGTCCCCAGGGTCGATGACGTCCGGCGGCCCGGCTATGAAGAGGCTCTTGCCGGCCAGCACCATGGACCGCATGCGAATGGGAATCCACTGGTGCCACTGGGGCGGATTCTTGCGTGTAAAGCCCATGCCCTTGTCGCGGGCCCACGAGCGGTGGTCCAGCATCGGTTCATTGTCGTTCTTATCGGCTAAGAGCAGATAGCCTTCGCCTGAGGGCGTGAACATAGGACTGTGGATATTCCGAGTCGGATAGGCCTGCACGGCGTATATTGTCTTCTCTCCTATGACAAGCAGTTGCCCGGCCTTCGGGGCTATATGAGCCATCTGGTATCCCGGCCAGGTCTTCGCGTACATCCAGAACGTGCGGTTGAACCACGAGTCCTCAAGGAATCCCCCGGTCGAGAACAGATGCAGGCCCACTTCCTGGTCGCCCATGTGGCCTCGCTTAACACCAAGAGCCGCCGCCGAATCGAATCCTTTTTTGAGATATGGATTTTCCGCCACGTACGGCTTGCTGGTAACGTCGAGCCCGGTAATCTTGTCCTCGTCGCTATGAGGAACATACTGCGTCTCCTGCTGCCTGAGGTCGGGCGCGAACTTCATCTGATTGAGGAAGATGTGCCCTCCCTCGGCGACGAGCAGGTCGGAGCGCGTCCCCTGGATGTGGAATGCAGGCAGGAACGGCTCATCGACGTTATCTTCACGAGTGGCCCAGGTTGTGTCCAGCCGGTTCTTGTGGAGGACTTTGCCGGTCTTTGCATCGAGCCCGTAGAAGTATATACCGCCGTCGAGAAAGCTCGACCGCCCGGCCGTGCAATAGACGATGTCGTCTCGCACTATGACGCTTCCATGAACGCGCCACGCGGATTCCAACTGACCTTCGTCAACGATGAGCCGCTCAACAGGCGCAGCCCTGAAACGCCAGGCCAGTTGGCCGTCCGACGCCCGCAGGCAATACACACAGCCGTCGGCGGACCCAAACAAAACGCAGCCTCGATAGACCGTTGGCGCCGAGTCGATACGACCGCCCGCTGTGAATTGCCAGAGCAGGCCTCCGTCGTCGGCATCGAGGGCATAAACGGTATGCCGGTCCTTGGCCGCCACGTAGAGACGCCCTGCCACGGCCACGGGGGGCGTCAGCCGCCCGCCTAATTTCACCTGCCAACCTTCATCGAGTCTGGCGGGGACCTCGCTGGCCGAAGCGCCAGTCCGACGGGCATCATGGCGATACATGGGCCAGTCATTTGGATTTGCGATTCCCTTGGGGATAAATTTCGAATCCCCTGGGGATAAATTTCGATTGCCGATTTGCCCGTATGCCGGGCCGCGCCGGATTCTGTCTTTGGCCGGGGATGAGCCTATCGCACGCAGCTTCTCGTTCGAAGCCGTCGTGAACGCGTTGAACCCGGTAATCATCGCTCCGCCGAAGCAGAAGCACTGGTGCGGCGGCGTGTAAAGCATCCCGTTGCAGGGCATCACGCCGTAGCGGCAGGGCCCGCGGACCCAGTCGTTCTGGCTGTTGCCCTCGTCTGTCAGACTGATAAACTCGGCGCCGCGGAATTGCGTTATTAGATACCGCTCGGTCGCCTTGCTGCGATAACAGCGCAGGTGATGCCCGCGGCTCTGGACGTCTGACGGGTCGAGCATCCTGGTCGGTTTGCCCGTGGTCAGGTCATAGCCGGCGATGCCCCCCGATGCTGCATGCCACGCGCGACCGTTGGCAACGAAGAAATCGTGCCCGCGCATGGACCCGCCGCCGGTGCGGGTAGTCCAAAGGATTTTGCCCGTCTTCGCGGCACGGGCGATGATGTTCGAGCCTTCGCCCTCCAGTACCAGGTCGCCGTGGATGATAAACGTTTTATCACGGCTTCGCTTTTCTTTTGAACGCGAGCTTGAAGAACGCCATAGCTCCTCGCCGTTGGTAAGACTCAAACAGATGGTTTCCTTGCCGTCGCTATAGACAACCTTTCCCTCGGCCGCGGCCAGTGATTGTGACATATACTGGGCCGCGGGAACTTTCCATCGCATCTTTGAGCTCTCGGCGTCAAACGCTGCTATTGCGCCGCTCGCCTTTCCACTCGCCGTTTCCACCCCGGCCAGCCGCAGTACGAGCGTCTGTCCGGTCAGCGCAATCTCCTGCGTGCCCTCGGTACCCTCGATTGTTCGCAGTATCTTACCCGTAGCCGGGTCAAGCACGCTAAGCCCGGCCCGATGGCTGAAGGTGAAATACAGCCGTTCGGCGTCGGCGACTATACGCCGGGGTACGCTCGGCGGGCGCCCGCGCATACTGGTACCCTTCCACTCGTCGGCCCGCCAGTCGGGCAACTCGTGCCTCCAGAGATGCACGCCGTTAAAAGCATCGCGGGCAATCAAGACCCATCGTTCCGGCAGACGCAGGTCGGTAACGCCCGGCTGGCCCTCGTCAATGACGTAGAAGACCCGCCCACCTGCCGAGACCATAGCACAGAAGCTGGAAATAAACTCGTGACTGCGGCACCACGGCGGCCCGACCGTCCACTGAAGACGGCGCGGCGGCCCGACCCGGCTGTCTTTGGCGACTGCATTATTCGAGGCATCGTGCAGGAAGTGGCTCCACTCGTCGATGTCCGCAGGTCGAGGCTTGACATCCTTGGTCCAGATTTTGCCTTTTTTAATATATGCCACACCGTTCGGGCACAGCACCCGCATCACCTCATCGGTCGAAATCCTGCCGAGGTTCTCCGATACAATGAGGTTGACGAGATTGTCGGCGTAAGGAAGGTTCCTGCCTTTAAGGTGGTTCACCGAGACCTTGCCGTAGAGTCCGAGCGAATGGATATGCTTGCGGGCACTGCCGACGTTTTCAGCATCGGCGTCGAGCCCCTGGACCAGATAGCTGTCGTTTGCGCGCAGCGCGGCCGTGAGCCGTCCGTCGCCGCAGCCGATGTGTACGACAAGGCCTCCCTTCACATTGCATGCCCGTAAGATATCCCCGGCTAATTGCTCCGGCGTCGGCTGTGCAGCCTTCGCAGACGACGCTGTGCCGAGAAACGTTAATGTGAAGATGAATGTCATAAAGATTTGGTTTGTCTTTTTCATAAGCGGGTCTCTTTCAATTCAAACATACCTCAAAGATATACGGCAACCTAAAATCTGCATATTGCACAAAAGTTGCATAATCGAACTAAGCGCATGTAATATCCTATATCCACACCGGCCGCAATAGCTCGGATTCCCAACAAATCGCTTGGTGCAAACTAGTATTCTGTCAAAATTGTATTTGTTAGTAACGCAATTAAGCTGTCATGCTGTCCGTAAGGACTCCATAGGAGAGCGGAGCGAAGCATCCGGCTTTAGCAATACAACTACTTTCAATGTGCAATTGAGATTCTTCACT